>JAFGNR010000117.1 GCA_016926915.1 Anaerolineae bacterium
AGATCTCGGGCGCGGGGTTGGCGCCGGCAATGACAATGGCATCCCGCGCCATGGTCCGGACCCAATCGGGCGAGATGACGCCGGGACCCGGGCGGCTGAAAGCGATCAGCACATCCGCGCCGCGTAGGGCGTCGGGTAGGTCGCCCACCAGCCCCTCGACGTTGGTCTCCCGGCAAATATCCCACTGCGGCGCCGCCCCGGCGAGCGCTTCCAAGTCGCCGCGCCCCCGGTGGAGCGTGCCGTGCACGTCGCAGGCGATAACCGCCGCAGGGTCGGCCCCGGCAGCCTTGAGCAACCGGTAGTTGGCGACATTTGCCGCCCCCATGCCGACCATAGCAATCTTCACCGCATCCAGGGACTTGCCAACGAGCGCCAGCGCGTTCAGCACGGCGGCGAGCACCACGGTGGCGGTGCCCTGCTGGTCATCGTGCCACACGGGGATGTCCAATACATCGCGCAAGTGATCGAGGATGCCAAAGCACTTGGGCTGCGCGATATCCTCCAGGTTGACGCCGCCGAAACCAGGCGCCAGGGCGCGCACCGTCGCCATGAAGGCGTCAGGGTCGGGAGCGTCGAGCACCAGCGGGACGGCATCCACGCCGCCCAGCAGCTTGAAGATAAGCGCCTTCCCCTCCATCACGGGCAGCCCGGCCGCCGGGCCGATATCGCCCAGGCCCAGCACCCGCGAGCCATCGGAGATCACGGCGATGGTATTGCCGCGATTGGTGAGCGCCCACACCTGCTCCGGGTCGCGCTGGATGGCGCGACAAGGGTCCGCCACACCCGGCGTGTACCAGATAGCGTAGTCCGCCAGACGGGTCACCGGAACCTTGGGCGCGATCTGGATTTTGCCCCGGTAGCGGGCGTGCGCCTCGAGGGCAGTCTCTCGTTCAGGCATGCCAGTTTCCTTCTTGAGATATTAGACTACTGACAGGATTTACATAATTAACGGGATCAAGTCCCAGAAAGGGCGCCCAGAAATCCTGTAAATCCTGTCAAAAATACACCGGATCAGCCCCGCGCTTCGCCACGGGTGACGCCCCGCATCGCCAGCGCCGCCAGCACGAAGAAGACCACGGGCATCAGCATGACCATACCGTAGTTCTGGCTCGCCTCGATGACGGCGCCATTCAGCAGCGGTCCCACCACCGCCGCAGTCTGCGAACCGATGAAATAGATGCCGATGAAAGTCCCCGTGGTGGTATCATCCAGCGCGGTATCGACCACCATGGGCAGGCTGTTGATATTGATCAAGGCCCAGACCACGCCCACCAGCACCAGCACGATGATCGTCACCGTCAAGTTCGGCAAAAAGAAACCCACCAACAGCAGCCCGGCGAAAAGCCATAGGCCCGTGATGATCGAGCGCTTGCGCCCGAAACGCGCCGCGATCAGGCCGGCCGGCACGGCAAAGGCGATGAAGGTGGCATAGGGAATGCCCGAAAGCAGGGAGGCCTGGTTCTCCTGGACGCCCAACACGTTCACGCAATAGGAGGTCAGGAAGGTCTCGATGGCGTTGAAGCCTACGAACCAGAGGAAGATCGCCAGCACCAACCGGATCAGGCTGGGGCGCACCTCCGGCGAGATCTTCTTCAACTCGCGCAGGGCGCCCAGGCCCGCGCCCTCCTCGCGCACCTCGGGCGCGTCCGTCAGATAGCGGGGTTCCTTGATCGCCAACGCCAGCACCAGCACCGCCAGGCCCATCATGGCGCCGCCAAAGAAAAAGGGCCAGGCGATATCCTGCCGGTAGAGCGCAGCCCCCACGAAGGTGATAATCACGCCGGAGAGGCCGCCCATGAGATTGATGATGCTATTGCCCTGACTCCGGAGCGGAGAGGGCGTCAGATCCGGCAAGAGCGAGAAGACCGGGTTACGGAACCCTGCCATGGTCAGAATGAACAGCCCGATGGAAATCATCAGCCAGGTGAGCTCGCGGCCCAGTTGCGCCGTCTGCCCGCTCAGGGCAACCGGCGTCCCTTTCACAATGACCGGAATGAGCACGAAGGTCAGAATCGAGATGGGAGCCAGAGTCACGATGAAGGGTTTACGACGGCCCAGGCGCCGCACCCAGACGCGGTCGCTCCACAGGCCGATGACAGGCATCAGGAGCAGCCCGGCCGCGTTGTCGAGCGTCATGATCAAGCCGGTGAGCGCCGCCCCCAGGCCAAATCCGGTGGTTTTCACGGCCAGACCGGCATCAAAGAGGGAGTTGCCGGCTTGCAGGAAGATGGGGACGTAGTCGTTGTAGAGTTTCCACATCATATTGAGGCCGAAAAGCCCCAGACCGATGAGCAGCGTCTGCTTCACGTCCAGCCGGGGTTTTGTTGGAACGGTTGTCGCAGGGTGTTGAGTTGCCATGCAGTTCTCCTTGGACGAAGATAAATACGGAGGAAGTATACCGCTGCCCCGGTGCAACACAAACGAGGGCGCCTTGTGGACGCCCTCGAACCCGTCGGAAACTGCGTGAGACAGGCAGTTACATCGTCATGATGACCCGGTAGGTATCCGGGCGCAAGGCAGCCTGCAAACCTTCTTCCAGCTTTTCCAACGGCAACGTCAGCGAGATGAAAGGCTTCAGATCGATCAGCCCGGCGGAGATCATCTTGACGGCCTGGCGGACATCTTCTTTGTCCTGGCTCATGGTGCCGGTCAGGGTAATCTCCTTGCCGTGGAAGGGGTTGGGATCGATGGTGATCTTGGCCGGTTTCGGGTGGATGCTGGCGTAGACCGCAATGCGGCCTCCCTTGGCGGCTGCAGCCACCGCCTGCTCCACCGCCGAAGCAATGCTCACAGCCGTGAAGAGGTGATTGGCGCCGCGCCCGCCGGTGAGCGCTTTAACGCGTTCGACAAAGTCCTCGTTGAGTGGGTCGATGATGTCGTCGGCGCCCATCTTCCTGGCGAAGGCCGCCCGCTCGGGATTGGGTTCGCTTACAATCACGCGGGTGGAGGCCATCTTGGCCAACGTCACGTGCAGCAGCCCCATGATGCCCGCGCCAAGGATCACAACGTCATCCCCGCGCTGTAGATTTGCCTGGCGGATACTACGCATCACACAGGCCACCGGCTCGGAGAGGGAGATTTCCTCAAAGGAGACGTCGTTGCCGGCCTTGTAGAGCTGGTAATCCTCCAACAGGATATACTCCGCCAGACCCGCCGGGCCTGGGACATCGGTGTCCCGGAAGCGCTTGAAAGAATTGTCGCAGATGTTATCCAGCCCGCGCCGGCAGGATTCGCAGTAACCACAGCGCGTCAGAGGTCCCGCCATCACCCGGTCGCCGATCTTGGCATCAGTGTAAACCTGCGTACCCACCTCGACCAGCTCGCCGGCGACCTCGTGCCCACCTGCCAGCGGATAGAAGTGCTCCTCGCCCGTGTACATCCGTTGTTCCCACGTGCAAAGCGCGCACGCCTTCACCTTCACCACTACCTGGCGCGGCCCGGGATGGGGAACCGGAACGTCATCGAAGCGGATCTGTTTGGGTCCCACGAATACTGCCCGCTTATAGGTATCAGCCATTGAAAACTCCTTGTCCTATGCTAACCGCGCCGGGCCGACACTATGCAAGCTGCTCGAGCGCGTCATCGACGGTCGCACCGTCGTGAATGATGGCAGCAATGGCAGCCGTCATCTTGCCGGGATCCGCGTAATGCCAGATATTGCGCCCCACGGCGACGCCGGAAGCGCCGGCCTGAATGGCATCGTAGATGCCGCCCAGAAGGTCGCGCGGATCCTTGGATTTGCTGCCGCCCAAGACCACCACGGGCACGTAGAGCTGCTCCAGAATCCGCCGGAAGCTCTCGACGTCGCCGGTGTACGTGGTCTTGATGAAGTCGACGCCCATCTCGCCGCAGATGCGACAGGCGTGACCGATATTCTCAGGCGTCCACCATTCCTTGGGGTTTTCGAACCCCCCCGGCAGCGCTTCTACCATGACAGGCACGTTCCACTGCGCCGCCTCATTGACCAGCTCGGCAACGTAAGGTAGGGTTTGGGCCTCGAAGATCGAACCGGGCATGCCCATCGACCCCACGGCGTCGGCGCCCACGCGCAATGCGTCGGTCACGTGATAGAGCAGGCGCGAATGGTTGCGTTCTTTTGCCAGCATCGAGGTGCCGCCATCAACCCGCAACACGATCCCCATGTTCCCGATCTCCTCGGCGAACTTCGTGACCACGCCATAAGTCGTCAACACGGCGTCCGCACCTGCGGCGCTGATCTTGCGCAACACCGCGCCGGGATTCTCCATACCTTCCATCATCCCGAACGATCCCGGGTGATCCATGGCCACGATGAACGCCTTACCATCCTCGCGGAAAATGCGATTCCAACGATGTGTCTTCAATCCAAGCATGTTTCGTGAATCTCCTTTCAATGTATCTTTTTCTCAGCATTGGGGGAGCCGACTCGTGTCGCGCCGCCAGCTCCCCCTGCAAAACTTAGCCTGCCAGATCGCGCCGGGTTTCAACCCATGGCGCGCAATCCGTACACTAACCGAACAACCCTACCCGGATAGCCTCGCCGGCCTCGGGATCGAAACCGGGCCAGATGGGGTAGGCGCCCAGCACACCGACGGCAATGATCACGACCATGATCAACGTCGGCGAGACATTCTTCTTAGCAATCAGCCACCAGATCAGCAGCGTCAGCAGCAACGGCAGCAGGTTGGGCATGAAGCTGTTGAGGATGTCCTGGATGGCGAAGGTGCTGCCGCCGATCACTAACGTTACCGGCGTCGATACCGCAACAAAGCTGACGGTCAGCGCGCCGATGATGAAGTTACCCAACACGCCAGCAGCGGTGATGAAACGATTGAGCGTGCCGCTTTGCAGGATGTTGGTCACCGCGCTCTGGCCCTGCTTGTAGCCCTGCCAGAAGATAAACCAACCAAAGCCCCAGACGAAGGCCGCGGCGATGATGAGGAAGAAGAGCGGGCCAAGGATATTGCCCCGGGTCGCCGTGCCCACGGCGCCGCCCGTAGCGATGTTCATGCCGATGGCCAGGGCGATGGGGATGACGATACCCTGCTGGAGGGTGTCGCCGATACCGGCCATCGGGCCCATCAAACCGGACTTCACGCCGTTGATAGCATCATCGCTGATTTCAGCCCCGGAAGCGCGCTGCTCCTCCATGGAAATGACCACACCATGGATGATGCCGCCAAAGTCGGGTTGGGTGTTGAAGAAAACCAGGTGACGCTTCAACGCGGCTACGACGTCTTCCTTCTTGGTGTAGAGCTTCTCGATAATGGGCGTCATGCTGTGCGCAAAGCCCATGCCCTGCATGCGCTCCCAGTTGTAGGTTGCGTGGGAGAAGAACAGCCAGCGCCACCAGGCATTGAAGACATCGCTTTTCGCCAGCAAGCCCGGCTTCTCCTTGACCTCCGCGCCTCCCTTCAGAACCTCCCCGGAACCCAACCCCTCCGTGAACAACACGTGGAAGAAGGCGATGGCTGCGGCGATGATGGAGAGCATCAGCAAGTTGACGTCGCCCTCCATGAAAGAGGTAACGATGAAGCCCACAAAGTAGTAGGGCCAGACGTTGCCCCGCAGAAGGAACTTGAGGTTGAGGGCAATACCCAGGGCAGCCAGCATACCGCTGGCAGCGTACAGCCCCCCCATGACCCAACCGGCGTTGGCGCCGATCCAGTTCAAGGCGCTCGCGACCGCCGAAGAACCAAGATAGGCCGCCAGGATCACGGGAACGGCATAGATGACGAACAGGAAAGGCTGCGAGTAGATGTAGTTACTGCGCGCCACAGCCTTGACATTGCCCTCTTCGGCGAAACGATCGGCCCAGTGGGGGATGATCGAGCAGGCCGACATGCGCAAGGACCAGGTCAGGCCGCCCAGCAAGCCCAGCGGAGCAGCAACCGCCAACGCCGCATTGAGATCCAGGCCGCCGCCCAGGGCCAGCGCCGTACCGAGGTAACCGGCCAGACCGGGGTCGCCGGGCAGCGAACCGCCGGCCGAAATCCAACCCAGGTACAGCACGTTGATGTTAGCGCCAATGGCGATACCCTCGGCCGGTCGTCCCATGACGATACCCACCAACGTGCCGGCGACGAGCGGGCGATAGAAAGCGGTGAATCCCAGGTTTGCCAACCAGGGAGACATCGCCATGTAATAGAGAATCCCGATGATGATGGCCCGACCAAGGGGCATCCCCACATCGCCTTGCTGCACGGGAGCAGCTTTCACCACCACGAAACTGACAACCAGGAGCGCCATGCTGAGCGCCATGGCGATACTGAGTTGCTTTTTACGTGACTTCATCAGCGTCTCTCCTTTTGTTAAAAAATGAAAACAGACAACCAAAACGGATACTTGGCCGAACGCCGTGCGGCATGTCGACCTGCTTACAGCTTACGGGCCAGATCTGCAAACGCCTTCGATTTCTCCCCCGGTACCGTCAATAACGTGATTTCCACCCCCTTATCCATGAGAAATTTGAGATCCACGATGTCATCCTTGGATACCGCGATGTTCTTGAAGATATTCTTACGCCCTGGGCCGCTGCCCATGCCCCCAACGTTGAGTTGCTTGTACCCCAGTTCGCCTTCGTACAACCGGCGGGCCGTTTGGGGCGTCTTCATCAAGAGCATCGTAGTTTCACGCTGAATCGCGTCGTCGTTCAGAACCTCAAGGCTCTTCTCGACGGTGTAGACATCCACCGTCAGATTAGGCGGTGCAGCCAGCTTCAACACTTGCTGCATGAACGCGTCCCCGGCCACCTGGTCATCGATGATGACGATGCGGGAAAAGGATTTGTGTCTGCACCA
>JAFGNR010000118.1 GCA_016926915.1 Anaerolineae bacterium
AGTCACCTCGTATTGGGAAAACAGCTCAGGCCTTGGGGGTCACAACGCGCACGGCATGGGGAACAAGCTCTAAGCCAACGGACTGCCACCCAATGAAATCACCATCCGCCTGCACCGGCAGACGTTGCCGGGAGCGCACTCTGACGGTTTGACGGGCAACGTAACAGCGAAAACGTGAGCCTCGCTTGTAGTGTCCTGTGACAACTTGCCAGGCGACATCCAAGTAATCCCCTACTGTTTTTGCCCGCACTACACAGACATCGACCTGACCGTCGTCCAGATGTACACCGTGCCCGAAACTCAGTTCCGGCAGACCAAGGGAATCGTCATGCACAATCAGGACTTCGGATGCCTTGATGTCGCGGGTTTCGCCATCAATACTGAGAGAGAACCGGGCCGGTTGTGCTCCCATGAAGGTGCGCACACCCGCAAGAATATATGCCCAGATTCCCATCTTCCGTTTAGTATCACGCGCAACCTCTCGCATCCACATCGCGGAGGTTCCAAGGCTGACGTTCAGAAAATAATACCGGTCCTGCCCCACGCGCCGCAGCGCGTCGAGCGTTCGGTAGCCATGAGACCCTACCAACAGCTCCATGGCCTTTTCCGGCGCTTGGGGAATCCCCAACTCCCGCACAAGAAGATTGCCGGTCCCGGTAGGGATAATGCCCAAAGGGTATTCCGTGCCCGCGATTCCTCCGGCAACACCGGAGACAGTACCATCCCCTCCCGCAGCCACATAGAGATCAAATCCCTGGTCGGCGTGTTGGCGCACCACGGAGGAAAGGTCTCCGTCCTTTTCAGTGGTGTGAAAGGTGAAGCGCCACAAAGCGTCCCGAAACCGCCGTTCGATGAGGTCACGAACCTCGCCGGGATCGTGAGTTCCCGCGACCGGATTGAGTGCAACAAAAGCCCGGTTTGGCATACCAACCACCAAAACTACCCTGACCAAGCGGCAACATCGATGCGTTTCCCAGACATACACTTACGCATACCATAACGAGCGCGAAAACGCATGACCTGCTGCGCGCCGAATCGGCGCAGCTTCAGCGCCGACTCTCCGGGAAAGCCGTCAAGGCTGGCGCCAACGCGTGCGCAGTTTCTCACGATAGTCTCGCACCTGCTGCTCCACAACACTCAACGCTTGTTGGAGCGCCTGCAGAGCATCCGGCGCTTTCTCGACGCCGGCGATATGCTTGGGGCGCATGTAGAGCACGACGCGCGCCTCGTACCGGTGCGGCGTCGCGCTTGCCGTCAGCTCCTGGACAGCCACTGCGGCGCCCACGATGTCAGTGTGTCCTGAAGCCAAAGCGCGCACGCGCGTCTCGGCCTCTGCGCGGAGTTTTTCGTCTGTCTGCACGATATCGCTAGTGAATTCAAAATCGAAAGGCCAAGTCTGCATCATTTTCACCAACCTTCCTGTTGTGATATGCCAGCGCGACGCTGCGGCACAGCGCGCGGGCTTGAAGGGGCCCTAATGATCATGTCATCCTATCGCCATTGAAAGACGTTCTCAGAAACGGAAGATAGCAGCGGCTTCTCCACCGTCGGGAACGTCCTCGGCTGGAAGCACATGAACGGCGCCCTCATTGACAAAAGTCTTCGCTGAGGCGAAGCCTAGTAGTTCTCGATCCCCCGGCTCTTGTGTATCGTGGATGGAGACTTTCCCCCGTTGAGGATCGAACACGCCCCAGACTTGGAGATCTTGTGCGACGAAGAGGGTATCGACGCGCTCGGAAGCAGCCGCCCGCACAATGTCCGGCGCCTGCCGGGACACCCGGCCTGGCTCGTGATGCTGAAGAATCCGGTAGCGCTCGATGGCAGCCATCCGAGCAGAGGCAAAATGGGGCTCGAGAATCCGCCATGCAGCGGCGTGCAATTCCTCATCCGTCATCGCGGTGGGGTCTTTGGCAACCTCGCCGTCTATCAGGAATTCATAGGTGTTGACTTCACGATAATGTGGAAGCCATTGCACCTGACCCGCCAGAACGAGGGGGGCATTTGTCGCTACGAGAATTTCCTTCAGAACGTCGTCGATCTGGCGAAAATGACGTAACAAGGTCTCGTGACTACGATCCTTATAGACCGCATGTCCATGGAAAATCGCCGGACGCTCCCGATCGCGACCGCCTGGAACCCGGGTACAATTGTGAAATTGCAGATGGCGTTCTTCCTCGCGAAACAGCGCCGCGATCTCTGCCGGCATTCCCCGCACTTCTACCTCACTCATGCGGTACTTCGTCCCTTGGAGAAGCCGGATTTGGTCGCGAGCCAGGGTTAGCAGATAGAATTGCCCATTAGCACGCGCGAGGGGCAACAGCGGCTTGATGTAGAAACGATCCGCGACCATGGTCATGCTGTCAAATTCGACAGGCAGACGATACAGATGAAACGTGGCCGGAGAGATGAAAAGCGCCAGGCCGTCGCTCTGATACTGCCAGAAAAGACTATCCGGCGCCAAAATGGAGGCTGGCTCCAACAATGCCGCGATGTCCTGAGGCGTAAGCCCCTCCTTCTCCAGTAATGCTTCGACCTCGGCCAGCCGGTTCTTCAGCCGAATCGGGTTCTGCAAAGTCTCCCTACCGGCGCACTGGGTGGGCATAAAGATCGACACACACGGGCCTTGTCGCGCCTCCAGAAGCGCCGCCACATCAGCGCGTGAAAAGATACTCATAGTTCAATCCTCCACCTGTTCATCTTTCTGGTAAGACTCCGACGTCTTGTGGGCGCTCAACGCTCCAATATCAGGTATCAACTTACGCACGCGGGCTGTGACGCCCCTGGAATCGACAGTCACCATCTTGTAGAAGTCACGACGACTACGCTTGCTTTTCTTGCGCCGGAGGTGGGACTTCCCTTGCCGCGTGCGCATGAGCTTCCCTTTGCCCCCTTTCGTGCGGCGGAATCGTTTCGATGTAGATTTGTGCGTTTTTAGCTTTGGCATGTTGGCGCCTCCAATTCACGTAGATCTTATGCATAGTACTAACATCCAGTACGAAGAACCTCAGGGCAGACGCCTGTCGCGAGTCTGCACGATCGATTTACTGCACGATAATTTCCTCAAGGGCGTTTCTCACGGCCCCTCGCAGTTCCTCGAGATTCCAAGGTTTGTCGAGACATTCACAGATGCCCAGTTGCTTTGCCTGGGGGCGGAACTGATAGCATCCATAGGCTGTCACCCAGATGACCGCGAGATCTGATTGGTGATCACGCAGGGCACGGGTCAGGGCAATGCCACTGACCATAGGCAGGTGCAAGTCGGTGATCATGAGATCGAAATGTGTTTCCCGGGCTTCTTGAAGCGCTGCGACGGCGCTTTTGACTCCGACAATCTCGAAAGTGGGATCCATCCGTTCCAGGATTTTCTCGACCACGAGAAGACCGCGTGCGTCATCATCGACCACGAGAATGCGTTTATGTTGTTGCACGGTTCCTCCCCTACATACAATCGACGCCAGGTTGTCTCGAACGTCGCTCTGTGCATCTACGACATTGCGGGGCTCTCTCGCATCTACTTACCAGCATACTACATAGTAACAGTCCCAACCGTGGATGGCGGTTGGGACTGTAGTTGGCATACGTTGCATCTGTTGGATTTGAGTTGGCTGCCCTATAGGCTACCCACCAAAGCGATACCCCACCCCCCGGACATTGAGGATATAGCGCGGGTGGCTGGTGTCGTGCTCCACTTTGGTGCGAAGCCGGTGGATGTACCATTTGATGATGTTGCGGGCCTCGTAGAGATGTTCCGGACGGTAATCGCGTACAACCTCGACCAACTCCGGCGGGGAAACGACCCGGTGGGTATTTCTCATCAGATGTACCAGCAGATCAAATTCACTGGGCGTCAAATCCAGCATCACATCGTTCAAGCGGGCTGTGTGCTTTGAAAGGTCGATGACGAAAGGTCCCCTTTCGAGAATATCGTGGTTTCTATATCCGCTCTCGAAACGTTGGCTTGCCTGCCGTCGCTCTTCCAGCACTTCGTTGACGGCTTGCCGGAGCTCGCCGGGCGTCAAGGGCTTCAGGAGATAGCGATCGACATTTCCCTCGATTGCCGTCATGGCAGATTCCAGCGACCCATGCGCGGTCAAGATGATCACGGCTGTGTCGGGCCAGCGCCAACGTATCCCCTCCAGAACCTTCAATCCATTGATCTTGCCTCCCAACCTCAGGTCGAGTATCACCAGGTCGAAAGGCGTATTCCGCAAAATCACCAGGGCTTCTTCGCCGTTCGCTGCTGTCGTGACCTCGTGACCGGTTCGTTCGAGGGCTTTTTCTATAAACAGCCGGATGCTTGCCTCGTCATCCACAACCAGGGTGCGCGCTTCTGACGTCATGGCTTTCCCTCCGATCCCATAAAGATCACCGCGCCCACAGGATCAGCGACACAGGTGGCGCATATCATCAAGGCTCCACCACTAAAGACCATGTGAAAGATGATCTGCCCGTCTCTATGTGAGGGGGGCCATTTCTTACCTTCATTCATATCAATCTCCCTTGCTACCAGTATAGTCGAAAACGACGATTGAGGTA
Source organism: Anaerolineae bacterium (assembly GCA_016926915.1). GTDB lineage: Bacteria > Chloroflexota > Anaerolineae > B4-G1 > SLSP01 > JAFGNR01. Next base: position 4,537 of record JAFGNR010000118.1, read on the forward strand.
GACTTTCCGGGCGTGCGAGCAGCGTTCAGGAGGCAGTGTCCCTTTGCTGACGCCGGTCCAACGTTGCCGTCAAATGCGCGCCAAACAGGATAATCACACCGCTCAGATATATCCAGAGGAGCAAGGATACGACCGCGCCCAAGGAGCCATAGACGAGTTCATACCGGACAAACCCGCTGCTCAAGTACCAGGCAAAGGCTTTCTTGCCTAACTCCCAAGCCACGGCGGAGAAGAAGGCGCCGGCCAACCCGGCCCGGGATGTGACGTGGGTGTTGGGTGCCCAATGGAAGAGCGCAAGGAACATCCCGAACGAAAAGAGCCACGGCAGCGCCCATCCCAACAACGTCCACAGGTAGGTATCGTAAAGAGAAATCCCTTCGCCAATGGGAAATTCGAGCTCGGGAAGAAGGGTTGCGACCGCCGTCGAAAAAAGCGAGAGCAGCCACAAGATGATGAGTCCGCCTACCATTCCCAGGGCCACCAGGCGACGTTTGAGGAAGGTGCGTTGAGTGGCCCGCTGCCGCGCCAGGTTGATATTGTGTCCCAAGATGTCGAAGACACTCAGAGCTGACCAGAGCAGGCCGGCGATTGCAATGAATCCCACCGTGCCCCTCAATTCCAGGACTCTTGTGATGTTTGCCTCAAGCAGGTCCACAGAGAGAGGCAGCGCTGGTTGCACGAACTCCAGGATTCTCTGGTAGGCTTGTTCCTCCTTCAAGACGGAGCTCGTGACGGAGACCAGGAAAAGGATCAACGGAAATAAGGAGAAAAATGCATAATAGGACAATGCAGCAGCGGCCTGTGCAGCCCGCGTCTCCTGGAACTGGTTGAAGGCTTCACGCAGGGTATCAAGCGTATGCTTGCCATGGCGCACCAGCCAGGCAAACACCTTCTTGATGTCTGTATGGATCGATTTCATATTCCTCTGCTCTTCATCGGCCGGGTATCTGGAATCCTATCGGGCAACCCAGATTCACTCTCAAGGAAGATACCCTTCGAGTTTGTGCCGGTGGAGCGGGTGACGGAGTTTGCGGATGGCCTTGCGTTCGATCTGCCGCACGCGTTCGCGGCTGACGTGTATCAGCTCTGCAATTTCGGCCAGCGTGTGCGTCTCGCGCCCTCTCAAACCGAAGCGCATCTCTAGCACCTGGAGCTCTTTAGCGCTTAGCGCCTCTGCAAGCAATGCCAATAGATCTTCCCGCATCATCCGCTTCTGCACGCGTTGCAGGGGGGAGGGACTGCTTTGATCTTCGATGAGACTGACGATTTCGTCTCCTTCTCCTACCGGCGCGTTGAGGGAGAGGGAACGCTGGGAAATTCGTAGCAGCCGCCGGAGTTTATCCGGCGGCATGTCCATGGCCTCCGCGATTTCCTCAAGGGGAGGCCGCCGTCCCAATCGTTGTGTCAGCTGCTGCCGAACCCGTCGTAGCCGCCCCAGCTGTTGGTTGATATAGGCAGGTAGGCGAATGGTCCGCCCGTGCTTGGTGAGCGAACGGGTGATCGCCTGCCGGATCCACCAGGCGCCATAGGTGCTGAACCGGTTTCCCTTGTGATAGTCGAAATGGTCCACAGCCGTAATCAAGCCCACGTTGCCCGCTTGAATGAGATCGGAAAGCGGCAGCCCGTAATGGATGTAACGCTTGGCAATGCTCACCACCAGGCGCGTGTTTGCCTTGATGAAGAGCGCGCGAGCCGCTTTGCCTTCCGTAGCCCGGGCTTCGAGCTCCGCGCGCTGCGCTGCGTCGAGCGCATTTTGTGCCAGGGCTTCCTGCGCCTCGTGACCGGCCTCCATCGTCTTGGCAAGCGCCACTTCCTCTTCTGCGGTAAGAAGCGGGACGCCGCCGATTTCTGAGAAATACATACTGACGGCATCTGTGAGTTCGGCGCGCGTATCTATCATCATTTCCCGAACTTGGGCCTGGCTACATCGGCGACTTCGAGGTCGCTGATGACCTGCTGCACGCCCGGCAAGTTACCGGCAATCTCAACGGCGGCCGCCTCCACATTAGTGGAAGGGATCGTTCCCGTCAAGGTCACGACGCCGTCCTCCTCGAGAGCCTCGATTCCATAGCCGGCGGTGCGCCCGTCGGTGTTCAAGGCGCTGATAATAGTGTGCGTCAAAGATGTAGACGTGAGATTCATAGTGTCTCTCCTAGTATGCTTCACGTTCGTTATCGCGCTGGCGCGATGAGCGCGATAGTCCAATAGCCATGTTGGGAGAAAATCACGTGTTCCAGGTACGGGGCAGCAACCGTTTGATGCTGAGTCCCACGCGTTCGCGCTCGCGGTCGACGTTCAGCACGTAGACCTCCACCTCATCCCCTATGTTGAGTACCTCTCTGGGATGAGCTACGTGCTCCCATGAGATTTCCGAAACGTGAACCAATCCATCCAACCCGCCCAAATCGACAAAGGCGCCAAAGTCGACAAGATTCCGAACAATGCCCTTGCGAATCGCGCCCTCATGGAGTTCATCCAATAGCGCCTGGCGTAGATGACTTTGCGCCTCGCGCTCCGAAAGCACCAGACGCCGCCGGTGTTGATTGACCTCCAGCACCACCAGGGAGAGCGTTTTCCCCACCAGATCTTCCTTCAACTTGCGTCGCTCGTTGCGGCGCATCCCTCGCGGGAGCGAAGTCAGGTGCGAGTTGGGCACAAATCCCTGAAGCCTCCCGAATTCGGCAAGAACGCCGCCACGGTTCGTATCCACGATCTCGGCTTCGAAGACTTTCTCCTCAGCTAGATGGGTTTGCGCCCGCAGCCAGTCCTGGTGTTTCAACCCCTGGCTCAAAGAAACCACAACGCCGCCGTTGCGTCCTATTGCGCCCAGAAGCTGGACCGGAACCTGGTCTCCCACTTCTAGCCGGTCTACGTAGTCCTCCTCCAGCCTGTCTAAATCCTGGGGCGGAACGACGCCGTCGCGCTTCCCATCCAGTTCGACCAGGATGTCGCGATCCCCTTTAGCCAGAATCGTGGCCGATGTCACGTCGCCACGTCGTGGGCGCCGCGACAGATAATTCCCTTCAAGTAGCAGTTTCCACCACTTGGGACGTTGTTTCGTGTCTCGCTTTTCTTGTATCACTGCCGTCAATTCACTTCTCCATTTGTCTGAACGTGTATCTCCCATATTCCTGAGGCGCGTTCGATCGTCCGATGATGCACATCAGAAACGAACAAGGGCACAGGCCGCCGTTTGACACGGGGGATATGCCCTTGCACTCCATATCGTAAAAGGGTTGTGAGATTGAATTGGGTTTCGGAATCTCCTCCCTGGGGCCAATCCCCACGCATCCTAATATTTAGCTTAACATAAATGAGAGGCGCCGCAGTATGGGGCCAGTTGGCATTGGATTTGGTCTGGGTTGGGAGAGTTGGAATCAGGTTGGCGCAGCTGCCGTGATCCGCTAGCTCCTGAGGGCCTGGGAATGGTAAGGCCTGGAGATTCCGGGGCTTACCATTCCGTATGGTACAGCATTAGCTCTTGCTCTCGGCTTTCACAGTGATTTTCTTGGGCATGCTGGCTTCAGCTTTTGCCAGTGTGATTTTGAGAACGCCATCCTCGAACTCAGCGGCGGCCGAATCGGTATCGACCGTAGTCGGCAGCGCAATGGTGCGCTGAAAAGCCCCCGACCGGCGCTCGCGGAAATGGACGTTCCCCCGGGTATCTTCCTTTTCGGTCTCGAACTCACCGCGAATACTCAAGCGGTTATCGACCATCGTGATCTCGATGTTCTCGGGTTTGAGTCCTGGAAGGTCGGCCTTCAACACGAACTTGTCATCGAGTTCCACCAGATCCACGGGGATCGCAAGGCTTTCGCGCGGCCATTCGACAAGTGGATTCTGCTGGCTCTCATCAAGCATGCGGTTGATGATTTTGCGCAAGGACAACATATCATAGGGATTCCAACGTGTCAGTGACATGGGTATAGCTCCTTTCTGCCATCTAAAAGACGGTATGATCGATCGAGATCACTCCGGGTTCTGGCCTTGCCTCGTTATAGGCTTCCAAACCGGCGATCTACTCTTCCATACTTACCATAGCAGGGAGCTGCGAGGCGTCCGATTGTGTTGCGTCATGAATGGCGCCGGATCAGGTTGGTAGAGTTGGAGGCGCGTTGGCAAGCCGGGTGATGCTATACGAACGCGTCTACGGGGTTCGCGCGTATCAGAGAGGGTTGTCGCCGGTATCCCAGCCGTGCGCCTCTCAGAGTGCGCTCCGCGCGGCACCCGCCGCCGCAGGTATCACGCTCCAAGCAATTGCCGCAGTCTGCCGGTATATCGTGCAACCAGGCTTCGAGGGCCGGCGCCTGCAAGATTTCGTCCAGTGTGGTTGCCTGTAAGTCTCCGATAATCCTGGGTTCGTGGTTGCAGGGCCGGACTTTTCCCCACGGGTCGATAGTGACAAACGCGCGTCCTGCCAGACAGCCCAGGGTGTGATTAGGAGTCAAGCATTGCGGCGCCGGGGTTCCAAACCGCACCGGGTAACCGGCAACCCAAAGCCGTTCTATGTCTTGGAGCGCCGTGGCCAGCTGCTCCGGTGTAGGTTCGGCGTCCGGTAAAGGCGGCCCGATGTAGCGATTGAACGCCAGATGATCGACCCCCAGCGCAAGCCCATACTGCACCATTTCTTCGACGCGTTGCCAGTTATGCGCGGTCAAAACCGTACTGAGCGCCACAACCAGACCGGCCCGGACAGCATCTTGAATGGTAACGACGGCATCTACGAACGACCCCGGCGTCTGCGTGAAAGCTTCGTGCGACTCGGCGTCCGGCCCGTGCAAAGAGATCAAGAGGCTTTCCAACGCCGTATTCGCCGCGAGCACACGCAAGGTTCGCGGGCGGTTTTCCCAGCGCCCGTTGGTCAAGAGCCGGAAAGAAACCTGGACGCGGCCGAGATAGTCGATGAGCTCCTCGAACGCCGGATGCAGCGTTGGTTCCCCACCTGTGAGTTTGAGCCACCCCACGTGGGGTTCCAGACGCGCGATGAGTTCCCGCCACTGCTGGCCCGAAAGCGGCGGCGGCAAGCGCGTGTTCGAGAATACGTTACTACAACCCACACAGTGATTATTGCAGGCGGGGGTCAGTTCCAGAAAAGCGAACGCCAGGGCATTCCCTTCCCATCTCAGGTTCAAATCCCGTGTGTGACAAGCGCAGTCGCCCATGTGCCTCCAGATTCTTACAACGTCCGGATTATGTACGGTTCGAATTTGTCGATAGACCGTCCCTGCTGGCGCTGAATGGCGCCTAGAACGCAATGAGTGCGTTGTTCCGCTTGTGAAGATATTCCTGGTTAGTGGTCTCGGTGCAACGCAGCGCGTTCTGCAACGCTGTACCTATGCCGGTGGGCGTCTCGCGTACCACGTTCCAGTAGCCCGTTTCGGGTTCCCGGAAGCAGGGTTCATCGGCGAAGCCCACGCCGTAGATTGCTACCATCCCGGTGTCTTCCTCATCCCATACGTCGCAGATGTGCTTGAAAAAGAGTCGCAGGAAAAGATAGGTTTGCCGGATACTACGCTCCACCAGGCTGCCCCTGAGGATGTCGGCGGCTTCCCACAGCTGGGACGCGAGTTGATAAAGCGTCAAGGACCGTTCAAATGTAGATGGTTGTTCCATACTTTACCCGGCGTCAACTGAATATGCTACGTGTTCAAGTGTAGCACAAAGTGTGTCAACTGACAATGCGATTTTTCAACGGAACCTTTCCCCCTGTCGCTCTCCACAGTCCATGGTAAACTATCCCCCGGCATCATAATGGTAACCCATAGCGCGAGGTGTACTATGTCACAAACCAAGATTCTCATTATCGGCGCGGGCATGGCAGGGCTCTCCGCCGGATGTTACGCCCAGATGAACGGCTTCGATTCGCAGATCTTCGAGCTCCACGCGATCCCCGGCGGCCTGTGCACAGCCTGGAAACGCGGCGACTATATCTTCGACGGCAGCGTGCGCTATCTCACCGGCGCCGATCCCCAAACGCGGGTGCACCAGCTGTGGCTGGAATTGGGCTTGTTGGAAGGGCGCAAGTTCCATTACTACGAGGAGTTCACCCGCTACGAAGGCGAGGACGGGCGCGTCTTCACCCTTTACACCGACATCGATCGCCTGGAAGCGCACATGTTGGCGCTCTCTCCGGAGGACGCGGGCGTGACAGCCGATTTCATTCGGGCGCTGCGCCAGTTCCAGGACATGGATACACCGGTCGATCTCACGCCTTCCGGCCCCCTGGAAGCGCTGGAATTGGGACAAAGTATGCTGCCCATGCTGGGGCCCGCGCTCCGCTGGCGCAACGCCGGTGTGATCCAGTTTGCCCGGCGCTTCAAGGATCCCCTGATACGCGAAGCGCTGCCAAATTTCTTCCAGTTCGCGCGGGAAGATTTCCCCATGATGCTGCTGTTGACCACAGTAGCGATGATGAATGATCATGAAGCCGGGTATCCCATCGGCGGTTCGCTCTCCCTGGCGAAGGACCTGGCAGCGCGGTACCAGGC
>JAFGNR010000119.1 GCA_016926915.1 Anaerolineae bacterium
GCGCCCAGACGGGTGATGATGGCGAAATCGGCGCCGCCTTCCTCTGAGATGGCGAAGCCGGCCAGTTCCCCGAACCCATCGAACCAGAGATGCGCGTTTTTCTGCCAGAACCCCGGCGTCGCCAGCTTGGTTCCCCATAATCCGTATTTCCAATCTACGAACCTACCCAGACACCAGGTCGAATAGGCGCGTAACGCTTCGGGATTGTCGATGATAAAACGGCAGATCCGGTTGAAATCGCCGGCTTCGTCTGCATAGGCGCGGTGTGTGGTTCTCATGACGGCTACCTCCGTTGGATTTGATAACTGGCGTGCAGTTCAGGAGTATTATACCCGATAGTCAGGCCAGACGCAGGCTACAATAATCTCCGGCGCCGGGTCTTATCATTCTCCATCCAAATGCAAGGAGGTTCGCGGACACACACAGATGAACACGGATTTCTTCTCCTCTGTGTGTCTCTGGCCCTGCTCTGTGCATCTCCGGGTAAGCATCTTGAGATTTTCTTGCTCCCGGGCGATGTTGCGGTATAGTTGCTGCGATGGCAACCACGCGCAGACACTCGCTCCGCAGCTTGCGGTGGAAACTGACGTTGAGCTACACCCTCGTCACCGTCAGTGTGTTGCTGACTGTGGCCGCCCTGATCGCGCCGTTTCTGTTCAACTATGCGTTGGCGCCTACGGCGCTCCTCGCTCCGGAACCCCTCATCGAGGCAGTGCGCGAAGGGTATCTTCCTCAAGCGCGCACCATTCTGCTCCGGGCGGCAGCGGCGCCGCGCTCTGGGGACGAGACGCTGGCGCAGGTATTCGTTGACGATCTAAGCCGCGTCACGGTCTCCGAGGTGCCCTTGCTTCGTGTGGGCGAGGCGCGGCTCTCGATCCAGATTGACGCCCGCTTCTCGGCCGTGTTGGTCGATGCTGAGGGGCGCATCCTGGGCATCACCGGGGTGGATGCTGCTCTTTCTGAGGTGCTAGGGCAGTCCTTCGCTGCTACGGGCGCGCTGCTGGAGGCCGCGCCGGAAGCAGTGGCGCCGTTGGCGGCGGCGCTCTCCGGGGAGCAGAACCCGGCGCGGCTTTCCGCGATCCGTGAGACCGATGGGGCGTTGATCGTGGCTGTGCCGGTGACCGGCGCCGCCGCAGGACGTTCGGAGGAAATCCTGGGTGCGCTGGCGCTGCTTGTCGAATCCCTGCCCACACAGCAGGATGCGCCGGTCTATACCCTCCGCACCCTCGGGGTCAGTCTGTTACTCTTCGTGTTGATTGCCGGCGTTCTGGGCACGATCTTTGGCGCCTGGACTGCGCGGGGGTGGGTGCGTCGTTTCCGTGCTTTGGCCGCGGCCACGGATGCCTGGAGCCGAGGCGAGTTCTCCGTGTTGATTGCTGATAACGCACGTGATGAGCTGGGACGCCTGGCGCGACAGATGAACCGGATGGCGGCGCAACTTCACGCGCAGCTTGAACAGGGACAGGAATTGGCCGTACTCCAGGAACGCAACCGGCTGGCCCGTGATTTGCACGATAGCGCCAAGCAGCGCGCATTGGCAGCGGCTGCACAGCTGGGCGCCGCCGCCTTGTGGTTGGAGCGCGATCCTGAAGAGGCCCGCTCGCATCTGGATGAGGCCCGCCAGCTGGTGGATGAGGTGCGCCGCGAGTTACAGGATTTGATCTACCAGCTGCGTCCTGCGGAGTTGGAAACGCAGGGCCTGGACGAGGCCCTGCGGCGCTATGTGGACAACTGGTCGCGGCGCAGCGGTATTGCCGTCGTCGTCCGAATCGAGAACGTGGGACCGGCGCCCCTCCAGGTCGCGCAAGCCCTGTTCCGCATTGCGCAAGAGTCCCTGTCTAACGTCGCCCGGCACAGCCGCGCTTCCCGCGTAGCTGTCTCGCTGGCGGCTGATCCGTCCGGCGTCGCGCTAACCATCTCGGATGACGGCCAGGGGTTCGACGTCGCGGGGCCGCCGGGGCTGGGCTTGCGCTCGATTCGCGAGCGGATTGAGGCTTTGGGTGGAACGGTGACCATCTCTAGTGAGATAGGGAACGGCACGACAATCGCAGCCACATGGCGCCCGCCGCCCGTCGCCGCCTGATAAGCCTTCGCCATCCACCAATTTTCAGGAGTGCACCATGAGATCACCAGCCGTTATCCGCGTGCTGATTGTGGACGACCACGGCGTTGTCCGGCGCGGGCTCCGCGCCTACCTTGATCCTCATCCTGACTTCGACGTGGCCGGCGAGGCCAACTCCGGGGCTGCTGCCGTGCAGCTGGCTGCTGAGCTGGCGCCCGACGTTATTCTCATGGATCTGGCGATGCCCGGAATGGATGGGGTGGAGGCCACGCGCCGTCTCAAAGCGGCCCATCCGCAGATGCAGATCGTTGTGTTGACCTCTTTCCACCATGATGAGCATATCTTTCCGGCGCTGCAAGCCGGCGCCACGTCCTATGTCCTCAAGGATATTGCCATGGAAGACCTTGCGGAGACCTTGCGTCTGGCGGCGCGTGGAGAAGCTTCGCTGCATCCGCGCGTTGCCGCCCGCGTGATCCAGGAGGTGCGGGGCCCCCGGTCCGAAACGGTCAATCCCTTCACCGAACTTACGGAGCGCGAGCTGGACGTGTTGAAGCTGATCGCTGCGGGGCTTGGCAACCGGAAAATCGCCGAGACCTTGTTTATCAGCGAAAACACTGTCAAGGGCTACGTCAGCAACATTCTGAGCAAGCTGCACCTCAACGACCGCACCGAAGCGGCGGTCTATGCCTGGCAGACCGGCATCGTCCGGCGGGACCCTACCGGGACCCTTCCCGGGTAGGGGGCGAAACCCTTCCCGCGTAGGATGTGGAAGCGCGCGCTTTCCGGTATCATCGTGCTGAAAACCACACGTGAAAGGAGTGCGCATGTATACTCTGGCGAAACGACAGTTCACGAGGCTGTTCCTGGCATGGGCGTTGCTGGCGACCGGTGTCTGTTGTGTGCTCGGCGATCTTCTCCCGTCTGCTAATGTCCCTGCAGCGACTTCCGGGGGCGCTCTGGTCGAGGACGTAAAAGTACCCATGGCGGATGGCGTTGGGCTGGCGACTACAATCTACTGGCCCGCGGGGGAGGGACCGTGGCCCACGCTGCTGCTGCGCACGCCCTATAGCCGTAGTGGCGAGAGCGGTTGGGGCCGTACTTTGCCGGAGCACGGCATCGTGGTCATGACCCAGGACGTCCGTGGGCGCTTCGACTCCGAGGGCGAGGACATGAGTTTCTTCGCAGAACGCGAAGATGGGCAGGCCACCCTGCGCTGGATTGCCGGGCAGCCCTGGTCGAATGGGCGGGTGATGACGTTAGGCGGTTCGGCGTTGGGGATTACCCAATACCTGTTCGCGCCCGGTGCGCCGGAAGCCCTCACATGCCAGTGGATTCAAGTTGCAACCCCCGATCTGTTCGATGGGGCAGTCTACCAGGGCGGCGTTTACCGCGAGGCCTTGACCACCGGCTGGCTCGAGAGCAATCAGAGCACGCATCGCATTGCTCCCCTGAGATCGCATCATAAGAACGATGCCTATTGGGACATCGTGCAGATCGACGATTTCAGCGCGGTGAACGTGCCGGCGTTTCACGTCGCCGGCTGGTACGATATCTTCGCCAGGGGCATGGTGAACGGCTTCCTGGGGTACCAGGACGAGGGAGGCGCGGGCGCCAGGGGCCAACAACATCTGATCATGGGGCCGTGGACGCACGCGGTGAACGATCCGGAGGTAGGGGCGTTGACCTTCCCCAATGCGGTTCTCGAGTCCTTGGAGCAGCAGCTGGAAATCTTTATGTTGGCCTGTCTTTTCGACGACCCGGAGGCGCAGGCCGACCTGGCGGCGCTGCCTCCGGTGCAGTATTTCACCCTGGGCGCCGTCGCTGAGCCGGATGCCCCTGGCAACGTGTGGCGCACTGCCGGTACCTGGCCCCCCGCTGGCGGAACGGAGACGCCTTTCTACCTGCATCCCGGCAATGTGTTGAGCCTCGAGCGGCCCGGCGCGGACGGCGGCGGCGACGCCTTCACTTACGACCCCCACGCCCCCTCGCCGACCGTTGGCGGCGCCAACCTGGGCCTGCCCGCCGGAAGTTTCGACCAGCGGGAGGTAGAGGCTCGCGACGATGTCGTCGTCTATACCACGCCGCCGCTGGAAGCGCCCCTCGAGGCCACCGGCGACCTGCGCGCCGATATCTGGATTGCCACGGACGTCCCGGATACCGACGTTGTGGTCCGCCTGACCGATGTCTATCCCGACGGGCGCTCGATGCTGGTCTCCGATAGCATCTTTCGGGCCCGCTATCGCACCTGCCCGGATTATACGTGCGAGGTGTTCCTGGAGCCGGGGGAGCCGGTATTACTAACGGTGGATCTGGGGCCGCACAGTTATGTCTTCAACACCGGGCACCGCGTTCGCATCAGTGTGACGTCGTCGAATGCGCCGCGCTTTGCACCCAATCCCAACAACGGCGAGATGTACGTGGGAGAGGGCGCCCCGGCCCAGGTCGCCCATACCGTCATCCTGCACGATGCAGACCACCCTTCAGCATTGATGCTTCCGGTCTTCAAGTAGGACGGTGTTCCACGTCACAGGGCGCTCGAAGGCCAGATTGAAATGAGGGGGTCATCTTCGCGCCTGCTCAGGTGCGTTCCACCCGAGTCCTGCGTTTTTGAAACATCCCAGACAGGAACCGTGAAACGTAAGCCCTACGTTTCACGGTTTGCGTTGCGTGCTCTCGATTTTAGGTTTTTCTCTGCCCGATTATGCCTTCCATGTCACCTGGTTGTACGGTTTCAGCCCAATCACAGCCTCGACCACCTCGGGCTCCAGCTTGAATAGGGCGAACAGCTGGTCCGCGCCGGGTGGCAACATCTGCGCCACCATTGGATTGTCGGCCTTGAAGCGCGCCTGCACGTCGGGATCTTCCTCAAGGCTGAGAGCGCCGCGCATCCGCACCTGGGCGTTGTCGTTAAGCCGCGCCCAGGCGATCTCAGCCTGCGGGTGTGCCGTGATCTCGGTCACCTTGCGTGTCATTTTGAAGGTGAAGAAATAGAGCGCATCGCCGTACACGGTGTAGGCGCCCACGGGGCGGACGCGAGGAGCGTTGTCGGGTCCGATTGTTGCCAGATAGCCAAACTTCACGTCCTTGATGAATGCGATCACTTGTTCTCGGGTTTCCATGTTGTTCCTCCTGGATTCGTTTATAGATACACGTCTTTTTGCGAGATGGTTTACCAACCGGTGATGGCTTCTGCCGGCCAGTTCATAACAAGGAGTCCTGCCAGGATGGCAAGGTCCATACCCAGCGCGCCCACCTTGTGCGGGATGAAAAAGATCAGCGCGTTCCAGTAGAGGATGACGGTGGGCAACGAGATACAGGCCGCGATCACAGCCAGTGTGCGCCAGCTATCGTGGGGGATGCCCCAGTCCAGTAGCGCCAGGCTGGCGGCAAGTGTGGTTGCCATCGCACCCAGAAAGAGCAGGATGCTCAGCACGCGCGTGAAGGTTCCCCCTAGGAGATTGCTCAGCAGCCACGAATGGCTAGTCCACCCCCTGAGCCACTGCGGACTCGCTGCGGTGGTGTTGATGATGCCCAGTGCGGGGATGATCCCCATCAGATGTCCGATGCTATGCAAGCACAACACCCCTGCGATAACGAAACGTAACGTTTTCCCTGACATAGCGCCTCCTTTGCTTGATGCTCTTGACGTCTCAGTGGGTTTTTTCTTGCTCCGTTGGGATCCGGTTCACCGAGAGCAATGGAATACCCAGGTCTCGAATCCGCATCAACGCGCCATGCAGCGCTGCTTGATCGACAATCGTGCCGGTCAGGACCGTATCGCCGTTTCCGTCATAGTCGAGGGTGAACCCCTCGAACCAGGCAGCCCACCCCTGACTCAAATGTCCCTGGATGCGGATTTCGTAAAGTGTTTGGGGCTCCATCGCGCCGTCCCTTTCGTTCACCGTGTATAGTCTACGCGGTTGGGGCGGCGTTGTCATCACGCCAAGGGGTAATCTTTGGCGGGCAGCTGTAGGGAGGGAGTATTACACTTTTGGGTAATATCGACAGGATTCACAGGATTGGCAAGATTTTCAAGGATCTCGTTCCGTAAATCCTGTCGAAACCTATTCAGGCGTGGCTCGCTCACATATCCTTTGCCCAGAGGTGGGCCGGTGCATCCGGCAGGGGAGCGAACCCCAGTTTCTTCGCCAATGCTTGGGAAGCCTCGCGGTGGGGCCAGCAGGTCCAGCTGGGCGTCAACCCTCGCGCCAGGCAGGTCTCGATAAAGGCGCAGGCGGTCAGGAACCCAAAGCCCTTCCCACGGTGCACCGCCTCAGTATGGATGTCGATTTCGGCTTCCCCGCCGCCTACGCTGACGGCGATGCACACGCTCAACAGTTCCTCTCCTCGCATCAGGCAGACGCCAAAGCGCTGCGCGCCCGGAGCAACCGCGCGCTGTAACGCCGGATGCTGGTCGGCCAACGTCTTGTCGATCAGGCGCAGGTCGCAACCTGCCGGTATGCGCGTCTGCCAGCCGGCATGCGCCGCGAACTGGGAAGGAACGAACCGGAACACCTTCCGGTGGATGACGATGGCGCCATAAGGCTGCAATAGCTCATCCAATCTTGCCCGCCAACTATCGGAGAACGCGAACACGATCAGCTCCGGTTCATCCAGCAGCGGCAGCAGGGTCTCAAAGAATAAGGGGCCGAGCGCCCGGTTGAACGCCGCCTGGTCCGGAGATCCGCCGACGTAGAAATACCCCACATCGGTCATGATCAGGGCGCAGCGAGGCGCTGCCTGCCGGTCGACGAAGATACGCCCTTCGCTGTACCTCTCAATGACGCCGTACACCAGCGCGACGTTGTGCGCGAGGCCCTCAAAAAGTGGAGCCACGGATGGAAAATCGTCAGGATCAAGTTCTTCCAGAGGCATCTTTTGCGCGCTCATGGATCGAGTCGCTCCACCAGGTGATCGTAAAACGCCGCCAGGTCTCGCCACCGCAGCGCCGCCAGCACCTTATGGCCCGCCGGATCGGGGAGCGTCAACCCCTCGTCCGTCACCCTGAGACGCACCGGCGTCACCTCCAACCATGCCTGGCTGTACGCCAGATAAATCGCCGCCGTGTCGAACAGCGTCGAGGAACGGACGTCCTCGTAGTCTACCGTCATCCAGGTGACCAGCCTGGCCCAAATGCGGTAGTTCTCGATGAGCGCCTTGAGCGCCGGATTGGGCGAGTGTAAAATTTCCTGGTACCGTTCGCCCTCGAGCACCACCAGCCCGCAGGTATCCAGGGGCGTGATCACGATCTCTTGCCAGGGCGCCACAAACACCGTGCGCAGGGCAGGGATGTCGGATTTCACGTTGGCTTCAGGCGTCGCTCCCGGCGTCCCGTCATAGCCCCGGTAGATACTGCCGTGCATCCCCACAAAGCGTGCGTGGGTCGCGATACGCGGTTCCAGGTCCAGGGCGCGGGCGATATTTGTCGCCGCACCGATCGAGATCACCGTCGCCGGCGCCGGCGAGGTCATAATGACGTCGATAAGCGCCTGCACGCCGTCGCTGTACAGCGTGCCGGGATAAGCATCACAGTCGAAATCCGCCAGCCAGGGTTCCTGGTAACGGTGCGACGCGCCCGCTTTGGCGATCCCGATCCCAATGGGGATCTCCGTCCGCCCGGCAACCTGCAAGAACTTCGCGACCAGATGCGCGCGGTAGACCGTATCGCCGTCGGCGGTTACGATCAATTTGGGCTCCAACTCTGGGCAATTGAGCAACATGGCAAGCGCCCACGTATCGTCGATATCGGTGCCGATATCGGTGTCGAGAATCACAGGAATCGTCATGGGTAACTCCTTTGGGAATGGCGAATGGGTGAATTTGCGAATAGCGAATCGGGTATCTCGTCAGTGTAGAGAGCATCAAGGCTTGCGGGGCAGATCTTGGCACACTTGATCGAACACTTTTTTCTCCGGCTGTATGTTGCTCCTACAAGAAACTTGACTTCCGGAAATGGCATTTTATACTGACGTTAAGATCGGTCTCATTCAACTGTGTAGATATAGGAGTATAGCGTGCGCATTATACCGAAAAGGCTTTGATAAGACAACAACAGCGACGAAAACGCAAAAGTTCTATGTCATATCCGATGCCGGGGATTCATACTGAGAGTAGGGGATTCCCTTCCGCCAAGGGTAGATGGGCCAGAGAATTCGGTGTAATCCAATGTCAGTTAGCTTGCTCAAGGGTAGACACTGTCGTAAAATAGTTAAAAGGGGTATTCAAGTGACAAAACGAATTCTCTCAATCATCAAACAAGAGGCGATGGGTTTTGAGTGTCTTCCCTGTGAGCGGATCAATCTTGACATTGAACGATTCAGGGAATATCGAGATAGTTATGAACATCCTGCAGAAACTCTATTTGAGTTCCCTGCCCTCAAAATTGGTAAGAAAAGGGTTGAGGTTCATTCCAAGGTACCTTCAATTCTGCGATTTTTTCTTGATGGGTCACGCAGAACATACAAGGTAGCAGATCTTATCTTGGGCGGGCGCTATTTGCCCTTGATTGCGGGGCAGGTCGGAGTCGCCGTTCTTGAAAGATCTGGTGACGGAGAGGCCATAAAGCCACTGCGCGATTTCTGCCGTTTTAAGAACGTCCTTGCGTTTCCAGATCTTGTGGCCCCCGATGATTTGGCGTATCTACAAGAGCAGGTAAATCGACGTGGTAGACTCAAGTTTGAACTGCTGAGTTACACGGTCAAAAAAGACCGAGAGCTAGTTGATCTAGGTATCGCAAAGATCATGAGTGAAATGCACGACCTGGAAATCTCAGCTGTGCAAGAGATGGCAGAGCGTTGTTTGCTTACAAACACTGGCCTACTTGTAATAGATGGCCCTCTGCGTTTCAAGAAAAAATTTGAGATCACTCAGTTTCGCAATGTTATAGGGTTGTCCAAAAGCTTCCGTCCCAGTTTTGCTGTCGGCAAGGGGAGACGGAAAATAGATGTTGGCGCACTGACCTCTGGAATGGCATTTGGTGAGCGCACCTCGGTATTCAAGACTGTGGACGAGAGAAAAACCATCGGTATGTGGTATCTACGGCTTCGCCCGTGCAATATGATGAGTAATCCACTCCAAGGTGTCGTCAAAATGGAGTGTTACGCTATCACTCCTGAAGAACAGGAGAACGGCCTGGAAACAGACCGGATAGACATTATTTCCAGTCATGTTCTGCGGGAGCGGAATGTGACTCCATATCAAGCAGACTGGCGATGGGCAAGTCATATCTATCCCGTTTACTTGGCAGAGACTTATGTTAAGTCATCATTTATCAGCGATACTCAATTCCAAGCATTGTTCTAAAGGAGCGGAAAATGGAAAACGCAGCTATTGGCAAGGTGACTGCTACAGAAAAACAGCCGACTACGTGCAATACCTTGCGCTTTTGGGTTCATCGTGGTGTAGTTATCAGACCCTTCGATATCGTGAGGGTTGAACATATCTCTAAATATAGTGACAACCCCAGCTATACTTATGCAATTGTACAAGACCTTGAGTACATCACTGATAGTGCCGGACACCTAGCGAACTACGTTTCATCTGATTTTGGAGATTTAGACGCAAAACCGCAAAATGAGCGAATGGGGACAACTATTGCCCAGGCCGAAGTGCTTTACAACAACCAGGAGATAGAAATGCCGGTGCGCGATGGTGCGCAGGTTGAGTGGGCTGATGTGGAAGGCATCAAAGAGGCTCTTGGGTTGAGTGCTTATCAACAGCCGATACCAGCAGGGTATATTTGCATTTCGAACGGTGAAGAAGTGCCCATTGAGGTGGAGGCAGAGTATTTGCTGGGACCAGAAGGTGCTCATTTGAACATAGCGGGAATCTCCGGTCTAGCAACTAAAACCTCTTATGTAATGTTTTTGTTGAACTCCATTCAGCAACGATTATCCGATAAAGTGGCGATGGTCATTTTCAATGTAAAGGGCAATGACCTGTTGGCGATTGATGAGCCTAACTCCGATTTGACAGACCTACAGCGCGCAGAATGGAAAAAATGCGGACTGGAGCCGATTCCATTTGATAGCGTCACATATTTGTATCCATATGCAAGGCGACCGCAAAATGGCTACACCCTCTCGCACGTTGATTCTGCTATCTTGAGAAAGCAGCAAGAGGAAGATCGCGCTTTCAACTATTTCTACGATGTTGAAACTGCAAGGCCCAAGTTAGCTCTCTTGTTTTCTGATATTGACGACCCAAACTCCACAATGGAAAGTGTTGCCCATAAGATAGCTGATTTCAATGCTTCCAGTTGGGGCGGACTTAAAGAGGAGGTTGAGCGCAGGACAAAGAAAGGCTCAGGATCCGACCAGGACATTTCCGTGATGTCTTGGAGAAAATTCAGTCGCCTTTTGCGCTCTAGAACCGAGAACGACTTGTTTACAGAGCGAGCCACAACACAGGCTGACAAGAAGCGCCACAAACTAATCCGTGAGGCAATATTGGCATTAAGGCCGGGAAACGTTCTTGTAGTAGATGTTGAGCCCTTGCCAGACTATCTTCAATGCCTTGTGTTTGGCGATGTAATTCAGACGATATATGGTATCAAACTCGGCGATGAGGATGCAGACCCTGGTGGTTTGGGTAAGGTGGTTATATTCGCGGATGAGTTGAACAAATACGCACCGAAGACAGGGGATAGCAGACGCACACTGACACAGAATATTCTTGAAGTGACAGAACGCGGGCGTTCGTTAGGCACAGTGTTATTTGGAGCTGAGCAATTCAGAAGCGGAGTACATGACCGCGTACTCGGAAACTGTAGCACGAATGTTTATGGCCGCACCAGCCCAGTCGAAATCGCAAAATGCCCCGATTATCGCTATTTTCCAAATGCTTACAAAGCAGCAATCACACGCCTTCCTAAGGGGAGTCTTCTCTTGCAACATGCCGTTTTTAAAACATCTCTGGTCAAAGTGAAGTTCCCGTTTCCAAGCTATCATCAGCCGAGGGAGAAGTAGTATGTCTAAGCTTCCCAAAGTCGGCGCCTTTGTTTTGGAAACGCTTACAACAGGAATGTATACCAATCCTCTAGATGCTGTTCGAGAGTTTGTACAGAACGCCACCGATTCTATATTGCAGGCACAGGACCCTCTCATCTCACGCCATGCAGGACGCATTGAGATACAAATAGAGCCTGACTCACGTCGATTTACAGTAAGAGATAACGGTATAGGTATTTCACAAGTCGATGTTTTCAGTCGTCTGATCGACATTGGTGTGTCTGAAAAAGACCTTGCTACCAGTGCTGGATTTCGTGGTATTGGTAGGTTAGCTGGAATTGCTTACTGCCGGATACTATCTTTTCGCACTTCAGCTAAGAACGAGCGGGTCGTTTCGACTGTTGAGATAGACTGTGAGGGTTTGCGCAGGTCGATTCTTCCAGCGATGCGCCAAGTTGAGGAGTTGTCTGACGTTATGGCGAGGAATAGCAAGGTAATGCAAGAAAAATGCACCACAGACGAACACTTTTTCGAAGTTGTTATGGAGGGCATCGTTGACGCTGCTGCACCTAGTTTTCTCGATTGGCAGATACTTGAGGCTTATCTTAGCCAGGTAGCACCGGTTGGTTTCGATGCTCAGCGTTTTATGTTTGCACCCAAGATTCTTGAATGGGTTGAGCACTCTGATATTTCGGTTCCCACAGTTACCTTGGTGATCAAAACTCCTGATATTGAACGAGAAGTATTTAAACCCTATAAGACTCACTATAAGACCCAAAACTCACGGGGTGGTAGGTACGATTTTTACATCAAAGACATAGAGTTTTATCCGGAGTATGTCACACCAGACTCGCCTTATTGGCTTTGGTATGGAAAAACCGATCTGCTTGGGACGATAAAGGACGAAAGATCTGCTGGTCTCAGATTTCGAGCTAAAAATATCGCCATTGGTGGGCCAGAGCGGGTGGCTGAGCTCTTTGCTGAAACAGCGAAAACGAACGGCAGGTTCAACGCCTGGCATATTGGAGAAATACACATTCTTTCTTCTAGAGCTATTCCCAATGCTCGCCGCGATGGTTTTGAGGACGTCGGAGACTGGCCGGAAATAGCAGAGGGTCTCAAGCCATTCATCAAAGAGCGAGTCGAGGAAATCAGACAGCGCTCACACGCTCGCAACCGCCCAACGGCCAAAGTGATGCGAGCCGCGCAGATTGCCATTGATGAAGCAAATGACCGTTTGCAGGTAGGGTTTGCTTCGGAGCAACAACGTAGTGCTTTGCTAGAGCGCGTGAAAAAGGAACAGGTGCGTACAGAAGAAGCAGCCAAGGTACGACAGCGTCCGGCAGATGCAGTGCAATTGGAGGAAGTAGCTCAGCAACTAGAAGCTGCGTGCCGGTCTCTGGAGCAGGAAAGTAAATATGCGGTAAAGAATCTACGCTCTAATCTAGATCGTAAGCAGCGTAAAGTAGTCATCGAGATTCTCCAAATTCTGTATCAAACGCTTGATGATGAAAGCTATCGGAAGGCGGAAGCTGCCATTCTTGCGAGATTTCAAGTCCAGGACGGTGGAATAGGTAAATGAATGTACTTCTAGTGGAACCGACTTATCGGTCTAAGTTTCCTCCACTTGGTTTGATGAGGATCTCAGCATTTCATAAAGAGCGTGATGATGCAGTCACTTTTGTTCGTGGAAAAGTACCGGAATACCGCATGGTTCATTGGCATAGAGTTTACATCGCATCCCTCTTCACCTATGAATTGCCACGTACTGTTGACACAGTCAAGTACTATCTGCAAACTGTTCAGAACCCGCTAGAAGATGTCTTTGTGGGCGGTATTGGCGCTACGCTCCTTCCTAACTACATCAGAGAAAGAGTGCCCTGTCAGGTGATTGAAGGACCTCTGGATAGACCTAATATGCTCGGCTTGGGAGAATCTCCAATAGCAGAGTATATTCCTGATTATAGACTAATTGATTCTGTTAAGTGGCAATACCGGCCAGAGAACGCCTACTTTATACGGGTGTCAAAAGGATGTATCCGAAAATGCAAATTCTGTGCCGTTCCCATTTTGGAGCCAACCTTTGGCTACCTTCAAAGCGTCAATGAGCAATTGGAGGCTGTTAGAAAGAAGTATGGGGAGCGTCAAGATATCATTTTACTCGACAATAATATCCTGGCGTTACCGTGTTTACCTCAGGTCATTCAAGATATCCGAGAACAGGGATTTCACAAGGGTGCGAAATGGAATGGTAAGAAACGGATAGTGGACTTTAATCAGGGCATAGACGCAAGATTGATTACTCATCCAGTGGCCGACTTACTTTCCTCAGTGTGTCTGTCGCCAGTAAGGCTTGCTTTTGACTATGATGCTGTAGAATTTGAGTATCGTCGAGCTGTTCACTTGCTTGCCGAAAAAGGTTTCATCCAATTTACAACCTACGTTATGTTTAACTTTGAGGATACGCCGGAAAGTTTTTATCGTCGTCTCCGAGTGAATCTAGAGCTTTCAAATGAGCTTGATATCCGAGTAACTGGTTTTCCTATGCGTTACGTGCCGATTGATGATGTGGACAGACACTTCGTCTCGGTAAACTGGACTTGGAGATACTTAAGAGGGATACAATGTGTTTTGAATGCTACTCATGGCATGGTTAGCCCCAATCCTACTTTCTTTGAGGCCGCATTTGGTAAATCGTATGAGGAATTCTTGGAGGTCATTGCTATGCCAGATCGTTACATCATATATCGAAATCAATACGCAAGCCAGGCCGACGTATGGCGAAGTGAATACCGCAAGCTTTCAGAAGCAGAGAAAAGGGAATTCCTAGAAATTCTCGGTGTATTGCACTCATCCAGAGAGCGAGATAGTGATATTGTTACCAATTCGAGATTTAGCACTTTAATAGACCATTATTATCCCAAAACACAGAAGATGCTCTAGTTTCGCGTAAAAAGCACCCAAAAACGCGAATTTCTGGTAGCTAGCCCGTATGGGCAATTTAACCTTAACACATGAACGCATCGATGATATTCCGTTATTGCTAAGCCTGGGCCAGACACTGGAACTGGACCAGGCGGTGAACGCACCTGGGGACGCACGGCCTGCAACAAGGGCTGACGAATGGCGACCTGGTGATTACGTGGCTGGCGTACATTCTGGCGGAAGGTGATCACCGCAAGTTGGGGATCGAGGACTGGGCGTGGCGGCATCGCCGGACGCTGGAACAGTTGTTGGGGCAGCCGCTGCGGCGGGTAGACTTCAGCGATGATCGCTTGGGGAACTTGCTGCGCCGCTTCAGTGACACCGAGAAATGGGAGGCACTGGAAAGCAGCCTGTGGCGCGCGCAGACGCAAGTCTATGCCCTGGAGGCGGAATGCGTCTGTCTGGATAGTACGACCAGCTATGGGTATCACGAAATCACCGAGACGGGTGTGATGCAATATGGGTACAGCAAAGACCACCGACCGGACTTGCCACAACTGAAGTTGATGGCTGCGTCGGCGGAACCGGCGGGGCAGAGGGCAGACGAGGGGTTGTAGGTGCCGTTGTACCAGCGGGTGCGGGAAATCCTGGGGAAAACCGGGCTGTTGTGTGTCGGCGACTGCAAGATGGCGGTTTTGACAACTCGCGCCCACATGGCCCTGGCGGGAGACTACTATCTGACACGCCTCCCGCGCAACTTGTACAGTGCGGAGCAATGGGAGACGTGGGTCGCACAACGGGAGACGTGTGAGAGCTTGACGTTGTTCTGGGGGGACAGGGAGAGCAAGGGAGCCGGCTGTGAATGGGCACATACCCTGACGGTGGCAATTGAAGGACAAACGGTGAGTTGGGAGGAACGTTTGCAATGGGTTTATTCGCCTGACATGGCAGCGACTCAGGCCCAATCCCTGGAGACGCGCTTGCAACAGGCGGAAGCCGAATTGCGGGCACTGACGCCGGAACCCGGACGCGGAAGACGGCCGATTCGTGAGAAGGAAGACTTGCAAGCGCGCATTGCGACCATCGTGAAACGTCATCAAGTGGAAGGTTTGTTGCAGTCCCACTGGGAGCGGGTGGAACAACGCGAGACGCGCTATGTGGGGCGAGGACGCGGCAGTGCCCCGCGCCCGCCCCGCGAGGTCGTCCCGGTGCATTACCGTATTACCTGTGTGGAACGGCAAGCGGCGGCGACCACCGCGACGCAACACCACTTCGGTTGGCAACTGCAAGTGACCAATGCCCCGGAAGTGGCTTTGCGGTTGCAGCAAGCCACGACTACGTACCAGGAAGGCTGGCATCTGGAACATGACTTTCACAAGCTCAAAGATCGTCCCATCGGCCTGCGCCCGCTGTTTGTCTGGCGCGACGAGCAAATCCTGGGCCTGACACGCTTGTTGCTGTTGGCCTTGCGCTGGCTGACCTTGAGCGAAACCCAAGTCGCGCGGGGCTTGCTGGCGGATGATCAAAGGCTGACCGGATTGTATGAAGGCCAGCCACGGCGCGCCACCCAGCGCCCGACAGCTGTGCGACTGTTGAAAGCCATCAGCCGGGCCGAGATTACGTTGACGAAGGTGCAAAGTTCCGCACATTGTGAATGGTACCTGACAGCATTGCCTTCTTGGTTGCCACAAATCTTGGATTACCTGAAACTTCCCCTGAATTCGTATCAGAAGTTGTCCGTAAATTCGACTTTGCCATTTTAGATTAACGCGAAACTAGAGAAGGTGGAATATGAATGATAGAAGTGAGTTTGCTAGTGTAGGTGCTGCTCAATAGATGCATGCCGTGGATTTCTCTTTCTCGCCATTTTAGGTCAGGTGGACCTACACTATGCCATCCGCAAGGTAATTGATTTGGGTTGTTGGGCTACTTAATGCCACACGGGATTCTGAATCTGCGTAGTGTCGGATTCTCTGTACTAGGAAATGCTGATTGATGCTTTTCCAGATTCTTGCCCGAGATGGGCCCGCCAATGTCCGCAATCTCGACGTTTTCAGGTCTCATGATGTGTGTACGACGTTTATGAAAGCAGCGATGGGATTTCCTCTAGATAGGGTGGTGGGCAGATCGCCTGAAAACACTCAGACGGAATAGTGGCTCTCCTAGAGAAAGATTACCTAACCGTAGAGTGCGTCAACGACCGTCAGGTCTTATCATTGCAAATGAAAGTCTTCTTCGCGCTCTCGGCGTTCTTTGCGGTGAGTTTCTCCTTTCAGCTGAGGAATCAATTGCACTTCGTATAGGAGGTATGGGGTGTTGAAAAATCGGATGCTTTCTTGGGATGGATGCACCAATGTGCGCGATCTTGGCGGCTTGCGGACGC
>JAFGNR010000120.1 GCA_016926915.1 Anaerolineae bacterium
TATAGAAAACGCGGCTACCTATCCCCCTATCTTGCCCCCCCGAAAGTCTTCTGTATACTTCAACGCGTCAAGGATGCATCACTATGAAACTCGACTTTCGCAAGGTCATTCCTATCGGATTCGGACACCTGAGCGTCGCAGCCCTCAATGCTGTCTACAACCTCCTCATGCCTCTCTTCCTTCAGGCGGGACGCCCCGGCTTCTCCGTGGGGCGCGCGGCGCAGGCGCCCGGATTCGGCCTCTCCGCCGGGTGGGCCGGCGCTATTATGTCCCTCGACAACGTCGCCTCGCTGATCATCTTGCCCCTGGTGGGCTTCTGGAGCGATCGGGTGCAGAGCAGGGTGGGGCGCCGGTATCCTTTCATCCTGAGCAGTACCCCCGTTCGTGTGGTCTGTTTCGCCCTGCTGCCCGTTGTCGTGAGCAATATCGACCCCCGGGCCAATGGGCGGGTTGCTGCCAATCGCGAGGTTTTCGGCGCCTTTCTCGCTGTGCTGCTCCTCTACCTGTTGGCGCAGAAGATCATGGCCTCGCCTTTCCAGGCTATTCTTCCTGATAACGTGCCGCCGGCGCAGCTCAGCCGGGCCAATGGCGTCGTCCGTTTCCTTGACGGTATAGGGACGCTGGTGGGCGCGCTGGTGCTCGCGGCCCTGTTCGACGTCCATATCTCGTTGCCTTTTTGGGGCGCCGCCGTGCTCTTTGCAGTTTCCATGGTCACGCTCTACCGCCGGGTGCCCGATCCCACGCTTGCGTCGGCCTCCGTTGTGGAACCGGCTCCCGGTTTCGCGGCGCAGCTGCGCGCGGCGGCGCCCGCCCACGCTCGTGGGATGCTGGCGCGCTTGATCGCCGCCGGCTTTTTCCTCAATCTGGCGGTGGAGGTGTTGGGCGCCTTTGTCTCTTCCTATGCGACCACCACGCTGGGATTGGATGTGGAGGGCGCCAGTCGCCTTTACGGGACGACCGTGGGCGCCTTCATTCTGGCTACGATCCCGGCGGGCTTGCTGGGCACGCGCTGGGGACAGAAGTCCGCCGTTGTGGCGGGCCTAGCGGCCTTCGTGGGCGCTACTGCGCTGATTTTCGGACGGCAGCGTCTCGATCTCATCACGGTCTGCTTCGTGGCGGCGGGCATTAGCTACGCGCTGGCCCGCGTCAACCTGCTGCCCCTGGTGATAGCAACCACAGGGACGTCCGGCGCTGCCGGTCTGATCACGGGGCTTTACTTCGTCGCCCTCCAGCTGGCTGCCATCGTCGGCCCGCCGTTGAACGGCGTCGTGGTCGAAGCGTCGGGAGGGAATTACGGCGTGATGTTCATCCTCATGGCCGTGAGCGCCGCCCTGGCCCTCCCCCTCATGCTCTGGAATACCCCTTGATTCGCCACTCACCCATTCACCATTCACCATTAGTGTGGCCTTTGACCGCCCGGCGCTCCGTTCTGGTGTGGAGCGTTTCGGCGGCCTTCATGATGTGGGCTTTCAACCTTGTGCGTTGAGGAGGAGGTCGGAACGATGTTAGGCGCGATTGCCGGGGATGTTATTGGATCTGTATACGAGCGCCATCCTATCAAAACGACGGCGTTCCCCTTGTTCCGGTCACGTTCGCGTTTTACCGATGATACCGTGTTGACGGTCGCCGTCGCGGATGCCATTCTGTACGGCGGCGACTATGCCACGGTGATCCGAACCTACGGGCGCCGCTACCCGCGCGCCGGTTATGGCGGATTGTTCCAGCGTTGGTTGGCTTCTGATCATCCGGAACCCTACAACAGCTGGGGGAATGGCTCGGCGATGCGCGTGAGCCCGGTGGGCTATGCCTTTGCCACGGTCGATGAGGTTCTGCGGGAAGCCCGGCGCACGGCGGAGATCACCCACAACCACCCCGAGGGCATCAAAGGCGCTCAGGCTGCGGCGCTGGCAGTCTTCTTGGCCCGGACCGGCGCGGATAAAGAGACGATTCGCGCGGAGATCGGCGGGCGGTTCGGCTACGACCTGCAACGCACCGTGGCGCAGCTTCGCCCCACCTACGCGTTTGACGTCTCGTGCCAGGGTTCGGTTCCGGAGGCCCTCATCGCCTTCCTGGATGCCGTCGATTTCGAGGATGCCGTGCGGCAGGCGGTCTCCCTCGGCGGCGACAGCGACACCCTGGCTTGCATTGCCGGCGCCATTGCTGAGGCCCATGATGCCCATCGGGGACGCGCGATCCCCGCCCCCATCGTGCGCCAGGTCCGCTCGCGATTGCCGGAAGATTTCCTGCACATCATAGACCACTTCCACCAACGCTATCCCCTGTAGGGCGGAATGGTATTCCGCCTCTTCTCTCGCTGCGGACGCCGCGGCGCCCTTGCGCCCCTGCGTTGAAAACGCCCGCGCTATGCAAAGCGCGGCTACCTCTCCCTCTATCCCGCTATCTTCCTAACTACCTATCCCCTAGCTTTGTGCTATAGTTGCTCCGGGTTCCGGAACACAGAACCCACACATAACACAACAGGAATTGGGCCTGCGAGGAAGCCACGCCTCACAGATCCGTAGGAGGCATAAGATGCCCTTGGTCGCGTGGAGTCTCGGGCTGGCGGCGATCGCCTTGCTCGTCGCGTTGTCCTTGCTCTTTGTCAGGTTAGCGCGCCGGAAAAAGGCCCGGAGCGTGGCCCTGCTCGCCGGCCTGCTGGCGGGTAGCCTGGCATGGGCCGGAATCACGCTCTGGCCCGCGTCTCCCGTCGCGGGCGGCGTTTGCGTCGCCCTGGCGCTGGGCCTGGCGATCCTGGTGCGCGCACTTCAGGCGCGCGTCTTTTCCGGCGTCGGCGCCGTGGCCTTCGCACACACCCTGATCGCCGCCGGCGTCACGCTGGCGGCGCTGCTGCTGGTGTTCCAGGGCGCCTTCCTCGCCTGGCTGAACACGCCCGTTGTCAGCGACTTGGAGGTCATCAATCCCGGCGGCTTCGTGGGGACCGCGCTCGCGATCTATCATCCGGACAGGCGCGACGTCCAGGCGCAGCTCACGCGCGCCTTTGCTGAAAGCCTGGCGGACAATGGCTGGCGCGTGGAGTTGACCACCGCCAGCCCGGAGGCGCCCACCAACGTCGTGGATTACGAGTTGCTCGTTCTCGGCGCGCCCACTTACCTGGGGCGGCCCGCCGGTCGTATCCACCGGTATCTCAGAGAGGCGGGCGATCTCATGGGCCAACCTACTGTACTCATTGTCTCCGGCGCGGGTCTGAGCCGCACCCCGGCGACGACGCTGGAACGGTGGACTGCCGGCGCGGGCGGCTTGGTGGTGAAGACCCTCGAGATCTGGACCCTGGCTTCCAACGCCCCCCTGTACGGCGCGGACAGTCCCGATGTCATCATGCGACAGGCTGCCGCCGAACTCCCGGTCTACAAATGACACACCCGTATTTCATACCGCTTCCATGCACAAAAACCTTGCGACGAATTTCCCATGCGCCATTCGTCATTCCCCATTCCCCATCCATTCCCCTGGCTGACGGCTGAAAGCTGAAAGCCGGCAGCCATTCTCAAGGAGTACATACCGTATGCTGCGTTTGATCAAATATCTAAAACCGTTTCGCCTGATGATCCTGCTGGCCATCGGGCTGCTGTTCGTTCAGGCCATGGCCGACCTCTCTCTTCCGGACTACATGTCCAGGATCGTCAACGTCGGCATTCAGCAGAGCGGTGTGGAAGATGCCGTCCCGGAAGCGATCCGCGAAAGCCAGTTGGATAAGCTGTTGCTCTTCCTGGACGAATCCGAAGGGGACGCCGTGCGCGACGCCTATATGTTGGTGAACGCCGGCTCGCCGGACTACGCGCGTTATGTCGAGGATTATCCCGCGCTGGCTTCGGAACCGGTCTACGTCCTGCGCGATCCCGGCGCGGCGGAGAGCGCGGCGCTGAATTCGGTGCTGGCCAAGGGGTTGCTGGTCGTCTCCACGATCGAGCAGCTGGCAGCCGATCCCGAAAGCGCGGCGGGTCTCGGCGGTGAGATGCCCTTCGATCTTTCCAAGTTGCCGCCCGGCATGGATGTTTTCACGTTGCTGGCGCAGCTGCCCGCAGCCCAGCGATCCCAGCTCCAGGCGGGGATCGACGAGCGGTTCGCGGCGATGGGCGAGAATATGATCATCCAATCGGCCATCGTGGCGGTCCGCGCGGAGTATGAAGCCCTCGGCATGGATACCGCCCGGCTTCAGAATCGCTACATTCTGCGCACAGGCGCGTTGATGCTGCTGCTGACCTTCGTTGCGGCAGCCTGTATCATCGCCGTGGGCTACCTCTCGGCGCGGTCGGCGGCCGGCGTGGCGCGCGACCTGCGCCGCGCCCTCTTCCGCAAGGTGACGCACTTTTCCAACGCCGAATTCGATAGCTTCTCCACCGCCTCGCTCATCACCCGCACCACCAACGACATCACCCAGATTCAGATGGTGGTCGTCATCATGATCCGCATGGTCTTCTATTCGCCCATCATCGGAATCGGCGGGGTGATCCGGGCCGGCGGCAAGGGATCGTCGATGTGGTGGATCATTGCCCTGGCGGTGGCGGCGCTGATTGCCCTGATTTTCGGCGTCTTCCAGATTGCTATGCCCAAGTTCAAGAAGGTGCAATCGCTCATCGACCGGCTTAATCTGGTCATGCGCGAGAATCTCTCCGGCATGATGGTTATCCGCGCCTTCAACAATCAGGCCTTCGAGCGCCGGCGCTTCGAGGGGGCCAACCGCGATCTCACGGATACGATGCTCTTCGTCAGCCGCGTTATCGTGGTCATGATGCCGGTGATGATGTTGATTATGAACGGCCTGATGCTGTTGATCATCTGGGTCGGCGCCCACGAGGTGGCCCAGGCGACGATGCAGGTCGGGGATTTGATGGCCTTCATGCAGTACGCCCTCCAGATCGTCATGGCGTTCCTGATGCTGTCGATGCTCTTCATCATCCTGCCGCGCGCCTCGGTCTCCGCCGACCGGATCGCTGATGTCCTGGAGACCGAACTGACGATCACAGATCCCGAGAGGCCCCGCAGTTTCCCCACGCCTTTCGCCGGCGAGATCACCTTCCAAAATGTCTCGTTCCGGTATCCGGGCGCGGAGGAGAATGTGCTCTGCAATCTGAACTTCACCGCGCGTCCCGGCGAGACCACGGCCATCATCGGCTCGACCGGTTCGGGGAAATCCACTCTCGTCAACCTGCTCCCCCGCTTCTACGACGTGACCGGTGGGGCAATTCTCATCGACGGCGTGGACATCCGCGAGGTCGCCCAGCGCGAGCTGCGGGACAAAATCGGCTTCATCCCGCAGAAAGGGGTGCTCTTCTCCGGCACCATCGAAAGCAATCTGCGCTATGCCGACGAGGCGGCGACGCCCGAGACCCTGCGCATGGCGGCGGACATCGCCCAGGTTGTCGAGTTCATCGACGCCAAGCCGGAAGGAATGGCGAGCGAGATTGCCCAGGGCGGGGCGAACGTCTCCGGGGGCCAGAAGCAGCGGCTGGCCATTGCCCGCGCGCTGGTCAAACGCCCGCCCATCTACATCTTCGACGATAGTTTCTCGGCGCTGGATTTCCGGACCGACGCGGCGCTCCGCCGCGCGCTGAAGGAACAGACCGGCGAGAGCACCGTCTTGATCGTCACCCAGCGCGTCTCCACCATTCGTCACGCCGAACAGATCGTGGTGCTCGATGAGGGAGAGATCGTGGGGCAGGGTACCCACGAGGATTTGATGGCTGGCTGCGAGACCTACCGCGAAATTGCCCTATCACAACTCAAGAGGGAGGAGCTGGCATGAGCAACGAACGAAGACCAGAACCTTCGCGCGGCGGTATGCGGCGCGGGGGCCACATGGGCCCGCGCGGCATGATGATGCGGGGCGAAAAGGCCCGCGACTTCAAGGGAACTATGGCCAAGTTGGCCGGGCAGCTGCGCCCCTATCAGGTGCGGATCGCCATCGTGCTGATCTTTGCCATTGCCTCGACCATCTTCTCGATTGTTGGCCCCAAGATTCTGGGCCGGGCCACCACCAAGTTGTTCGAAGGCGTCATGGGTCAGATCATGGGGACCGGCGCCGGGGTCGATTTCGACTACATCGGCAACATCGTCCTGACCCTGCTCGGTCTGTACCTGCTTTCGGCGCTCTTCAGCTACATCCAGGGCTGGTTGATGACGGGCGTGGCGATGGACCTGACCTACCATTTCCGCGAGCAGATCGCCGGGAAGATCAACCGCATGCCCCTCAAGTACTTCGACGGCGCCAACCACGGCGAGATTCTCTCTCGCGTCACCAATGACGTGGATACGGTGAGCCAGACGCTGAACCAGAGCCTCACACAGATCATTACCTCCGTCACCACGATGGTGGGCGTCCTGATCATGATGTTTTCCATCAGCTGGCAGATGACGCTGGTTGCCCTGGGGATTCTGCCGATTTCGATGGCGATCATCACTCTGGTGGTCGGTCGCTCGCAGAAATACTTCAAGCAGCAGCAGGACTATCTGGGGCACGTCAACGGGCACGTGGAGGAGATGTACGGCGGGCACCAGGTGGTGCGCGCCTTCAACGGCGAGGAGCGGAGCGTTGCGGCGTTCGATGCCTATAACGGCACGCTCTACGACGCCGGGTGGAAGTCCCATTTCCTTTCCGGCATGATGATGCCCATCATGACCTTTGTGGGCAACCTGGGCTACGTTGCCGTCTCCATCCTGGGCGGCTGGCTTGCCATCCGGCAGATCATCACCGTTGGCGACATCCAGGCTTTCATCCAGTACGTGCGCTCCTTTACGCAGCCCATCGCGCAGATTGCCAATATCTCCAACGTCCTGCAGCAGACCGCGGCCGCTGCCGAGCGGGTCTTCGAGTTCCTTGCGGAGCCGGAGGAGGCGGCCGAAACTACTCAGCCTGTGCAGCCGGACGTCGTGGCCGGGCGGGTGGACTTCGAACACGTCCGCTTCGGTTACGAACCGGACAAGGTCATCATTAAGGACTTCTCTGCCAGCGTGACGCCGGGGCAGAAGATCGCCATCGTCGGGCCGACGGGGGCGGGCAAGACCACCATGGTCAAGCTGCTGATGCGCTTCTACGACGTCAATGATGGCGCGATCCGGGTGGAGGGTCACGACGTGCGCGATTTCACGCGGCAGGGGCTGCGGCGCCTCTTCGGCATGGTTCTGCAGGATGCCTGGCTCTACAACGGCACCATCATGGAGAACATCCGCTACGGGCGCCCGGACGCCAGCGACGAGGAGGTCATCGAGGCGGCGAAGGCGGCCTACGTCGACCACTTCGTGCGCACCCTGCCCGAGGGCTACGACATGGTACTCAATGAAGAGACCTCCAACGTCTCCCAGGGGCAAATGCAGCTGCTCACCATCGCCCGCGCCATCCTGGCGAACCCGCGCATGCTCATCCTCGACGAAGCCACCAGCTCCGTCGACACCCGCACCGAGGTCCTGATCCAGGATGCCATGGACGCCCTGATGCAGGGGCGCACCAGCTTCGTCATCGCCCACCGCCTCTCCACCATCCGCAACGCCGACCTCATCCTGGTCATGAACGAAGGCGACATCGTCGAGCAAGGCGCCCACGAAGAACTCCTGGCGCGCAACGGCTTCTACGCCCAGCTCTACAACAGCCAATTCGAGCGCGCCCCCGTGACCTGACGCAGCCGAAAGGTTCGGAAGAAAACCGCCAGGGGGAAGAAAACCGCCGAGACCGCCAAGACCGCCAAGGGGAAGCAACCAGCCAAACCGCCCTCTTCCCCGTCATTTCGAACGGAGTCCTTGAAGCCGAGGCCCCCCTCTGTCCCGTCATTCCGAGCGGAGTCCCCGGAGCCGAGGAA
>JAFGNR010000422.1 GCA_016926915.1 Anaerolineae bacterium
AGATAAAAAGTGTATGACGTAAAAAACGCCCTGTCAAACGTACGTCGTGTACGTCGTACAGGGCGATGTTCTATGCTATAGATAAACGAGTCTCACTATCTTTGTCACAGTCTCATTATCTTTGGCACGCTACATCAAGACCTCAAAACTGAGCTGACCTTGACACCGATGGTCCCGTTTGGTACGCTGTTTGTACCATCTCGTAAAATAACAATTTACTGTAACAAAACCGCCTTTAGAGGGCCTCCAGAGGCCTTGTAATGGGGGTGAAACGCTTCGCAAAATGTATCTCAGCTTGGAAAAGGAGTGAAGAATGACCTGGACAGAATCCATTGAAGCTTATCTCAAGCAGCATTCCCCATCCACCGCCGCGATGTACAGTCGCGGGCTGGCCCGGTTCCATGAGTGGTACATGGACCGCTACGAAGAAGAACCCGACCCTGCCTTGCTGACCGACGAAGAGCTGCGTCAGTGGCAGCATCACTTGTACGAGGAACGGAAGCTGGCGGCAGCCACTGTCAACTGGCACCTGAGCGCCGTGCGAGGCATGGCTCGTTCGTGTGGCAACAAGCTGAACACCTCGGACGTGAAACGGGTGCAGCCGCCGATTGAGACCCTGACTGCCCGCGATCTGGGCCGGCTGGTCAAAGCCGTCGAGGGTAGCCACTGGATGGACAAGAGAAACGTGGCGATGATCGCCGTGATGGCGCGGGCGGGTTTACGCGTCGGTGAGGTTGTGGGTCTAGACGTTGAGGATGTGACGCTCCGCGACCGCTCGGGCTGGATCAAAGCACGTGGAAAAGGTCGAAAAGAAAGGCGTGCGCCCTTGTCGAACGAAGCGCGCAAGGCATTAGAGAATTATCTGGAAGTGCGCCCAAAGTCTGGTGATGGTGCTTTGTTTCTGTCCAGAGACGAGAAGGCCTGCTTGACTTCGCGCTCGGTACAACACATGGTAAGCCGTGCTGCCCAGGTCGCCGGGCTTAAACAGCGGGTGACTCCGCACACGCTACGTCACACATTCGCCTCGCGTTACCTGGAAGCTGGCGGCACGTTAGCCGAACTGCGCGATATCCTCGGCCACGCTAACATTGCCACCACTGACCGTTACTCGCACGCCAATGCTAGAAGGATGCAGAAGATGGTAGAAGGATTGTAGCCAAGACGGCTATGGCTATTCAATAGCCTCATCCTGAATCCTTGCCCCAATCTGCCGGATTGTCTCCTTGATCTGGTTCTCCAGCGTGGCCTTCGAGATGCCCTCCTCGCTGGCGACGCCGATCTCCAACGTGAACGTGAACTCCCCCACGGCCCGGCTGATGGGCATCAGGATACCCCGGTTCACGTCGGCGATCTTGCTGGCAGGGATGCCCGAAACGACCAACCGCACGCGCTTGAAGTGTTCCACAGCTGGCGCAGCGCCTGTTTCTCCTGGGGATGGTATCGATACTTCGACCTCAACCGGCGTGACGCCTACGCCTGTAGGCTCTGGGGTGACAACAACCTCCTCTTCGGGGGCCATCTGCGTCTGCAGCGCCGCGCTTCGTTCCTTTGAGACCAGGTAGATCCTCTCCTCGAACGCTACAGCCAGCAGCGGCATCTCCTCGCGATACCGCAGCGTGTCCGGCACAATCTCGCCCTCACGCACCTCGGCCAGGCCGAAGGCACCTTCCAGCACGCCCAGTTGGATGGCGCGGGCGACGACCTCTTGCTCGGCCGGGGCGGGCAGCTCGGGGTTCTTGTAAAATTGGTCGAGCACGGCGGGCATGACCACCTGCTCGTTCTCGGCCAGGAACTTGGTGCTCAGAAGTCGATGGCCTAACTGGGTGGCTATAGCGCCGACGTCAGTGCTAGTTAGCTCGCGCCAGTACCAGTTGCCCAGTGTTTCACTGCCAGCCACCGGCTGACCCAGATCCACTTTCCGGCCGCCAATTTGCAGCGTGTGGTACATGCGGCGCACGTTGAAGGAAAAGTCGCGCGCTAAACTGTGTAAGCGGCGCTGAATCTCGTCTCGCTTGGTCTCCAGCTGCGGCGTATCTCCAGATTTGATTCCATCCTCGATCTCTTTCAGGGCTAGGTAGCTCTTGACATCCTCCCGCAGCTTGACGAAAGCGGCCGTATCGGCCAGGGCGAAGAAGAGCGTGTTCTTGTACTCACGGAACCCCTCGCCACGGCGCTCGATCCACTCGGGGATCTGCGTGCCGGCATCATCAGGATGGAGGATGACCAGCTTGAGATTACGGTTATCCGGGATGCCCTCGCCGCTCTCAGGCCACAGGTAGGATGTGAACTGCTTCCCAATTTCCTTCTCAATGATCTCCCGCATCGTGGGCTCGTAGGACTCGTTGAACAGCTCCTTCTTGTCCAGGATCATGCGGTTGAGGTTGGGGATGCGGGAGAAGTAGAAGGCATCTGCTCGGCTGTTGAGATACCATAGCTCGTTGCTCAGCCGCTGCAGCACGTCGGTGACCAGGGCAGGGATGGTGTCGCTGCGCAGGGTGGCCAGCTTGATGTAGGGCAGGCTGACGCCCTTCTCCGAGTCGTCGGCGCTGAAAGAGTGGAAAAAGACGGCAGTGGACACCCGTTGGGCCAGGTGCTTCCAAGGCTTGTTGGCCTGGTCCAGCGCCTGGGCCTTCGCCTCGTGGCCAGCAATGTCGGAGCCGATGACGCCCTCGTACTCGGTGCCCACGTGCTTGAGGAACTCTTGGCGGATTGCGGGGTGATCCAGATTGATGTCGCCAGGCAAGATCACATCCAACGGCACTTCCCGCTGGTACAGGTCCTCCACCACGTT
Organism: Anaerolineae bacterium; assembly: GCA_016926915.1. Classification (GTDB taxonomy): domain Bacteria; phylum Chloroflexota; class Anaerolineae; order B4-G1; family SLSP01; genus JAFGNR01. The sequence continues at coordinate 2,792 of JAFGNR010000422.1, forward strand.
AGCCAGTAACCGCAGCACGCCCCGAGTGCGCTGGAACGTGGAGAAGGTGGACCATTTCTCGTAGAGAATGTCGAGCACGTCGGGATGGAAGGGGTAAGCCATCTCCATCTTGTCACGAAAGCTGGCATCGCGCGCTTTGGCCGGCAGGTCGTCCCGGTGCTGGAGATAGGTCTGGAAGTAGCGGTGGACGATCTCGCGCATCGGCACACGCTGCAGGGTCTCCTCCTCGAACAGCCGGCGGCGGATGACGGCATAGACCTCCTCCCCCTGTACCGGCGTCTCGATGGACTCCACCCGCCCAAAGATCTTGCTCAGGCAGGCCAGGGATTCCTCTTCCTGCTCTCCAAAGTCCTCCAGGTGGCTGGATGGCAGGGTGACGATCATCATCCCACGTGGCAGGGAAGAGACCGCCTCGGTCAGCTCCTGGAAGAAGGAAAAGGTCTGGGTGCCCAGGGAGACCTCGATCTGGTCGCGCACATCGAGGGCGCGGTTGACGTATTCCAATATCTCGTCGAACAGGATCACGAACGGCTGGTGGGCCTCCAGGAACTGGCGCAGTTTTTCCTTACCCGGTGAGATACGGCGCTCGTCGTCCTGGCGGAATTCCTCGTATCCCTCCGCGCCGCCGATCCAGAAGGCGACCTCGCCCCAGAAGGTACGGCGGGTGACGCCGTCCGTGGTACGGCCTTCCAGGGGGTTCCACTGATTCCCGGCCACAGCCGCGAGGTCGGGCGAGATGAGGGCCACCCCCGGTGGAAGCAACTCCTTGACCTCCGCGCCGTGTTTCAGATAGTGGTAGATGGTCACCAGGGCATGGGTCTTGCCGCCGCCGAAGGGGGTCTGGATCTGCACCACCGACGGCCCCTGCCCGGTGGTCAGCTTGGCATGGACGCGGGTCAGCAGGTTGTTCAATCCAGCGGTCAGGTAGGTCTTTTTGAAGAACAGGTAAGGATCTTTGTAGTCGTCTGCGGCGACATCGTTGATCACGTCGCCCAGGTCAGCGGCAAAGACCTGTGCTGGCCGAATAATACATCCGTTCTAGTTTCAGCCGTGATAGAAGTAGAATCACGTGTCGCTGGTCGTGCAGGGAGCAGAGAATCCGTGTGTGCTGTTGCTCAACCGAGTGGCTATCACCGTCGGCCTCAAGTTGTTGGCCGATTGAGATCATTCTTGGGATGATTGGAACCGGCAACTGGCGCGCATCATCCCTCCGGTTGTCAAAGAGGAGAACCGGATTGCCGTTTTATCCGTGAGAGTCGGAGTTTTGGGAAACCGAGGTTGCCCTCAAAAACCCGAAGCCCGCCTCAGTGACAGATCGCTTGGGGTTGACCTCTCTCTTGCCCAATGCATTCCGCCGCCTGCCAGTAGTAGTCGTGATGGAGGCCGGCCAGCACCGGGCGAGACACGAGCTTCCCGTTGACTGGAGGTGTTTCCAGCCGCTCTGGTCGGCACGGAATGTGCTGCTCAATCCCCTGGTGAGGCCGGGCGTGGTTGAAATAACCGGCGTACTCCTTCACGACCCGGTGCAGATGTCGTTCGCTCAGAATCAAGATGTAGTCGAGGCACTCACGTTGCAAGCTGCCGAGGAAGCGTTCACACGTTGCGTTTGCCTTCGGTGCTTTGTACGGCGTTTTCAGCACTTCAATGCCTGCGGCTACTTGCTCGAACGAATCTCCATACTTTTTGTCGTTATCGCGGATCAGGTATCGTGGTCCTTCTCCAAATGGCGTCGCTTCGCGCAGTTGCTGTGCCACCCACTGATCTGTCGGGTTTCTCGTCACCCTAAAATGGACCACGCGGCGAGAGCCCAACTCGATGATGACGAACACGAATATTGTGCGGAAGAGGATGTCGTACGTTTGAAGAAAGTCGCAGGCCCAAATCTGGCTGGCGTGGTTGCGCAGAAATGTGGCCCAGTCCTGGCTTGACGGGTGTGATTTGCGCACCTTTTCGATGTACTTCTGGATGGCGCTCTTGCTCACGCGTAGTCCGAGCTTCA
>JAFGNR010000020.1 GCA_016926915.1 Anaerolineae bacterium
ATCACTTGACGGGTGAGAATGTCCACGGAATGTCCTAGTTCGGCCATGGCTACGGCGACCTGCTTCACGTAAACCAGTTGGCCTCCGAAATCAGGATGTTGTGTCCAATAGCTATCGTGGGCGTCGAAGTTGCCCTGAGGATTCAAAAATGCAACGTGCACGTCAGCACCTCCAATAACGAAACCATCGCGGGCCCACGGGAGCGCACTGTACCCGGGAGCGCCGGCTAATCATTCAGAAGCAATGCGATATAGCGGGCCGTCAGCGCCACCGTCTCCGCAACCGGCGCACCCTTCGCAAGTATCATTTCGAGCATTTGCTGCAAGAGTAGCGAAATCTGGATATATGGCCCCAGCATGGGACGGGGACGGGCCAGGCGCAGCAACGGCAAAATCTCTCTCAACCACAAGCTGGATGCCGACAATTCCTGGTTGATCGAACGCATGGGAGACATCTGCAATGTACTATGGTAGAATGGTGCGAAGAGCTCCGTCGAAAGCGAGAGTTTCATCAACTCCAGACTCTCTTTCTGTAAAGGGGATTGTCGCAGAATACTCCAGGAAGTTCCCCCCAACGACGTTGCGGGAGGATAAGTTTCCGAGAGACGAGGAACGGGCACGAAAGCCAGATGGCGCAGGAGATCATCCTCTGTTTCCCAGCCGGATTCTTCAGAGATAACGGGCCATTCATAGGTGCCGCCCAACGTCATAGGAACCTCTCCCCGCGCCAACATCCGTGGGGGTTCCCACCAGGGGAAAAGGGAGGCCCCCGGCGGCAGGAAACCCCGCGTGAGTGTGAGATCCTGCAAAAACTCCAGGGTTCTGAGAACCGGCGGCGTCGCCAATGCCAACTCTCCATCGGCATCCAGAAGATCCCCCCCACCGCCCCAGATCACCGGAAGCAACAGGTTGAACGTCGCTTCGCGGGCCTTTGGGCCCAGGGGAAATGCAATCGACGACTGGTGCCCGAAACGGGCCTTGATTGAGGGTTGGGCAAAATACTCCAGGAGGTCTACCCAAGCCTCCCATGTCGCCGGCGCATGCAATCCGGCGGCTCGAAACCAGTCCCGGCGATACCACAAACCGGTGACATCGGCTTGCATCGGCAGCCCATACAGACACCCTTGCACGTGATTCTGACGAGCAATGGGTAATTCCATATCGGCCTTCAGACGCGCGGACCAGGCCGGATCAAGCTCATCCAGAGAGGTGAGATAGCCCGACTCGGCATAACCGGCCAGCCAGACGAAATCGATGGACACCATGTCCGGGGCCTTCCCTTGAACTGCCGCAGAGCGTAGCGTTCGTTGGAAATCTTCGGGAAGCGGCATATTGACGTCGAGCACAATGGTATAATCCGGGTGTTCCTGGTTCCAGCGGCGGACCGTGCGCTTGAGCAAGGATGTCCACCGCATATCATTCGCCAGCAGTTGGAATGGGACGCTGTTCTCCTCTTTCGTCACTGCGCGATCAGCCACGAATGTGCCCTGCCCCGCCCGGCGATAGATATATCCCTCCTGCACCAGTTCGATCAACGCCTGCCGCACGGGAGCGCGACTCACGCCGTATTGAGCGCAGAGTTGTTGTTCGGTGGGCAGCTGCGCCCCAACTTCAAACTCGCCAGACTCAAGTTTCTGTTTCAAAAACTGCTTTAGCTGAAAATAGATAGGCAACGGAGAATCACGGTCGATCATATTTACTCCTGTACGCCTTTTTCATCACCGTCTTTATCATTATAACTTTATGATAATAAAACACAAAACCCCTTATCTCAGCTTGGTGTATAATCCGATCAGGAGTCTCTGATATGAAAACAACCATGCGTTACCTTCTCGAAGGCGCTGCCGCCTTACTATTGGTGTCCCTTATCGCGACCATGGGAGCATTGCATTTCACGCGCCCCCCCCTGAGCTACACCCAGTCCGCATCATCTCTCGAACGAACCGTCGAAGCGCGCATCGTGACCGTGCGCAAAGAAACGCTGAGCGCCGGCGCAGACGGAGACGTGATCGGGATGCAAAGTCTTGAGATCGAGATTCTCTCTCCCGGAGATCTCGAGGGGCGCCACGTCGAAGTCGAGCACAACCGCGCCGGCGCCGCCGCCCGCGACGTGACGTTCAAAGAAGGGCAACGCATTCTCGTCATGGTAAACCAGCGACCGGATGGCCAGCTCCATTTTGCGGTTGCCGACCGCGTCCGTTGGTGGGCCCTGGCTGCATTGACCGGCATCTTCAGCCTGGTGACCATTTTGACCGGGCGGTGGCAAGGCGTCCGGGCGCTCAGCGGTTTACTACTGAGCATTTTCATCATCGGAGGATTTATCCTCCCACAAATCTTGGCTGACCGTGAACCACTACTCGTCGCCCTCATAGGCGTTGCGACCGTCATGGCCTTTTCACTGTACCTGATCCAGGGCTGGGAGCCTGTCACCCACATAGCGCTGCTGGGTCTTCTGACCAGTCTGGGCATAACCGCAATCATGGCAATGCTTTGGACTTACGTCGCGCATCTAACCGGCTTCGGTTCCGAAGAGACGCTCTATTTGCAGGCCACCGGCGTGACATTGAACATGCACGGGGTACTCCTGGCAGGTATGATCATCGGCGCCGCCGGCGTCATCGACGACGTTGTCCTGGCCCAGGCCATCACGGTCTTCGAGCTGGCCCGCGCCAACCAGACGCTCCCGCCGCGCGAATTGTTCCTCCGAGGAATGAAGATCGGCAACGCCCACCTGGCCTCCATGATAAACACGCTCGTCTTCGCCTACGCCAGTGCAGCCTTACCTTTGTTGATTCTCTTCTTCCTCTACCCAGAACCCTGGTACCTGACCCTCAATCGCGAGCTCATCGCCGAAGAAATCGTGCGAACGGTGGTCGGCAGCCTGGGGTTGATGCTCGCGGTGCCATTGACAACGCTCATCGCAGCGTGGGTCGCCCAGGGAGTCAATGTGGCGCCCGGCAACGCCCCTGAACAACAAAGCGTATAACGATGCGCGTGGAGACACGCTCCGCGCAAGGATATCACATCCGGAACTGAAAGCGTCCTACCGGTTATGCCAGCTGGCGATTCAACCAGCCGTGGAGATCTTCTAGCACCTGTTCACGCCCAACTTCATTGAAGATCTCATGGAGCAGCCCAGGATATGCGCGGCGCTCCTTGTCCTCACACGTCAATCGATCAAAGAATTGCTGACTCCCAACCGGAGGGCAAATGGGATCACTCCCCCCGTGAAGCAACAACAGTGGGAGGCCGTTTGGCCATGTCGAAGCCCCGGCCAACGTAGCTTTCATGGTCCGGTCCATTTCCGCCCCGAAACGCGGCGTCGCCAATCCGTGCACGAGCGGATCATCGCGATACGCCTGCACGACGGCAGGGTCATGCGAAAGATCGTCAGCACTCAGCCCCGTCTTGATGTTGAGGCGCGGCAATATCGATGACAACACTTTGGAAATGGTGATCAACAGGGGAGAAATGGAATCGCTTTGCGCAAGGGGAGGCGCCGAAGATACAATCCCGCTGACTTGCTCTTCACCATGGAGACCATAGTCAAGGACAATCAGTCCTCCCATGCTGTGCCCTACCAGGAACACCGGGACATCGGGCACTTGCTCCCGCACGTAGGGCAAGAAAGCATCGATCTCCAGGCGAAAATCGGACCAATGTGAGATGTGCCCTCTGACGCCCGGTGATTTGCCATGTCCGCGATGATCAAACGCACACACGGCAAAATCCTGCGGTAAGAACCAGGCGGCGAACTCTGCATACCGGCCACTATGCTCACCCAGACCATGCACAACTGCCAGAACTGCCCGGGGGGCAGTCTCCGGCAGCCACTGCTGGTAGTACAATGACAATCCATCCGACGTCACAAAATCGCTCTCGCTGTGTTTCAATGCTCCGCCTCCATATCACAATGTAGGATTGGGGATTCGACCGCGGGGGTCCCCAGAACCTCCCGTACCGCATCCAAGGTCAGGTCGACGGCTTCGTCATCGATCCAGTAATGCGTCACCGCCCGGAAAGAACGCGCACTGCGGGCGCCAATCCGCACGCCACGTGCGGCAAGCCGGGCCTCGATTTCATAGGCATCCAGAGGCAACCGTTCATCCAGATCGAAATAGACCATATTCGTGTAGACAGGCGCCACGTGTATCCCGGGAATGGCGGCCAGTCCTTCGGCAAGGACCCGCGCCGAGGCGTGATCCGAATCAAGGCGTTCCGTCATCACCTCGAGTGCAATGATCCCGGCTGCCGCAATGATGCCGGCCTGCCGCATACCACCTCCCAGCACCTTGCGCGCCCGTCGCGCCCGCGCTATGAAGTCGACATCCCCGCAAACCATTGACCCCACCGGCGCACAAAGTCCTTTGGAGAGGCAGAAAGTCGCGGAATCGGCCGGCGCGACCAGTTCTCGAACATCCACTTCCAGCGCCGCGGCCGCGTTGAAAATGCGGGCGCCATCGATGTGCAGTTTGAGACCATGGTTACGGGCAAGCCCGGCAACACGGCGCGTGTATTCCGGCGTGAGTGGAACGCCATGACAGAGATTATGGGTGTTTTCGAGACAGATCAGGCGTGTGTAGGGAAAATGGGCATCGTCAGGACGAATCGCAGCCTCGATATCTTCCAGGCGCAACGTGCCGTCAGGCTGATTGGGCAAGGTGAACGGCATAATGCCGCCAAGCGCCGCCATGCCGCCCTGCTCAAAACGGAACGTATGGCTTTTGTCGCCGAGAATCACCTCATCGCCGCGCCCGCAGTGCGCCAGCAGCGAAACGAGATTTCCCTGCGTCCCACTGGCGACAAAAAGCGCGGCCTCCTTCCCCAGATGCTCCGCAGCCAACAGTTCCAACTGATTGACAGTTGGATCCTCGCCATACACGTCATCTCCCACCTCGGCAACGGCCATGGCGGCCCACATCGCCGGCGTGGGCCGGGTCACCGTATCGCTACGCAAATCCACGTCACGCATTCACCTGCCTCCTAAACCCGGGCTTCCGTGCCGGGGAACTGTACCAGGGCATCTGGAATTACCGCCGGTTACGGCGACATGCAGATTATACGTCGCTCAGCCCGCCGCGCAACACCCTAAATCATGCCTTCACTTTGCAGCCATTATGTGATACTCTGAAGACACTAACGTATATATAGGTAGATGACCGTTCACATGAAAGCAATCGAACGAGACTATAGCACACCGCACGACATCGACTGGGCCGCCGTCTACGCGGAAAACCTGCCCAAGATCTACAACTACTTCCGCTATCGCCTCGGCCCCGGACCGGAAGCCGAGGACCTGACCGCCACGACATTCGAAAAAGCCTGGCGAGGGCGGAGAAAATACCGGAGAGATCGGGCGGGCTTTTCTACCTGGCTCTTTGCCATCGCGCGTAATGTCGCGGTCGACTATTTCCGCCGGCAACATCCCACGCAATCTCTGGACGAAGCCGGAGTGGATGTTCCGGCAATGCCCAGGGTGGATGAAACGGTCGAGCGCAGGATGACCTTCGCGCACCTGCAACGACTTCTCGCCCAACTACCGGAGCGCGAACGAGAGCTCGTAGCCCTGAAGTATGGCGCGGCGCTGACCAATCGCAAGATTGCCGAGCTTACCGGCCTGAGTGAGTCGAACGTTGGAACTATCTTGCACCGGGTGGTCGCCAGGCTACGCCGCCAGTGGGAGGAAGAAGATGAACGATGAGTTCTTGACCCAGTTTCGCGAACGTCCCGACCCGGAATTCGCGGAACGGCTTTACCAGCACTTGAACCGCCAAAGGAGGTGGCAGATGATGAAGAAACGATGGCTGATGGCTGTTGCAGCAGCACTGATCATGGTTGTGATGGCGTTGGCCCTCTGGCCGCAGTCGCTCTCTACCAGCCAGGTGTTGGCCCAGATGGTAGAGGCCACCCAGACAGAGCCAGGACAGATTGTGCACCAGACGTACACGTCAGAGGATGGCATTCTTGACAGCTGGCAGCTCATGGACGTCGCACCCGATGGCGGCCTCGCCCCATCGGTGACGATGACCATCCGCTATGCCCTGGAAGATACCGACCTCGCCAATCCACTGGAATGGTCCTATACAACCCCACAGCGCGTGTGCAATCTCACCGCTTCCGGGATCCCCACTGCCGGTTTCCCCGAAGCCGACAGCCAGGGATGCTATTCCCTCGTGGAGCGGCAGACGTCCTCAACGTCAGAAGGGCCGGCATCGGAATCCGCCACACAAACCGATCCAAATCCCCGACCCGATGAAGACCCGAATGCGCCGCCGCCGGTAGAGAAAGTGACGCCGGGTGAAAGCAGCACCTCATTCGAAGAAGCCGCGGCAGTGCTGCCCCAGGATTCCGAAAACGTCATCGTTGAGAAGCTGCGGCTGGATGAGGGCGACGTATACGCCATCACTACAGGCTCCGCAAGCGAGAGTACAGACACTTCTGCAACCGTGAAGACGGTTTTCATCGACAGCGAAACCTATCTACCTGTCGGATACGAGATCAGCGCTGGCGACCAGGTGTGGCGCAGCGCGGTCTTGCGATACGAAGTGCTCGACCCAGATGCACTGGGCTTCGATCCCTTCGCCTGGCCGCCCGGCGTCGTGAATACGCCTCCGGCGCCTTAACGTAGCATACGCAACGGGCCGTTGTGACAATGCGCAACGGCCCGTTTCTATATTCTGCACTCAGTCGCCGAAACTAGTTCCGACCAGGCGCGCGCTCTGAATCCAGGGATGGTTCAAAGGCACGATCCGGCGATTGCCGGCAATTTCCTCCAACGGCGCCGGTTCGCAGTTCTCACCTCGAACAGCCACCATGACGCCATACACATCACGGGCTATCAGCTCGGCGCACGCCGTGCCCAGCCGGGTCGCCAAGAGACGATCGGCAGGACTCGGCCCACCCCCCCGTTGCAAGTGACCCAACGACGTCACCCGGGCTTCGAGTCCGGTGAGGTCTTGCAAACGCCGGGCCAGCCGCATACTTACGCTTTCCGTGCAGGGCATGACCGCCGGTATGCTGGGTGCAGCGTCCTCCGCTTCGCTCTTTTTCTTCCCTTTTTTCTTCTTTGTGACTTCGTTGGGCGCCTCACGCGGAGTTTCTTCTGCCTCGTCGATCGAGGTAGCGCCCTCGGACATCGCAATGATGCTAAAGCGTTTCCCCATGTGGCTGCGATGTAGCACCGCTTCGGCTACCTTCTCGATATCATAGGGAATTTCGGGAATCAAGATAACGTCCGCGCCGCCGGCAACACCGGCGCCCAACGCCAGCCAGCCGGCATTGTGCCCCATAATCTCGACTACAATGACCCGATGATGACTTTCTGCCGTGCTGTGCAGACGGTCGATGGCCTCCGTGGCAATCGTCATGGCAGTATCAAACCCAAAGGTAACATCCGTCCCCCAGACATCGTTATCGATGGTCTTGGGCAAGGTGATAACGTGCAAGCCGTGCTGCATCAGGTGATATGCATTCTTCTGGGTGCCGCCGCCGCCAAGACACACCAGGGCATCGAGATGCTGCTTGTGATAATTTGCCACGGCAATAGGCGTCATATCCATCGTGCCCAATTCCCCGGCAGGCATTTTATAGGGCTTGTCCCGGCTGGTTCCCAAAATTGTGCCCCCCAGCGATAGAATGCCCGAGAGCGCGTGCGAATCCAGACGTTTGAAACGATTCTCGACGAGACCGTGAAAGCCATCGAGATAGCCGATCACTGTCATATCCAATGAGTGCGCCGCCTTTCCCACGGCTCGAATCGCAGCATTCAATCCTGGGCAATCTCCTCCGGACGTCAGTATGCCGATCACTTTCTTTACCATCGTTCACTCCTTACTTCACACTACCAAACCCACAATTGACCGCTGGCAGGCGTCACTTGAGCAGCCCGCCATGATAAAACAACTCATACACCATCACCCCCTCGCGTTCAATCCACTCCTTACCGGTGAACGCCGTAAACGATCCTACGTTGGTATCGTGATAGCTACATCCCAGAACCTCGCAACGGAATCCCCCCAGAAACCGTCCTTCGGCGTACAGAATCGAGAGGCTGGCTTTGATGACCTGTCCCGCCTCCGCTGCGGTGATGCGATCGGGATCCAAGACGCGGCCGTAGTAGTTCATCGCCCACACCGGCGACTCGCGAGCGTAGACCACTTCTTGCCCTATGAAATCAGAGCCTCCGAAGTAGCTGTCCAGGTAAGTGAACTCGCCGGATCGGTACTCAAGATCGTGCGAGCCGGGCCGGCGCGCGAGACTAGGCATCCCGCTGCCCACGTATGTATGGGCCTTGGCTTCAACAATGAACACGTGAAGTGCATCCAGGGCTGAGGGGTCTATCACTGTCTTCCTCCTAGAGATAGGGATTGTAGCCGGTGTAACCATGATGACGAGGCGACTCTATGATACCCTGATTCCGGGAATCCGACAAAAAAAGCCCCCGTAAGACCGGGGGCTGTGTGCCGAAGGTGGGAGTCGAACCCACATGAGGGTAAACCTCACTGCGCCCTGAACGCAGCGCGTCTGCCTATTCCGCCACTTCGGCATGTTCGTGCATTGAAAAGTCCTATGAAAACCCGAACGCTTGTGATTGTAATCGAAGTCAGTTTTTTGTCAAGCCGCGCTATACAGGTATAATAGGCTTTTGGCAGACAGGAGCATTGGCGGGATGTGTCACGATCATGTCCCCGACACCGCCCAGCTCATCCCAGGAGGGGTCTATGAGTACGCAGGATTTATCACGCGAACAGCGAGTCGACCAGCTCTACAGCCGTATCCACGAACTACTGGATCGCGGCGAGACACGAAAAGCCCAGATTATTATCGAAGCCTTGCTGCCCGCCGATCAGGCAGAAATCTTCCGCGATCTTCCTGATGACGAACAGCTCCAAATTCTCCAGGGATTGCCTCTTGAAGAAACCGCCGACATCCTGGAGAAACTGGAAGATGAAGAAGTCGCGGAAATCGCGGGGCTGCTACCTCCCGAACAGCTTGCGAACATCCTGGATGAGATGGAACCGGATGAGGCTGCGGACCTGCTCGGCGATCTTCCGGCAGAAGACGCCGTCCGCATCCTCGGCTTAATGGAAACCCAAGAGGAGATCAGCCCCCTGCTTCTCCACGCCGATGAGACCGCCGGCGGCTTGATGACCTCGGAGTACCTGGCGCTGGGACAGAATATGTGGGCCGAGCGGGCCCTGGAAGCCATCCGGCAGTGGGCGCCGGAACACGAGTACCTCTACTATTTTGTCGTAGACAAGGAAGGCCATCTCGTGGGCGTGGCCAGCTTGCTGCAGATCATCAAGGCTTCTCCCAAGGCCGAGTTACAGAGCTTCATGGACCGCAATCGTATCTCGGCAACGGTCGACGCTGACCAGGAAGCATGCGCCCAGTTGATGAGCTGGTACGACCTCACCGCACTGCCGGTCGTTGACGACAACCAACATCTCGTTGGCGTCATCACCATCGATGACATCGTGGACGTCCTGGAAGACGAGGCCACAGAGGACATCCAGCGCCTGGGCGGCGCCGCCCCGCTCGACAAGCCCTACTTGCGCACTTCCACCTGGGAAGTCACGCGCAGCCGCGTCGGCTGGCTGCTCTTGCTGTTCATCACCGGTCTGATCACAACCTCGGTCATGGAGCATTTCGAGGGGGTTCTGAAGAGCGTCGTAGCGCTCTCCATTTATGTACCGCTGCTGATTGGCACCGGCGGTAATGCCGGATCACAGACGATTGCGACCATCATCCGCGCTCTGAGCGTCAACGAGATCGACCGGAAAGACGCTTTACGGGTCTTGTGGCATGAGATTCGGGTGGGGATACTGATGGGGCTGATCGTAGCGATTGCGGGCTTTCTGCGCGCCTGGATCGGCGAAGGTGATCCTCTCATGGGTCTTACCATTGGCACAGCCATCGGACTCATCGTTTTCTGGTCCACCTCCGTGGGATCTCTGTTGCCCCTGATCGCATCGCTGCTTGGCGTTGACCCGACCCTCGTCTCCGGACCGCTGATGAGCACCGTCGTCGACGCCACGGGACTGTTTATCTACCTGACGGTCGCACAATGGATTTTGAGCATCTGAACCTCACCCAACAAGGACTCGCACATGCCAACGCTTATGCATGACAAAGTAAAGGCCATCCAGCTTATCGGGATTGAAAACGTCATCGAATCAGTCAAGTATCCCTTCCGCAAAGCCTGGGCAGAAGCGCGTTGGGAACGCAACGGGGCGCCGCGCACAGGACTCGGCAGGCTTCAGGCATTCGTCCGGACCCTTCAGACGAAAGGAGCTGTTTGGCCCACATCCTGGCGTACCACAGGCAGCGTGGTACGCACAACCCCGCTGGATAGCGGGGTCTCCTTTCTCACCGAAGCCGGGCGCCTGGACCTTCGCTGCCTCGCGCCCAATGTGATGCATACCCGCTATGGGTCTGCACCCATAACTACTCCAGAGACCCTGCCCTATTCACACGCGCTAACTCGCCCCCTCGATGCCGGGTCCCCGCCGCCATTTCATATTGTAGAAACGGACGAGGCCATCTTCCTACTGACTGCGATGCTGACCGTTGGCATACTCCGCGAGACCGCGGCGGTTTTCTTCGCAGATGCGTCCGGCCGTCTGCTTCACGTCACCCTGGATGCAGCCGGGGGACCTGCGGGAGAAATTCGCCACCGTACAGTCCTGGCAGAAGATGAGCATCTCTTTGGTCTGGGCGAGCGCACCACTGTGTGGAACCGGCGCGGCAGAACGCACGTGCTATGGAATCAGGATCCAGGAGGCTACCGCGCGGGCGACGACCCTATCAATATCAATATCCCCACCTACGTTGGCCTGCATGACAACGGCAGTTATCTCGTCTTTTACGACAACCCCGGTTACGCCGAATTCGATCTTGGCGCAGGAGTTTCCAATGTAGCCGAGCACCGTTTTCGAGATGGAGATCTCCAGTTCGTCTTCATCGCCGGTCCGGTTCCGGAGCTCCTGGAACACTACACCGGCCTTACCGGACGGCACGACATCCCCCCGCTTTGGATGTTGGGTTACCACCAATCCCGGTGGTCATACACCCCGGAATCGCGCGTCCGCAAGCTGGTAGAAGACTTCCGAAAGCACGATGTTCCCTGCGATGCCATCTACCTGGATATCAACTACATGGATGGCTTCCGCAACTTCACGTGGGACCGGAATGCCTTCCCCGACCCGCCGGGCCTGATTGCGGCCTTGGCGGAACAAGGCATCAAACTGGTCACGATCATCGATGCCGGCGTCAAGCGCGATCCGAACTACGCTCCGTATCGCAGCGGACTCCAGGGGCGTCACTTCTGTACCTCGCCGGATGGATCCGTATTCCACGCACCGGTATGGCCCGGTCTCTGCGCCTTCCCGGATTTCACGGCGGCCCGTACCCGCGCCTGGTGGGGAGAACTGTATCGCCCGTTGATCGAAGCGGGCGTCGCCGGGTTCTGGAATGACATGAACGAACCCGCCGCTTTTAGCGCGACAGGCGGCAGCACCTTGCCCGACATCGTCCAACACCACACGGACCACGGCGACGCAAGCCATGCCACTCTCCACAATATTTATGGAATGTCGATGGTGGAAGCCAGTCGCGACGGAATCCTG
>JAFGNR010000423.1 GCA_016926915.1 Anaerolineae bacterium
AACCGGAGCGCAGGGTCAGATGCGCCACCGAAGGGGGGAAGGGGGCGCCGAAATACGATGTCCGTGAAGCTGCTCCCGGGTTCACGATCAAGGTTGCGCCCCAGACTGCTTCGTAATAGCGGTGCGTATGTCCAAACACGATGACATCTGCCCGGGGGAAATGTCGGACCAACGACCGGGCGATGGCGCGATCATAGGCCGGAAAGTCCCAACGCCCCACCAGATTGCGCAACACCGACCGGGCCTTCCACAATAGCGAAGCCGGCCGTCCTACCACGTCGTAGCCATGATTCACGATCACGCAGAAACCATCCAGGTCCAACGTCACGGTTTCAGGCAAGTCTGCGCCGGCGGCAGAGCGATCAAGGATGTGGTAGTTGCCGCGAACGGCATAGACCGGCGCCAGCGCCTCCAGGGGAGCCAGGGCCCAGGGTTCATCGACATCGCCGGCATGCAGGATGACGTCGACGCCTCGTAACGCGGAGACCGCGTCCGGGGAAATTTCCGGCACGCGATAGGGAACGTGCGTATCTGCGATCAGGCCAACGAGCATGACAAAAGGCCACCGGTGTCACCGGTGGCCTCCGACGCCCACCTAGACAGGTTACCCTATCTTCGAATTGAGATACTCGATGGCTTCGCCCACGGTCAAACTGGTGAGGGCGCGTCCATCCTCTTCGGAAATCGTGATGTCGAAAGCATCCTCGAGATCCATGATCAACTCGACCAAATCGAGGGAATCGGCCCCCAGATCCTCGCGAAGTCGCGCCTCGGGGGTTACTTTCTCAGCATCGATCGTCAAACGCTCTGCGATAATACCTTGGACCTTTTCGAAGGTTTCTTGACTGCTCATCCATGCCCTCCTTTGACCATAATCCTTTCAGCCACAGGCTCCCAGAAGCCATTAACAACGTATTGCCTATTTTAGCCTCCGCAGCACGAAAAGTCAAGATTGACTTTGTGTCGCGGTACGGTAAGATGACTTCGTTACGTCAGAAACAAGCGTGGTCTCCGGCCTCTGCTTACGCTGGGCCGGGACAGATTTGTCGAGATAGGGAGCAGAGACCATGACCGGCGGGTTGACGGCAAGTCGCAAAGATGATCACATTCGGATCAACCTGGAGGAAGATATCTCCTTCGAAACCCTGACCTCGGGGTTGGAGCAATTCCGCTTTGTGCACCAGGCCCTTCCTGACCTGGACCTGGAGGCCATCGATACGCCAACCGTTTTCCTCAAGAGACGGTTGGCATTTCCCCTGATCATTGCCTCAATGACCGGCGGCACCCCAGACACAGCTCGTATCAATCAAATTCTCGCGGAAGCTGCACAGACAGCCGGTATTGGAATGGGTTTAGGCTCGACGCGCGCGGCGCTGGAACGCCCTGAAGTAGGGTGGACGTTCCAGGTACGCGACTGTGCTCCGGATATTCTGCTGCTGGCCAACCTGGGAGCGGTGCAGTTGAATTACGGATACGGCGTCGACCATTGCCGGCGCATCGTCGATATTGTCCAGGCCGATGCCCTCATCCTCCACCTGAATCCCCTCCAGGAAGCCTTGCAGCCGGAGGGGAACACGCGGTTCGACGGCCTGATACGCAAAATAGAGGCCGTGTGCCGTGCTTTGCCGGCGCCCGTGGTAGTGAAAGAAGTCGGGTGGGGTTTGTCTGGAGAAACGGCGCGACAACTAATCGACGCGGGCGTCGCCGCCCTGGATGTGGCCGGAGCGGGCGGCACCTCGTGGAGCCAGGTAGAGATGTACCGGGCAAACGATCCCGTGCAGCGTGAGGTCGCCGCCAGTTTCCGCGACTGGGGCTTGACCACCGTCGAATCGATTCAGAATGTGCGACGCGTCGCGCCGGAAATCCCCCTCATCGCCAGCGGCGGCTTACGCGATGGCATCGACGTCGCCAAGGCCCTGGCATTGGGCGCCGATGTTGCTTCGATGGCCGGACCGGTGCTGCGCGCCGCGCTCGACTCTCCGAAAGCACTCCACGACCAGTTGGAGACCGTCCGCCGCCAATTGCACACTGCGATGTTTGCGACCGGGGCGCGGGATATCGCAGCCCTGAAGCAAGTCCGGTTGCTTCACACACCTAGAACTTGACTCGCGCGCGAGAGGTACCCATGAACCCATTCACTCGTTATTTGCCCACCCTGGAGGCGGCCATGCGCCAGGCGGTAGCCCAACCCTCGTCCCAGAGTCCACCACGCCTGTATGGCATGCTTGGTTATCATCTGGGATGGCTGGACGCCGAGTTCCAACCTACAAGCAACGATGGCGGAAAGCGCCTGAGGCCCGTCTTTCTACTCCTGGCCAACGAAGCCCATGGAGGCGACTGGAAACAGGCGCTCCCTGCGGCAGTCGCTGTGGAGCTTTTGCATAACTTCTCACTGATTCACGACGACATCGAAGACCGGGACCGGACGCGGCGAGGACGGCCGACCCTCTGGGCGTTGTGGGGCGAAGCGCAAGCCATCAATACCGGCGATGCCATGTTCGCCATCTCCATGCACGCCATGACCAGCCTGCGCGATACTGGCGTCCCTGCCTGGCGCACGCTGGAAGCGTTGACCCGGTTCGAAACCACCACGCAATGGCTCACCGAAGGCCAATGCCTGGATCTCGGCTTCGAGACGCAAGGCGCTATCAGCGAGGAAGCCTATCTGCGCATGATTGCCGGAAAAACTGCGGCGCTGCTGGGGTTGTGCTGCGAGCTGGGCGCGCTTATTGCGGGCGCCGAGGCAGCTCAGGTGACGGCAATGTGGGAATTCGGGCATTTTCTAGGGATGGGATTTCAGATGCAGGATGACATTTTGGGTCTGTGGGGGAATCCCGAACGGACCGGCAAGCCCGTGGGCGCGGACCTGCGGCAAAGGAAAAAGACCCTGCCCATCCTCCATGGCATGGCCCGCAGCGAGGAATTCCGCACCCTGGCGGCGAGCTCGATCTTGACAGATCAAGATGTGGAGAGGGCCCAAGACCTGCTCGAAGCTGCGGGAAGCCGGTCCCACACGGAGGCGCAAGCCGAGGTCTATCACCACCAGGCGCTAGCTGCCCTGGAGCGCGCCGCCGGACAGGGAGAAGCCTATCAGATGCTACGCCTGTTGGCCGCACAGTTGCTAAACCGCGATAAGTAGCCGTTAGAGTGATAGCATAACGACCGGCGCTCAGGCGCCGGTCGTTGCCAGTTGTGTACCGGCGACCCGGCGTTTCAGTCCATGACCTCGGCCAATGCCAGCATGACTTTGTCCAACGGCTTGAGCTGCTTGACCGCTTCCACCAGGGGAAAGTATTCCAGCTTGCCGCCCCGCAGGGCGATCATGACGCCACTGTCGCCATTCAGCAGCGCTTCCGAGGCCCGGGCGCCCATGCGCGTTGCCAACGTGCGGTCGAAAACCGTTGGACGCCCGCCGCGCTGAACATGTCCCAACACCGTCACGCGCACGTCGAAGCCCAGATCATCCCGGTGCGCCAACAGATGCTCCGCCACCGCCCGCGTGCCCGGCTTCCATCCCTCGGCGATCACCATGATGCAATGGCCCTTGCCGTGAAGATAGGCATCCAACACGACCTGATCGATCGTCTCCAGATCCGGGCCCTCGCGCTCAGGCACCAAAATCAGCTCGGCGCCGCCTGCCAGGCCGCTATGCAGCGCGAGATAACCGCAATCTCGCCCCATGACTTCGATCAAGAACGCGCGCTGGTGCGAGGAGGCCGTATCCTTGATCCGGTCAATGGCATCGACAATCGTGTTCAAAGTCGTATCGACGCCCACCGCCATATCGGTGCCGTCGATGTCATTGTCGATCGAGGCCGGGATTCCAACGGTGGGGAAGCCCATCTCGTGCAACGCATTGGCCCCAGCCAGGGAGCCATTTCCACCGATGACGATCAACCCCTCGATTCCGCGCTGATTCATGTGCCGGATTGCTTTGCGCCGCACCTTGATGTCCTTGAATTCCGGACAGCGGGCCGTCCCGAGGAACGTACCGCCTTTGCCCAGAATGCCGCTCACATCGCGGCTTTCCAGCGGCGTGATATCATTGTCGAGCAATCCCTGGTATCCCCAACGTACGCCGAACACTTCTACACCTTCTTTGAGCGCCCGCCGCGTCACAGCCCGGATACAGGGGTTCAGACCAGGACCGTCGCCGCCACTTGTCAACACTGCAATCTTTTTCATGGATAACTCCTTACTCTGGCTTGATTTCGCTACGATACTTTGCTCTCTGCACTTGCCTACTCCCCCGGAACCTGCCGGGGGATACCACTACCAGAATGATCCCACCGTCCCCCATGGTCTGTGGGCTTACGCTGTTTCCTTCATAGCATAGCCAAGCGCTGCTTCGGCGTGCAGCGTCGTGGTATCGAAAAGCGGTACACCGGCCGACGCTTCATCGACCAACAGGGGAATTTCCGTGCAGCCAAGGATGACGCCTTCGGCGCCACAGTCGACCAGGCGCCGGATAATGCCTAAAAATGCTTCCCGGGAGGCAGGCAGGATACGTCCGGCGACCAATTCTTCATAAATCACACGATTGACGAGCGCCCGTTCGGCAGCGTCAGGCAGCAAGACCATCAAACCCTGGCGTTCCAATGCCTCACGATAAAAGGGGTCTTCCATCGTGAAACGCGTCCCCAGCAATCCCACGGTTGTCACATTGCGGGCCTGAATCGCCGCCCCCACGGCGTCCAGCAGACTGAG
>JAFGNR010000424.1 GCA_016926915.1 Anaerolineae bacterium
CGTTCCCGCCAGAATGCCTGCAACGCATCCCCCACAGCGCCGATTTTCAACGACCAGGCCATCCGTCCCCAGATGTCATCGACGACGCCTGTGTGCCGCCAGTCGTTTCCGGTGAGCGCCGGGTACCAGGTGTTATGCCCCACGTCGAGCAGGCTATGGAGCAGGCCGCGCAGGTGCGCGCGCGCTGTGGGCCAGGGATGCCGGACGACGATATCGCGCGCCGTGGCGGCGATGTTGCGGTGTGCGGTATCATGCTGGCGGCACGGATCTTGTGGCGCGCCGGTGTTTCCTGGTTGGTGCATTGCCCCGGCCACGATTCGATCATAGAGCGCTTCCCATGTCGGCGTCCAGGGTTCTGCGGCGATCCCCTCGACTTCCGCCAGGGCGGCGACCGCACTGACGCGGGCAACGTTTTCCTCGAAAGCCGTCGATATCATCCAGCGGTTGAAAACCCAACGATTCCGCGCCATCCAAGGCATGACCGTGACCCCTAGCGCGACAAGGAACATGATTCCCAGGTGTCGACAGGTGCGCAGGCGCAATCCGGCGAAAAGCACCAGACCACCCACGGCGAGCGCCAGGTATTGTAAATTGGGTTTGGTGAGTATAGCCAGACCCCAGAGCGCTCCGGCGTAGAGCGCAGTGCGGGGGCGAGAACGCTGCAGGGCCAGCACCGTCGCCCAGAGCGCTGCTGCCAGGATAGGCAACAGCAGCGTCTCGGTGAAGAGTATGCCGGTGTAGCGCTGGCTGGCGCCGTTGAGGGCATAGAGCAGACCGGCCAGCACGCCGGTACGCGGCCCGCCTAAAGCGCGTCCTAATCGCAGCGCCCACGCCGTGGTCAAGGCTTCTAGCAACACTTGGAAAGGGATGGCCGCTGCCGGATTGGGCGCGCCCAACCGGTAGATCACAGCCAGGAAGAGAGGATAGAGTGGGGTGCGGAGACTGTCCGGGCAGAAAGGGGCTTCCCATGCCATGGAGAGGCCGTGGCCTGCGACCAGATTGCGCGCCAGCAGGTGATAACCCTCTGCGTCGATGGTCCCGGCGGGCGCTGCGGGAAACCAGGCCAGCCATGCCACCCGTACCCCAACGGACAGGAGTACAATCAGGATTTCGGCCAGGGGCGCGCTCACGGGATGATCCGGCATCGGAGAAATGCTTGCAGAAGCGTCACGCCTGCTCAAGCCATAGGGTTTCTCAAGCCGATCAAACGGATACCCTCAAGGGTCAGTCCGACGTCCGCATCGACAAAATGGTCTGTCAGCGGGGCCATCAAACCTGACAACCCTCCGGTAGCAATGGCAGCCACATTGCCCCCCATCTCGGCGCTCATACGATCCAGCATTCCTTCGACCAGGCCCACGTACCCCCAGACGATGCCCGCCTGCAAGGCCGAGATGGTGTCGGCGCCAATCGTCGACGGCGGGGCCGCCAGACGGATTTGGGGAAGTTGGGCGGTACCGCCGGCGAGGGCGGATGCCGCCAGATTCAACCCCGGCGCAATGGCGACGCCGAGAAAGACGGCATCCGCCGAGACGGCTGTGAATGTCGTAGCCGTACCGAAATCGACGGCGATGCAGGCGCCCTGAATGCGCGCATATGCCGCGACCGCATTGGCAATCAAATCCGCGCCTACCTCTGCCGGGTTCTTGACCGCAAAGCGGAGTCCTGTATCTACCTCGTGGTTCACGATGAGCGGTGCGACGCCCGTTTGCGCCAGCAGCATCATCTGGAATTTGCTAGTAAGGGGAGGGACCACGCTGCTCAGTACCACTTGATCGAAACCGGCCAGCGCCAGCCCGCTCATCTCCAGGAATTGCCCGAAAAGCGCCCCATATTCGTCGGGCATGCGCTCGTGAACGGTCTGGATGCGCCACTGGCGCTGCCATTTCACGCCGTCATGTACGCCAAAGACGATATTCGTATTGCCGATGTCCACCGCCAGAAGCATGTTTCCCCCTTGGTCTTGGTGTGGAATGATGAACTCGTATGGGCTACCCGGCACGCAACTGTTCCAATTGCTTGGGCTTTTTGGCCAATGCCTTCTTCGCGGTTTTCCAGAACTTCCGCATCCATGCTTTGAGCGATTTAGCCGCGATGTCGCGTTGTTGTTCCGCCTGTTGCGCGAGACTCTGCGCGGAATCGCGGAGACGATCGGCCATCGCTGTATCTTCAACCGCCGCCTGCCCCAATCCCAGAATAGCGGGAGACAGACCGACCTCTACGAGGTTATTCTGTAGCTGCGCGTTGGTCACGGCCTCCCGGTAGTATTGGCGCGCGTGTCGCAGCCACGGCTCGAAAGAGTCTGTTGGGATCGCATTCAAGCCTAAACGCTCGCTGCATTCCGGACGATTCGAGAAGAGCGCCTTCGAAATCCTGGCGTGGCGTTCGAAGAGCCGCCGGGCATGTTTGAAGGTCGCATGGTAGGCCGAGGTCGCTTCCCGGTATTCTGCTGCACGTTGACAATAGGCGGCGTGGCATTCGGTCAGGTCTTCTACCAGCGCGATGCCCCTGGCTAACTTACCGGGATCGTATCCGTGGTCTGCAAGCATGGAGCGGAGTTTTGCATTCTGAACGGCATTTCGAAGTGTGAAACTGCTCTCTTTGATGAGCTGTTCGATTTCGCTGCGACTGTATTTACTCACTCTGGCGCCTCCTCATTGCATCTGTAACCCAGACGACACGACGCTTCAGGACTGGGGCTCGTTCTGGGCGCGAAGACAGCAGGAGTGTGCTATAAGGTCGTGGGATCACTGAGATTTCTTCGAGTGCCTGTGCCGAGCATACCACACGCCACCATGATAGTCGCGCTTGGGCGCTAAGTCAAATGCGTTGGGTGTGTTTCAGATGCGTAGCCCCCAGGTGGAACGCACTTGGCTGGACTTGAAAACACAGAGTTTGACGCTGTGAGTGTGCTGCTATGAGACGCAGAAGTGCGTCCCACCTTCCGGCCCAAATGCGTTGTGCGAGGTTTTCGAAATCGGGCTGTGGTATAATGCTTTTGATGAAGAAGCAAGGGGTTCAGATCGTCATTACGCTGCTGCTGAGCCTTGTGGCGCTTGTCGTGGCGTTACGGGGTATTGATTTTGCCGTGGTGGGTGAGGCGCTGCGGCGCGTGCACTGGGGTTGGCTGGGCGTGACGTTCGTCCTAGTTGTGGTGATCCTGTTCGTCCGCGCTCAACGCTGGCGAGTTTTGCTGGATAACCGGCTTTCTCTGTGGGATAGCTGGGGATTGATTGTGATCGGGTACCTCATCAGTGGCGTGCTGCCGCTACGGGCCGGAGACCCGGCTCGCGCCGTCGGCGCTAGCGTGCGCGGGCCGGTCAATGTCCTCGCGGCCCTCTCCACCGTCGTCGTCGAACGGGTCTTCGACATGCTGCTTATCCTGGTGTTGCTGGTAGCGACGCTTCCATTGGTCCCCGGTTTACAGACCTACGTCGCCGAGGGGCAGCTCAGTGAGACGATTTCGGTCAATCTGGTCCTGACGTTGAGCGGCGTGCTTTCGGCGGGATTGGTGCTGGTCTTCGTGCTGCTGGCGTTGTTCCCCGCGCGCTTCGAGGCGCTAGTGCGTCGTGTGCTGGCGTGGCTGCATTTTCGTAATCCTGACCGCTGGCTCGGCCCCGTGCAGAAAGTGCTGGATGGGTTCAAGGCTCTGGGCTCGCCGGCGACTGCGGCCTCGGTGTTGTTCTGGTCGGTTCTGCTATGGGCGCTCACCCTGGGTTCGTTCTACACCGCGCTGCGGGCCTGCCAGGCTTTCATTCCGGAACCCTCCTGGCTCGCGAGTATGACCGCGATGTGGGCCAGTGTATTTGGTATGATTTTTCCTTCGCAAGGGGGCCTGGGATCGTTTCACTTTGCCGTTCGTGAAGCCTTGTACTGGGGTTTCGCGGTTCCCCGAGAGGCCGGTTTCGCCTATGCTGTGGTCATCCATGCCCTGCCCTACCTTATGGGTATTGTATTGGGCGCGGTGATGCTTGCCGTGTGGGGGATGTCGATCCAGGAGTTGATCAAGCGTAACGATTAACCCAGGTGAGTTGCGGGTTTACGTGGAGACGGCTATCCGCCGTCTTTTGCTTTGGTTGCGGGGTAATCTGGAACTTACCGGCGTGCCGGAACGTCTAAAATTGGGGAGCTTATGATCTAGTCTGGTTCCCCGGATCATGGAGCAGGGATGCGCGTCTTAATCGTACTTACGTATTATCGTCCACACACGAGCGGTTTGACGATTTACGCCGAACGCCTGGCAACCGGGCTGGCGCAGGCCGGTCACCAGGTTACAGTGCTTACGTCGCGCTACGCGCGGCATTTACCCGTTGAAGAGATGATCGACGGCGTGCGCATTGTCAGGGCGCCGGTGTGGTTCCGCGTCAGCAAGGGCGTTATCATGCCGACATTTGGCTTCTTGGCGTGGAAGCTGGTGCGCGAAGCCGACGTGATCAGTCTGCATCTGCCGCAATTCGATGCCGCTGGCGTTGCGTTACGCGGGCGGTTGCTGCGCAAGCCCACGATCCTGACCTATCATTGCGATTTGAAACTACCCCCGGGGCCTTTCAACTGGGCCGTCAACCAGGTTGTTCATTTGATGAACCGGCTGGCAGGCTACTTCACACACCGGGTGGTTGCGTATACGGAGGACTTCGCCGAAAACTCGCCCTATTTGCGCCAGTTTTCCGAGAAACGGGTCGTGATTCCTCCTCCTGTGGAATTGCCGGATGCGGGTCCTTCGGGGGTGGCGGCTTTTGCCAAGATGCACGACCTCGACGGTCACTATCCCGTTATCGGGATGGCGGCGCGATTGGCAGCGGAAAAGGGGGTGGGGGTGCTTCTCGATGCCTTCCCTCATATTCTGGAACGTTATCCTACTGCGCGCATTCTCTTTGCCGGCCAATACAAGGATGTGATCGGCGAGCTGGCTTATGCCCGCAAACTTGAACCGCAGATCGAACGTTACCGGAAGGCCGGACAGTGGACCTTCCTGGGAGTGCTCAACCCTTTGCAGATGGCGGCATTCTATCCTAATCTGGATTTGATCGTGGTGCCGAGCCTCAATTCCACAGAATCGTTCGGCCTGGTGCAGGTCGAGGCGATGTTGCGGGGCACTCCAGCTGTTGCGAGCGACCTGCCGGGCGTGCGCCAACCTGTTTTGCAGACCGGCATGGGTAAGATTGCGCCTGTGGGGGATGCCGCTGGGTTGGCGCAAGCGATTCTCGAAGTCCTGGATGACCGCGCGGCGTATGCGAGACCTGTCGAGGAGATTGCATCGCGTTTTTCGACGGAACGCACGGTGCGTGATTACGAACAGTTGTTTGAAACGTTGCTGGCGACCCCGGATGCAGGCCGGGAACAGCATATGGAAGAAGGAGGCTAGGGATGTCGTCTCCACCATCTGGCGACGATTTGGAGCGCCGTCAAACCGGCGTTCCTCCCTCTGATTCCGAGGGGGGACCGGGGAAACCAACCGTGCCACTGCGTGACCACGCCGGCAGGCGTCGTTCTCAGCAGCTGCCTGAACCGGCGGAGGAGCATCTGCAACCGGCCCAACTGCGCCCGCAGCAGCGACCTGCCCCGCGCCCGATCCAACCGGCAGAAGCCCCTACTTCGCAAGGAGCAACGCCTACCCAGCGCCCTGTGCCGGGTAGGCAACAACAGCCGCCGGTGTCTGGGTATCCGGTTTCTCAACAGCCTGCCCAACCGGCCCAACCACGCCCTCAGCCTGCGTACCATCCGCAAACACCTGGTGTAGCTCCCGCACCGCGTGCCGGGTATCCGGCGCAACCCCGGCAAGAGCCGAGTGCATCTTCTGGCTACCAACCAGCTCAACACGCTCCAGAGCAGCGTGCGCCGGAAAGACGTGTTTCGCAGCCTCAAGCCGGGCAGCCGCCGGCGTATCCTGTGACGCCTTCACAGTCGCCTGGGCAGCAGGGATA
>JAFGNR010000425.1 GCA_016926915.1 Anaerolineae bacterium
GACAGACAGCAATGTGCCGGTCAAAAAGGCGCGGAAATGGTAGCCGTAATCCTTGTAGGCCGCCAGGTCTTCGGCGCCGGGAATGACCATAAACGCCGGTGTGAGGGTGCAAAAGAGCAACCAGTCGAGCACCAGCAAATCGACCAGATTGAAGAAAAACCCCACCCCAAATGCATTAGCGAAAAGGGGCCAGAACGCCGCGACGCTCTGCCGTTTCAGGTCCAGCGTAGAAAGAAGCGGTCCGGCGACCAACAGCAGCAGAAATGGGATGCCCAGGAGAAGCGCCAGACGTTTCTCCTGAGGCGTCTTGGGGGGCGCGGCCTCCTGAATGATCTCGGGATAGTCTTGCAAGTAAAGGCGCGGATTGATACGCAGCGTGATCAGCAGCACCGCCGAAGCAACGAGCGACAGGATCGCACCGTGAACGAGCACGTTCCGAAAAATCGTCATTACAAAACCTCCGGCGGGCAGAGACGCAGTGCAGGGTGAGTATTCGAAAATTGCCGCCAGCCATCAGCGGCGGCGGTTAGCCCCCGGCCCTATTCCATGTACTTGCGCAGCTCCTGCTCGATCATATCACACGAGACGAAGAACGGCTTATCGGTGATGGAGAGTTCGACAGCCCCCTTGGTAGATGCCGTTCCCGCGCGCACCTTGTACTCGCCCTCGATGGGGCCCACGGGCGTCCCCACCGAGAACTCCCCTTTCTTCTCGTTCCCCTCGAACTTACCGCCGGCGTTTTCGATCGCTTTGCGAGTCTGCGCCAGCAAATCCTTGACGTTGCCCTTGATTTCGATCTCAATCGTACACTTTGCCATAGTTGACCTCCTTTTCCGGTACGCCACTCATTGTACTGCAAAACGCGAAACCGCGCATCCAAGCACATCGTAAACCTGCAAGATCATTACATAGAGCCACACAGAGAGATTCACAGAGGGCTTTTCTCCGTGAGTCTCCGCGCCACCGCTGTGCAGCTCTGTGTAACTTCTTCTCTTATTCACATTGGGATGCTTTCTATGTTTTGGTACGCCTTACTTCCGCGTCAGCAGCGGGAGATAGACCGAATACCAGACCTTCCCGACCAGCGCCTCGGCCAACGCAACACGGGCATCCCGCAGATCGGTCGGCACGCGGCTGAAGCGCGTGCGCGACCGGACCACTTGCGCAACATAGGCATCGGCCGCCTGCGAGACGCCCACCACCGGATCGCCGCCGTTGAACAGCCAGAGATACTCGTAATCCTCCATCCCATCCCGCAGCTGTTCCCAGCGTAGCGAGGGTACCAACCGGTGGCCATTCTGCCCGCAAAAGTCCAGGTCGCCGCCATCCTTGCGGGGTGGATAGAACAAGAACCCATCGCCGTTATCCTTGCCGGTGACATTAGGCGCCTCCCACGGATTAGGATCCCAATCAGTAGCGTTGTAATGCAGCAGACCATCGACCCGCTCGGCCCACGCCAGCCACGGCGTGATCCGCGCCTCGATGCCGGGATGGCTCATAAGCACCGGATTCGGCAGCGGGGGATCATCGCCATACAGATAGTACCACCAGACCTGCTCGCCGTGATTCGCCTGGCGGTCGTGGCTCTTGACCGGCTCGTAATTGGTGATGGTCGGCATCCAGACGTCAATCTTGGCGCCGGGATAGGTATAGATTGCCGGTTCAACCTGCTCGCTGACCAATTGCCGCAAGTGCGGCGCCGCCGACGCCGTGAGCGCCGAAATCTGCCCCACGATGGTGTAATCGTCGAAGGTCTGCGGTTCGTTAACGATGTGATAGTAAGCGCCGCCCGCGTACCCGTCGGAAACGAGATAAGCATCCAGTGCGGAAAGGTATTGGGTCCAGGCATCCTGATAGGCTTGCGACCCCAACACGCCGCTGCGCGATACGCCGCAGAACGAGTAGGGCAGGCTATCCGGAGGCCAATTGCTGGTAGGTCCCAGGCCGTAGAATACCGGGAACCCGTAGCCGCCGTTGAAGCCGTTCTCGCCGTGGATGTAGGTACCGCCGATGGTGGCGAAATCCCAATCGCCCCAGGCATCCGGAGCCAGCACACCCGTCTCACAATCGTACTCGATGCCGCCGGGATAGTTGAGACCCGCGGGCCAGGCCACCCCTTTGGGGATCATCCGGTGATCGATAAAATCCTGCTTGAACGCCTCCACCAGCTCCCAGTAACAGGTCCAATCGCCATATCCCTGGTAGACATCCTCGACAATAGCGCTCCACCCGAAACCCCATTCGGAATCCAGGTGCATCGCGCGCGGCAGCGCGAAGTCCCACACCTCCACTTCCACCGGCGCCGTCGCAGTCCCAATGGTAACTGCGCCCCGGTAGATGCCGGGCGCGGCATCCCACGGGACCTGCAGGGTGAACCAGAGCGGCTGGTTCTGCCCGGCAGGAAACGCCGCCGTGTCGCCGTTGTCGAGAGGCCAGAGGGGATCGGGCCAGGGGCCGAAGCGGTCGAAGTGGTCGCCCGCCGTGGTCACTTCGACGTAATCGACGCGGTGGAGCGTGGGCGCCGGCAGCGTATCGCCCCCCTTCGTAAACGGTCCGGCGGCGACCGCCAGCGACCGGGCCGAGGGCGACCGCACCACCAGCTGGAATGGCTCGAATTCGCCGCGCGCCGCCGCAATGCGCAGCGGCGCTTCGTGAACCGGCGCTGCCTGGGATCGCAGTATCTTCTCGACGGTGGGCGCAGTCCAGATGGCCAGGTCGCCCGCCCCGGCAACCCCGGCGACCGTGTGATAATAGCCGCCAGCTTCTGGAGATCCCACTACGCCGGCGACCGTCGCGGCGCCGAGCGTCGCATCGAGCGTGGGAAGCGGGTGTCCCTCGTGCGCCAGCACATCGAAATAGACGTAGTAGTGGGTCGCGCCGGGTTGCACCTGCCAGCGCACCGTCCCCACGTCCTGATCTACCAGCCGCAGATTATCGAACCAGAGCGTGAGCACGTCCCCATCATCCCAAAGGCCGCTGTTGCCGTTGACCGTGTCGTTATCGCGGGTGTGGAACTCCATGCGCGTGATGGAGGATAGATCCAGGCCAGCGGCGGGCCAGCAACTATCCAGTGGATTCAGGGAGATGCTGGCCTGATTCCAGCCATCGAGCGCCAGCGGCGGGCCGCCCTGCGTGACCGGGCTGCCGCCGCAGGCATTGTAGAGCTTGTACCAGTAGAGATCCGGCGCCTGATCGCGCGCGCTGGCGTTGACCTCCGGCCAGACGTCGTAGAGAAAGACCTCGTAGGCGCTCCAATCGGCGAGCGGGTCGCCGTTGGCGATGCGCAGCTCGACGCCGGGGTAGCCATAGCCGCCGGGCGCGTTCTCGACCCTGGCCTTCAGCGAGCCGGTCCCCTGGGAAAAGCGCGTTCCATCGGCGGCTGCCGTACCGTCGTTGACCGTCCAGTAGACGCCGGAGCCATGCCAGCCAATCTGCGGCGCGTCGGCATCCTCCAGGAGCGTGCTGTAGGTCTCGGCATAGGCGATGGGGACTCCGGGCGCCGCGCCGGTATACGGGACCACGCGCACGCTGCGGAGATCGAGCAGGGCGTGATTGAGTCCCAGCGCCTCGAAGGCCGCCGTGAAGTCGATGGCCGCCCCAATCACGCCGCTGCCGCCGGCGGCAACCCGCACACGGTAAGGCCAGGCCTCATTCCACCAGGGATCGGCAACCACGGCGCCGGTATGCAAGGGGGCCGCGAAACTCACCAGACCCACCAGGCACAACCCCACCAGAACATACAAACGACGGACTCTCCGTTTCATCGAGCACCTCCATTACTATCTCAAAACCATCGGCAGGTAGACCGCTCTGCCGGCCTCCCCATACGTGGTCGCCGCATCATAGACGGAATGCACAGCTTCGACGTTGCGGGGACAGCGTGGAAACTCCAGAAAGGAAATAGAGAACCCAACAAAACCAGCAGCATAATCCCACAGTGGAAAAAGGACGGTGATTCATGTGCAGCCTCCATCACAGCCGAGATTCCGGGGCGCCGGACGACGAGGAACAGAGGGGGCGGGGCGGCGCATCCTTCAGATGATTGTATGCGCGATGGGATGAACGGGCAAATCTCCCGGCAGATGCTATCCGGTGGGAACAGACCCTTTTTGGCGTTGCCTCACTTCCCCTCCACGAAATTTGTGGTACAATTTCGAACGTAGCGGAGTCGAGGGAGAAGGCGCCACATTGGGGGGCACCAATGACCCACGATCACCGTAGTAAATGTTCTGAGATTTCAGGAAAGGATTGAGTTGAGTTGAACATCTACGTAGGGAATCTGTCGTATAATACCACCGAGGACGATCTTCAGGCCGCCTTTGAGGCATTTGGCCAGGTGACCGGCGCGCGCATCATCACCGACAAGTTCACGGGCCGCTCCCGTGGCTTCGGATTCGTCGAAATGCCCGACCAAAACGAGGGCAACGCGGCGATCCAGGGGATGAACGAGCGCGAGCTCGACGGTCGCAAGTTGAAGGTCAACGAAGCCCGCCCCCGCGAGGACCGCGGCGGCAGCGGCGGCAGTGGCGGCGGCGGTGGCAACAGGCCGCGCCGGAACAATCGTTACTAAACCGAACGTTCGGCGTTGTGCAATGGGTAGATTGGTGGAATAGCCCCCCAACGTCCCCATCAGCATCAAGAGGACTTCGCTAAAGCGAAGTCCTCTTTGTTTTTCCCTCCTGAC
>JAFGNR010000426.1 GCA_016926915.1 Anaerolineae bacterium
ATTTCCCTTGAGATTGTCGCATACCTCAAGGCTTACCTTCACACGTTGCCGGCTGGTTTCAGGAGTGTCTCATGAAATGTCCCAACTGCGGCAAAGCGTGGCCTGACTCTTACCATGGTTGTCCTATCTGTTTGGTTCCCTTTGCGGAGGCGCGCCCTGCAGGCGTCCCCCTCTTCCCTGGCGCCGGGGACAAAACGACTGGCCCCGGCGGCGTGACTGCTGACGAAATCGGCGCTCCTGTGGCCACGGAGGGCAGCGTGGCTGCCGGCGGTCACGTCATCATTGCTGGGGTAGGCGCGCGCGTTGTCATCGGAGAGGAACCGGTGACAACACCGGCTCTGGAACCCGCGTCGGCCCTGGCGCGGTACCTGCGTCACATCATCGCCCGGACCCGTTATTTGACCCTACAGGGCATCTGTTCCGGCGGCAAACTTGTGAGCATCGAGCTGGAGCATATCTACATCACCCTACGCGCCACCCGCCAGCGCACCGTGACTGTCGAGGAAGCCTGGCTTGCGGAGGAGCGGCGCCGGGCGCCGGGGGAACCGCGCCTGCCGGGGCTGCGTTCCGGGAAGGTCGCCGGGGGTGAAGCGACCCGCGCGCATACCGAAACCGTCTCCGTGAGCGTGAACGAGGCTCTGGCTTCCGCGCCGCGCCTGGTCGTCCTCGGCGATCCGGGATCGGGCAAGACCACCCTGCTTCGCTATCTGGCCCTGCGCTACGCTCGCGACCTCGCTGAAGGGAGCGAGGAGGTGCCCGCCCGCCTGGGCCTGCCTGAAGCGGGCCGGCTGCCGGTTCTTATTCCGTTGCGCAAGCTGGGCGCCTATCTCAAGACCCACCGCGCTGTGGACGACGGCGCCGATGGTCACGCCCTGCTCCTGGAACACTTGCTGGCGATGCTCAAGGCTGAGCGGATCGCGCTGGCGCCGGAGTTCTTCGATCCCTACCTGAAAAGCGGTCAGGCTGTGATGTTGTTCGATGGATTGGACGAGATCGCCGATCCCAATTTGCGTCGCCGCGTCTCCCGCATGGTGGAAGCCTTCACGGCGGCCTATCCCACGTGCCGCTACGTGGTCACCAGCCGCATCGTGGGCTACACTGGCGCGGCGCGGTTGGGCGAAGCTTACACGACCGCGACCGTGCGCGATTTCAACAACGACGACATCGCGCACTTTCTGCAGAACTGGCACCTGGCGGTCGCTGTGGGGCAAATGGACGCCGGGGAAAGCGCTCGAACCTATGCCGCGCAGCAGACGCGGCAGCTGCTGGCGGCAATCCAGGGCAACGAGCGCATCCGTGACCTGGCCATCAACCCGCTGCTGCTGACGGTGATTGCCCTGGTGCACCGCGACCAGGTGAAGTTGCCCGACCGCCGGGCGGAGTTGTATGGCGAGGCTGTGGATGTTCTGCTAGGCAAGTGGGATGAGGCCAAGGGCGCGCAGGAACTGCCGGTCTTGCCCGATCGCGGCTTCGAAACGGGAGACAAGCGCCTGCTTCTACAGCAGGTCGCGCTGGCTATGCACGAAGCCAAGCAGAAAGAGCTGCCGGTGGAGGAGCTGCGGCGCGTGTTGGCAACGCAGTTCAAGCGCATTGTATCTGACGAGACGGTCGTCACGCGGGCTGTTGACCGGTTTCTCAAGGTGATCGAGGAGCGCACCGGTCTCCTGGTCGCCCGGGGCGAGGGTGTTTACGGTTTCTCGCACTTGACCTTCCAGGAGTATCTGGCGGCGCTGGCGGCGGCGGCGCGGGATGATTACGTCGCGTACACGTTGCAGCGTTGCGGCGATCCCTGGTGGCGGGAGGTGATTCTGCTGGAGGCGGGGGACCTGAGTCTGCGCAGCCGGGAGCGCACCACGCGCCTGATTTGGGCGATTGCGGACTGCAAGCAACAACCGGAACGGTACCACAACCTGGTGTTGGCGGCGGAAATTGTGCGCGACGTGGGGGAAAGCCGCGTGGAGGGCGAGCTTGTGGAAATGGTGCAGCGGCGACTGCGCAGAGACCTGGCGGCGCCGCAGCCGGTTTGGATGCGCTGGTTGGGCAAGACCAGCGCGCGCGTGTGGATTGCGCAGCGCAGTACTGCCATGGAGACGTTGGCCAGGGCCGGCGCCGGTTACTGGACCTTGCCCTACGGCGAACCGGAGTGGATCGAGATCCCCGCTGGCGAATTCTGGATGGGAAAAGAATCGGGTGCGCGGCGTGTACCTGTGGAGATCTTCTTTATCGCCAAGACGCCGGTGACCCAGGCGCAATACCAGCGTTTCGTGAAGGCGACAGACCACAGACCGCCGTCGAATTGGGAAGATGGTCGCCCCCCGAAAGGGAAACTGAGCCATCCGGTGGTTTACGTCAGCTGGGACGATGCGGTTGCTTATTGCCGGTGGCTGGGGGAGGTGACTGGGAAGCCCATTCGCCTGCCTTCCGAAGTGGAATGGGAGAAGGCTGCGCGGGGCGACGTGGACCGGCGCGCCTATCCCTGGGGAGATCGTTTCGAAGCGACGCGATGCAATAGTGACGCGCTTGGTCTGGGGGATACGACGCCGGTGGGTATCTTTGTGGAGGGCGCCAGCCCCTACGGGGTGTTGGATATGGCGGGCAACGTCTGGGAGTGGACATCTACTGTTGACGGGGGCTCACGGGTGTTGCGGGGGGGCGCGTTCCTCAATAGTGGGAGGGACGTCCGCTGTGCCGTGCGCAACCTCAACGGCTCGCTCTACCGTCTTGATGCTGTGGGGTTTCGGGTGGCGGCGTCCCCCGTCCTCTCTGAACTCTGGGACTCTGAACTCTGAGGGGGGCCTGTCCTGAACGCAGTGAAGGAGCCTGGGGGGGCCCTTCCCCCCAGGGTCCCGCGCGGAGCGCGTCGCGGGAGAAGCACATCCCCTTGGCGTGGTTTTGGGGGGAGGTGGGGAGAGACCTGGCGGGTTTTCCCCAACCCGCCAGGTTTCCTAACCTGCGAGGTCGGAGACGGTTTTGATTTCAGGTGCAGGGAGCCACTCACAGGGTGTGTTTCAATGTGGGGGCGAGTCTGTTCCGTCAGGTGGGCAAGAAAGATTCCTCGACTCCGAAGACTCCGCTCGGAATGACGGTGTCGTATAGGGATGGGTGAAGGTCGGGTTGGGGAAAACCTGCCAGGTCTCTCTTCATCCCCTAACCCCCCAACCCCAACTTGACTTGTTGCACCCTCAATGCTACATTCATGTGTAGACCCGTGGCGTATTTCCCTTGAGATTGTCGCATACCTCAAGGCTTACCTTCACACGTTGCCGGCTGGCTTCAGGAGTGTCTCATGGACTATTCCAACTGCAGGCCCTGCCGTACTCCAGGATACCGCGCGAAGCGCGCCCTGTAGCGCGGAGCGCCGCTCCGCGACCGGCGACCGCTATCACCTATACTTTGGAGGTCATAATGTCTACGTTATTTTCTCATGGCTACGCGTTACTCATCGGCGTCGGGAACACGGCGCACGTCCCCTGGTCCTTGCCCGTCACCGTCCGGGATGTCCAGGCCCTGCGCCAGCTGCTGGTCGATCCCGACCTGTGCGGCTACCCCGACGACGAGGCGCACGTGCGCCTGCTTACCAATGCAGCCGCCGCCCGCGCGGGTATCCTGGCGGGATTGGACTGGCTTCGCGAGCGCGCCGCCGCCGACCCGGAGGCTACGACGCTGGTCGCTTACTCCGGGCACGGGTGGCGCGACCGGGCCGGCGTCTATTACCTGGCGCCTTACGACGGCGATCCCCTGGACCGGCACGGTTCGCTCTTGCGGGCTACGGAGTTCGCCCAGGCCCTGCGCGCGATTCGTTCTCCACGGCTGCTGGTCTTCATGGATTGCTGTCACGCCGCAGGGATGGCGACCGCCAAAGATGCCGGCGCGGGGCCTGCCGCGCCGCTGCCGCCGGGGTTTGCCGGGGCGGCTTTCCCCACAGAGTTGGCCCGCGACCTGGCCCACGGCCGGGGGCGGGCGATCTTTGCCTCCTCGCGCGAGGAAGAACCCTCGCAGTACCGTCCTGATGGGCGGCTCAGCATTTTCACCGAGCATCTTCTGGAGGCATTACAAGGGGCGGGAAATCGCCCCGGCGAGACGCGGGTCACGGTGGGCAATCTGATGACGCACCTGGGACGGGCGGTGCCCGCCAGCGCCTGGCGTCTGCGCCGCGTGGTGCAGACGCCGGTTTTCAACTTCGAGGTGGAGGACTTCCCCGTGGCGGCGCTGCGCGGCGGCAAAGGGCTGCCTGCCGGCGGGTGGGCGACGGTGCAGGACGAGGCGCGGCGCACCATCGAGACCCTGATCGGTGCACCGGCGATCGCGGCGGGCGCGGGGGCCGTGGTTGCGGAGCAGATTGCCGCGCCCGTGGCAACCGGCGGCAGCATTGCAGCCGGGGGCAACGTGACCGTCGTGCAGGGGCATGACAATGTCGTGGGCGACGGCAACGTTGTCGGCAAGGGGCCAGGGATCACCGCGCAGACTATCGAGGCGCAGAACGTGGTGGACGGGATCATGGCTCCGGCGGCAGCTCTGGAGCAGGCGGGAGCATTGGTCAAATGGGCGCGCGCCATCGAGCGGGGCGGCGTCCACGCAAGGACTATCAAGGCGCAGAACGTCGTAAGCGGTATTTACATTCCTACCGCGCAGACCGTTGCAGAGTTGCGACAGGAAGTGGCGCAATTGCACCAGCGAGTTCAGGCTGTGATCGCTGCTGGGGAAATTGCGGACCCTGCTGATGCCGAGGATGCCTTGGGGGCATTGACCACGGCGGAGACTGAACTGGCGAAATCCGATCCTAGCAGCGGTCGTGTGACCCGAAAACTGAAAGAAGTCGCGGAACTCCTGACCGGCATAGCCGAGGTCGCTGCTGCTACCCACAAGGTAGGGCTGGAGGTTATCAAACTCGCGCCTATCGCCATGATGTTGTGGAAACTGGCGGAGACGGTTCTCTAACCGCAAAGGCCGCAGAGGGAGCCATGAGGAGTTTCTTCTACCGACGTCATCCCGAGTGGAGCGGAACGAGCAACGCGCGTGGAGCGTAATCGAGGGATCTTATACCCTGCGCCTGGCAGAGACCTCTCGACTCCCAAGACACTCTTTCGACAGCCCCAAGGCATAGGCGCGGTGTTTTGCTTCGCGTTCTCTGCGCGCTTTGCGGTTAGGATGTTTTGGAGGGCTTATGGACGAATTTGAGAAGCTGGAGCGGGCAATCAAAGCCCAGGAGGCGCTGCGCGGTATCCTGCCGGACGCGCACATCGATACGGCGCTTGGTGCACTGCGCGAGAAGCAGGCGGCGCTCCTAAAGGGGCGCGCCGGGATTGCAGCGGGCGTGATCCGGGCGCACAGTGTGGTCAACGGTGTGCAGATCAATGTCGGTGTGGATGGCGGCGATCCCGACAGCTTGCGCAACGCGTATCTCACGCACCTGTTGGCGGACTTGCGCAAGGTCTCCCTCGCCGGCATCGACCCCAAGGCGGCGTCTGAGGCTGAGACGCGGCTGAACCTGGGCGCGGTCTATACGACGTTGCTCACGCTCACCCCC
>JAFGNR010000427.1 GCA_016926915.1 Anaerolineae bacterium
AGGGATGTACCGGCATGACCGAGGCACGACAAACAGACACAGGCAGTGAGTCCCGCAGGTATGATGTGGTGATGCCCAAGTTAGGGCTGACGATGACGCGGGCGACAATCGTAACCTGGTACAAGCAAGAGGGCGAGCGGGTTGAGAAAGGTGAACCGCTGTTTACACTGGAGACGGAAAAGTCCACTCTGGATATCGAATCGCCTGCCGGCGGTACCCTGCATATTGTTCGAGAAGAAGGGGAAACCGTACCGGTTCAGACCGTGATTGCCCGGATCGAGGTCGGGGAACCCACTCCCGCTGCCGAGGCGCCATCTCCACCGGGCGAGTATCTGGACGGAGCCACTTACTCCCAGGTCGTGCGTGCTTCCCCAAGGGCGCGCAAACTGGCGCGCGATCGGGGGATTGACCTGTCTGGGCTTGTGGGCGCCGGCCCCCGCGATATGCTGGTGGTTGCCGATGTCGAGCGTGTGGAAAGACCGCAGGTGCACGCTACTCCGGTGGCGCGACGGGTCGCCGGGCAGCTGGGCGTTTCGCTGGTAGAGGTATCGGGCACCGGCCCGCGTGGGCGGATCGTTCGTGACGACGTCGAACGCGCCGCCCGTACAGAGACACGCACCGGCGAAGATGCGGCTGCCCGCCCTTCCGAGAGACCCCCGGCTGCGGCGCCGCTTGCCGGGTTGCGCGCTGTTATCGCTCAGCGCATCGCGGAAGGGTGGCGCGAGCGGCCCCAGGTCACGTTAGTGATGGAGGTCGACGCGACGGCGCTGGCAGCGCTGCGCCGGCAGCTGAACGCGGAGCTTCCGGAAAAGGTCGCATACAATGCTTTCCTGGTCAAAGCCGCTGCTGTGGCCCTCGGCGAGCAACCCCACATCAACGCGCAGGTGACAGAAGATGGTATTCTGCACATGGCGCAGGTGAATATTGGGTTAGCTGTCGACACGGAACGCGGGCTAGTGGTACCGGTGCTGCGTGACGCCGGCAGCAAGTCATTGTTGGATGTGAATCGTGAGCTCAAATCACTGGCTCAGCGCGCGCTTGCCGGTGCGAGCTTGCCGGACGAGCTCTCCGGCGGTACGTTCACCGTCACCAATCTCGGCATGTACGATGTCGATGCGTTCACCCCCATCATCAATCCGCCGGAAAGCGCCATTCTGGGCGCCGGGCGGATTTCGGCGAAACCCGTTGCGGTTGACGGGGCCATTGTAATTCGTGATATGCTGACGTTGAGTCTGAGTTTCGACCATCGCCTGATCGATGGCGCGCCTGCCGCGCGTTTCCTCCGGCGCATCAAGACGCTGCTGGAACGTCCGGCGGTATTGCTTCTTTGAGGAAGTGAGGGCATAATGAACGATGATCAAATGCGTGAAGAGCTGTTGCGCGCCCGGACGGTGGCGGTCGTGGGCATGTCGGCGAATCCACAAAAGGCTGCCCACCGTGTTCCGAGGTTTCTCATCCAGGCCGGTTATCAGGTGATTCCGGTCAATCCGTTTGCTGGAGAAATTCTGGGGCGACCTGCTTATCCTGATCTCATGGCAGTGCCCGGGCGTATCGATATCGTCGATGTGTTTCGCCCATCTGCAGATGCGCTGGGCGTTGTAAAGCAGGCTATTGCCCGCCATGAAGCGCGCGGCGACGTTTCCCTGATCTGGCTGCAATTGGGAATCGCCAACGAGACAGCCCGCGCTCTGGCCGAAGCCGCCGGGATTCCGTTCGTGCAAGATCGTTGTATGGCTATCGAGGCGCCGAGACTGTTTCCAGGTGGAAAGGTGCATCCGTCGCTATAGGGCTGGCGGGGCGGGCTATTTCATGTGCGCCGCGCATGGGAAGAGGCGGAATGCCATTCCGCCCTACATTTGGGGAAGCTTCCCGGCCTGAAGGGGTCGGAGCAAAATCAATAACCGGAGGACATTCGAGAAATGAAAACCATGAGTTTGCGAGGGCGCGACTTTCTTGCCGAAACCGACTTCACCCGGGAGGAGATTGAATCGGTTCTCGCTGTTGCGGAACGGCTCAAGATGGAACGCGCCATG
The DNA here is from genome assembly GCA_016926915.1 of Anaerolineae bacterium. GTDB lineage: Bacteria > Chloroflexota > Anaerolineae > B4-G1 > SLSP01 > JAFGNR01. The sequence continues at coordinate 2,034 of JAFGNR010000427.1, forward strand.
GGGGTCTACCATGACCAGATTTTGCGCAGCAAGACGCTCTTCATGTTGTTCTACAACCAGTCCTTGCGCACGCGCAACTCTTTCGAAGCAGGTATGACGCAACTGGGCGGGCACGCGCACTTCCTGGATCCCAGCAAGATTTACACGCCGGCTCTGGAGGGTAAGGAAGTGGCCTACAGCACCGAGCGCGTTTCGGACGTGGCTCGCGTGCTCAGTCGCATGGGGGATGCCATTGCGATCCGTTGTTATGGGGATCCGGTGGAGTGGGAATATGGCGGCGCCCATGCTTTGCTGCGTGAATTCGCCAAGTGGTCTGATATCCCTGTGCTAAATATGGAGGATGACATCTACCATCCGTTCCAGGGTCTCGCGGATATGCTCACCGTCAAAGAGAACTTCGGCGGCTTCAAGGGTGTGAACTTCACGATGTCGTGGGCCTACTCGCCTAGCATCCACAAGCCCCGGGCCGTGCCCCAGTCCGCGATTCTGTACGCCACAATGTTGGGCTGCAACGTCACACTGGCGCACCCACCTGAGATGGCGTTGGATCCAAAGATTATTGCGCAGTGTGAAGCCTACGCCGGCGCTGCCGGCGGTTCCTTCCGTATCACCCACGATTTCGAGGACGGCGTCAGGGGCGCACACGCGGTCTATCCCAAGGCCTGGTGTCCCGTCAACATCTTCCAGCCGCCTGTGGGGGACTACGACGTGGAAACCTCTCAAGCCATCTTCGACCAGTACAAGAGCTGGAAGATGACCGAGGCGTTGATGGAAACCGCCGACAAACAGGCCATCTATATGCACTGCTTGCCTGCCGATCGCGCCTACGAAGTCAGCAACTACGTGATGGACAAGACGGAAGGGCCGGGCTGGCGCTCCGCGATCTTCGACGAGGCTGAAAACCGCCTGCACGTGCAGAAAGCCGTCATGTCGTTGGTCATGTAGTATCTCGTCAGGCGTTGTCAGGTAGCCTGCACAGGTGCAGGCTACCTGGCCTTGGACTGTCTGAGGATGGATTTATGAATGTGGAAAACGCAATTGTTCTGATCACCGGCGCTGCGGTCCGGGTGGGACGCGCCGTGGCGCTGCGCCTGGCCGGCGGCGGCGCCCATATCTCTTTCAGTTATTATCGCGATGACGAACCCTGGCGCGAAACGCTGGCTGATCTGCAGGCGCTAGG
>JAFGNR010000121.1 GCA_016926915.1 Anaerolineae bacterium
GACCAGATTCGCTCGGATTTGGCAGGACGTTTGGCAGCTGATAGTGTGGTGATCTTGAGTCATGCCTGCTTCTCGGCGGGGAACTCGGCATGCGATCCTGCTGGGACGCCTTCGCTAGACGAGGCAGAGCGCCGCGTTGCGATGTATGCCGCCCCCTTCGTCGACGTGGGCATGGACGCTTATTTCGCCAACAACTACTTTGATTCGGCTGCGGCCTACGTCGACCGGCTTCTGGCCGCTCCTGCGGGTCGCCAGACGGCGGGAGATATCTTCAAGAGTGTCTACCCATTCCAGCAGAGCCAATTCTATGATTTGACCTATCCCACGCCCGCGTATGATCTCTGGTTAAGCGGCTCGACTGGAAACTGGAGTGATGCGTTTGTAGGGATTCCGGCGTACATCTTTGCGGGAGACACAGCAGCTTCCCCGGCCTTGGGCGGCCTGCCCGATACGCTCTCGTTTTCTTATGACCGTTTGTCGGGAGTGTTGACGCCGCCCAACGCGACCTTATCCCCGGTCAACGCGGGCAATGATACGGTGTTGCAGTGGCAGGTTTCTCCGGTGGGAAATTGGTTTGGCGTCAGTCCCACTCAGGGGACGACGGGGCAAACGTTAACCATCACGCCCCAGGGATTCGACGCCGGTCAAGATGGTACGTACACAGGGTCGGTTACAATCACGGTCACAGATCCTCCGGGCGTGACCGGATCTCCGCACACGGTCACGCTGTCCCTGGACGTCACGTCTGAACCGACGTACGGGCTGTTCTTGCCCTTGGTAGTAACCCCCTGACCCTCTTGGGAAGCTGGGCACAAGAAGACGATTGAGGTGCGACGCATCACACAAAAACGCGCCGGGAAGTTTCCCGGCGTGTTTCCATGTAAGAGTCCCAGGTCTTGTCTGATTACCCCAGCGCTTGGATGCTGCCTGTGCTCGCTACTTTGCGAGCGTTCCTTTCGTCGGTCCGATAAGCGGTTCACCCTGGTCTTTCCGCCCAAAGCCCAGGGAGCATTTATCGAGACCTGCGAGGTCGACGGCGCCCTCCTTTTCGCGAGTGAATCATCCTCGACAAGGGACTCAATTTTAGTATACGCACTAGAGGTTTCAAAATCAACCCCACATTCTTAAAAAGCGCCTAAATCCCGGTAGATTTAGGGGCTTTTTACTGGAATCGTTGCTTGGCTGCGCGCCAGGGTCAACGGACGCTCTGCCAACCCATCTTCCCGGAGGGCTGCAACGAACATTAGGGATGACAGCCGATTCATGAACGCCAGATTCGCCGGCCCGATGCCCGGTTCGAGGTCATTGAAGGCGACGAGCCGCCGTTCTGCGCGCCTGATCGTGGCCCGGGCTACGTGGCAGGCGGCGCCTGTGGGAGAGTCTCCGGGCAAGACGAACCCGGTCAATTCCGGAAGATGTTCCTCTAGCTCGGCGATCAAATTCTCCAACCAGCTGACGTCGGTATCTACCAGACCCGTATAGGTAGCGCGCGTCTCCGGCGTGGCCGAGAGGTGCGACATCAAACGGTAGATGCGGCGCTGGACCTCAGGGAGGGCAGTCTGTAATATGGGGTCTTGCACCTGGGCGCGGGCCAGGCCAATGGCGCATGTTGCTTCATCGATGGCGCCGATGGTGTCGATCAAGGCAGCGTTTTTGGGCAACCGGCCCGCGCCTCCCAGTCGCGCAGTATCGCCGCGATCCCCTTTTCCGGTAAAGAAGAGTGTTTTTCCCATGATGGTTCCTGTCTATATCCCGATGTCTGGGGACGGTTACAGCCCGATCAACTTGACGTAGTTGGCGCGTTCGAATGCTTCCGGATTGGGCGTGTTCTTGTGACTGAGAATGCCCTGCATCTGGTCGAGTCTTGAGTAATGCTTCGCCTCCATCCAAATTGCCAATTCGCTGGATAACTCCCTGATTTTCCCAATGCCCTCTTTGAGCAGTACGGAGCAAACGTGGACCGCGTCGGCGCCGGCCATTACGCCCTTGATGACGTCTTCGACAGTATGCACGCCCGTTGTCAGCGCCAGTGAGGTATTCACCCGTCCATAGAGCAGTGCAATCCAGCGCAACGGCAGGCGTATCTCTTCGGATGTGCTCAGCGCAAGTCTCCGCCGGGTTTCCAGGGCTTTTACATCGATATCCGGCTGGTAGAAGCGATTGAAGAGCGCCAGCCCGTCGGCGCCTGCTGCCTCGAGGCGTTTGGCCATGTTCGCCATGGCGCTGAAATAGGGGCTCAGTTTCACCGTCACGGGAATCGAGATCTGGGACTTCACGGCACTCAGAATGTCGACGTATAGGTCCTCGACCAGCTGCCCGGTGATGGCAGGATTCGTGGGAATGTAGTAGATATTGAGTTCCACGGCATCGGCGCCAGCTTCTTCGAAGAGTTTTGCGTAGCGGGTCCAGCTTCCTGCACTAAACCCATTCATGCTGGCGATGACGGGAATAGCGAGGGCCTCCTTGGCCTCGCGGATGAGTTCAAGATAGTGTTCCTCGTCCCGGCGGAACTCCTCCAGCGGGGGGAAGAAATCGACCGACTCGGCATAGCGGTATTTAGTGTCTTCGATCACTTCGTCGAGCAAGTGCGCCTCGCGTTCGATCTGTTCTTCGAAAAGCGAATGCAACACGACGGCGCCCGCGCCCGCGTCTTCCATCTTCAAGATGGTGTCGAGATCACGTGTCAGGGGTGAGGCTGAAGGGACAATGGGGCTCCTGAGCGAGATGCCCAGATAAGTTGTCGCTAGATTCACCATGCTGCTGCTCCTTTCGTTACTGGACAAGATTTATAATTATTATATTGGAAATCTGATAAATTCGCAAGGCATCCACAGAGATAGAAAAGAGAACTCGCCTGCAGGTCCTGCGGGCGAGTTCTCCATTGGCAAAAGAGAGAGGGCTATTCGGCGGCCCAGCTATAATCCATTTCTGCCATCTGCTTGTATTGGTTCCAGCGTGCCTTGGCGTCCTGCCGGGCGAGGTGCAGAAGTTCCTCGGCGCGGTCCGGGTGGGATTGCAACAGGGTGCGGAAGCGGATTTCGTTGTACATGTATTCCCTGATGTCCCCCCGGGGCTCTTTGGAGTCCAATTGCAGCGGGTTCTTGCCTTCCGCAAGGAGGCGCGGGTCATAACGGTACAGGGTCCAGGCCCCGGATTCGACGGCCAGTTTTTGCTGCTGGAAGCCGAACTTCATGTCTGGAATGCCGTGGGCGATACAGTGACTGTAGGCAAGGATGAGGCTTGCACCCTCGTAAGACTCGGCCTCGCGGAACGCGCGCAGCGTCTGGGTGTCATTGGCGCCCATGGCGATTTGCGCCACGTAGATATTGCCGTAGGTCATGGCAATCATGCCCAGGTCCTTCTTGGGCAACGGACGACCAGCAGCCGCGAACTTCGCCACCGCACCACGCGGCGTCGCCTTGGACATTTGCCCGCCGGTGTTGGAGTAAACCTGGGTATCGAGGACGAGCACGTTGACGTTGCGTCCCTGCGCCAGCACGTGATCGAGACCTCCATAGCCGATGTCGTAGGACCAACCGTCGCCGCCCAGAATCCAGACCGAACGGCGTACCAACACGTCAGCCAGGCTCAGTAGGTCGAGCGCCTCGGGGCTGGTTTCCTCTGCCATCCGGATGCGCAGCTGTGCAACGCGCTCGCGCTGTGCTGCGTAGTCCGCTTCCTCGATTTGAGGGGCATTGAGCAGGCCATCTACCAGCGTGTTACCCAACTTAGCCCGGAAGCGTTCCAAAAGCTCGCGGGCATATTGTTCTTGCTTGTCCAACGTCAGGCGGAAGCCGAACCCGAACTCGGCGTTATCCTCGAACAGACTGTTGTTCCAGGCCGGGCCGCGACCTTCGGGGTTCGTGGTGTAAGGCGTAGTGGGCATGTGCCCGCCGTAGATTGATGAACAGCCGGTTGCGTTGGCAATGACGGCGCGGTCGCCGAAGAGCTGGCTCAACAAGCGAACGTAGGGGGTCTCCCCACAGCCCCCGCAGGCGCCCGAGAACTCGAACAACGGGCGCAGCAATTGTGAATCCTTCACGGTCTTCAGGTTGAGCTCGGCGCGGTTGTAATCGGGAATCGTGTTGAAGAAGAAGTTCCAGAAACCACTTTCGCGCTCGCGAATCGGCGGCTGGGGCGTCATGTTGATGGCCTTGCGGCTGGGATCTTGTCTATCCTTGGCGGGGCAGGTTTCCACACAAAGACCGCAGCCGGTGCAGTCCTCGGGAGAAACCTGGATGGTGAACATCTTCCCCTTGAATTCGCGCCCCCGGGCCGCGACGGAGCGGAAGCCTTCAGGCGCATCTTCCAGGATTTCCGGATCGTAAACCTTGAGGCGGATCACAGCGTGGGGGCAGGCCATGGCGCACTTGCCGCACTGAATGCAGACGTCAGGTTCCCAAACCGGGATTTCGAGTGCAATGCTGCGCTTTTCGTACTGTGTAGTGCCGACCGGGTACGTACCGTCGACCGGGAACGCGGAGACGGGCAGGTCGTCGCCTTTCAAGGCGATCATCTTTGCCGTTACTTCCTGGACGAACTCCGGCGCATTAGGCGTCACGGCGGGCTTCATTTCGATGGTACTTGTGGCTTCTGCGGGAACCTCGATCTCGTGCAGGTTCTCCAAGGCTTGATCCACAGCCGCGAAGTTCATGAGCACCACGTTCTCACCGCGTTTGCCGTAGCTCTTCTTGATGGCTTTCTTGATCTCGACGATAGCCTCATCCTTGGGCAGAACGCCGGAAAGGGCGAAGAAGCAGGTTTGCATAATGGTGTTGATACGCCCACCCAGGCCGATGTTCTTGGCGACGTCGTAGGCATCGATGACGAAGACCTTGAGCTGCTTTTTGATAATGGTTTCTTGCGCCTGCCGGGGGAGTTTGTCCCACGTGTCTTCGACTGGATAAGGGCTGTTGATCAACAACGTCGCGCCCTTGGATGCCGAGGCTAGAATGTCGTACTTCTCGAAGAACACGAATTGGTGTACACCAAGGAAGCTCGCGGAGGTCACCAGGCAGGTTTGGCGAATCGGGCGCGGCCCGAAACGCAGGTGGGAGATCGTAACGCCGCCGGATTTCTTGGCGTCGTACTGGAAATATCCCTGGGCATAGAGCTTGGTTTCTTCGCCGATGATCTTGATGCTGTTCTTGTTGGCGCCCACGGTGCCATCGGACCCTAAACCGTAGAACAGTGCACGCACCACGTCGCTGGCCTCGATATTGAACTCCGGGTCGTACGCGATGCTGGTGTTCGTCACATCGTCGACGATGCCCACGGTGAAATGGTTCTTGGGGGCGTCCTTCTGCATCTCGTCGAAAATGCCCTTGACCATGGCCGGCGTGAATTCTTTGCTGGACAGGCCGTAGCGACCGCTGATGACCCTGGCCGTGCGCCCGGTCTCCGCCAGCGCCGTCAGGACATCCTGATATAGAGGTTCGCCGGCGCTGCCAGGTTCCTTTGTGCGATCGAGGGCTGCGATGACCTTGACGGTTTCGGGCAACGCTGCGATGAAGTGTTCGATGCTGAAGGGGCGGAACAGGCGCACCTTGATGATACCTACCTTCTCGCCCTGTTCGACGAGGTAGTCCACGGTTTCGTGTGCCACTTCGGCGCCCGATCCCATGAGGATGATCACCCGCTCTGCATCTGGCGCGCCGACGTAGTCGAACAGGTGGTAGGCGCGTCCCGTCAGCTTGGCGAACTGGTCCATGGCGTCTTGGACAATGCCGGGGGTTTTCAGGTAGAAGGGGTTCACGGTTTCGCGAGCCTGGAAGTAGATGTCGGGACCCTGGGAGATACCACGCACGACGGGGTGATCCGGGTTGAGGCCGCGTTCGCGATGGGCGCGGACCAGGTCGTCGTCGATCATGGTCCGAATCACGTCATCGCTGATGGATTCGATTTTGTTGACCTCGGAACTCGTGCGGAAGCCATCGAAGAAATGCACGAACGGGACGCGAGCGGCCAAGGTGGCTGCCTGGGAGATCAAGGCGAAGTCTTGAGCTTCCTGAACCGAGCAGCTGGCCAGAAAGGCGAAGCCTGTAGCGCGCGCAGCAGTCACGTCGGAGTGGTCGCCAAAGATCGAAAGCGCTTGAGCTGCAAGGCTGCGGGCCGAGACGTGAAAGACTGTCGAGGTCAGTTCACCGGCGATTTTGTACATGTTCGGGATCATCAGGAGCAAGCCTTGCGACGCCGTGAAGGTCGTCGTGAGCGCTCCTGTCTGCAGAGCGCCGTGTACAGCGCCTGCCGCGCCGCCTTCGGCCTGCATTTCGGCCACCAGTGGGACGGTGCCCCAGAGGTTGGTTTTCCCTGCTGCCGACAGGCTATCAGCCAGCTCGCCCATGGAGCTGGAGGGGGTGATGGGGTAGATGGCAATCACCTCGCTAGTCTTGTGTGCGATGGTCGCGCACGCGGTGTTGCCGTCTACGGTGATCATATTGTCCTTTACCATAAGATCTTGCCTCCTAACTGCTTATTGACCTATACCCATTGTGACGATAATTCGCGCTGGTTTCCTTGATCCACCAACTTCGCATTGATTTAGCCAAGGTAGCATTATAACACCGCGTGAATTCGGGTCAATTATACCCCGTTCGTGGCTGGGACAAAGCGCTTTCGCTGGCGATTTCTTGGGAGCTTTTGTTGAATCCAAGATTGGAGTATGATGACAGTAGCAACAAGCCCTTCCTGGGCTCGGATGCTGCGGTGCAGATCGCTTTCAGTCTTTGCCGAATTCGTGGATGGAGATTCTGCTATGAAACAACTGTTGACACTCACGCCTCGTCTTGAGGCCATGCAACGGCTATTGGCGGCGCTTCCTGAAGGCGCCGGCGTCCGTGAAGTATGTGCTACTGAAGAGGCCCTGAACCGGGTTTTGGCTGAACCTATTACAGCGCCGCACCCCTTGCCTCATTTTGCTCGCTCCACGGTGGATGGCTATGCCGTCCAGGCAGCCGATACCGTGGGCGCCGGCGAATCCCTGCCGGCATATCTGGACGTGGTGGGCGAGCTGCGCATGGGACAGGCGCCCGAGCTGGACGTCGGGCCAGGACAGGCCGCACTGATCCACACCGGGGGGGCATTGCCGGCGGGGGCGGATGCTGTCGTCATGGTCGAGCGTACCCAGCAGACAGGTTCGCAGGATATCGAGGTGTTGCGCGCTGTGGCGTCTGGAGAGAACGTGATTCCGGTGGGGGAAGACGTCAAAACTGGGGAGCGTGTCATGGATACGGGACACCGGCTACGCGCAGCAGAGCTGGGAGGGCTGATGGCGCTTGGAATCACCGAAGTCTGCGTGGCGCGCCAGCCCCGTGTGGCGATTATCTCGACGGGGGATGAGTTGGCGCCCCCCAACGTCATGCCGGGTATGAACCAGGTCCGTGACATCAATACCACCACGATCAGCGCGGCGATTCAATCGGCGGGCGGGGTTCCCTATCGTTGTGGTATTGTGCGAGACGACGCCGAAACGCTTTTCCAGGTGGCTCGCCGGGCGCATCAGGAGGCGGACGCGGTGATTATCACTGCCGGAAGTTCGGTCAGCGCCAGGGACATCACGGCAGACGTCATCGAGCGGCTGGGGAAACCCGGTGTTCTTGTACACGGTGTGCCGGTGAAACCGGGCAAACCTTCGATTTTGGCGGTATGTGATGGGAAACCCGTCTTCGGGCTTCCCGGCAATCCGGTCTCGGCTCTCAACACCACCCGGATTTTCGTTGTGCCGGTACTCTGGCATTTGCAAGGCGCTGTACCCCCTCGCCGCGGGTCTGTGCAGGCCAGGCTTTCCGAAAATGTGCCCGGAGCCGGCGGGCGGGAGCTCTTCGCTACGGTGCGACTGGAGACGCGGGACGACGGCCTATGGGCGATTCCGATTTTTGGGGAATCCAACCTGATTTTTACACTCGTCCGGGGAGAGGGCGTCGTTCACGTTCCCCTGGGCGTTACCGGGTTACCGAAAGGAATTGTAGTCGACGTTGAACTCATTTAGCGTATCTGGCGGCGTAGCGTCACGCATGCAGGTCTCGAAGTTGTTGTTGAGCACCGGTGAACTCGTTTTGCATCGTGCTCCGGGGATGCCGGAGGGCATAGAGGCCGCAGAGGCGCTGGCGCGGGCGGTCCGGCGTATTACTGCCAGACGGGTCTTCGTTGCCGGCCCTGGGTCCACCCTTACAGCTGTATGGGCAGCCCGTTCGGGCGCAGACGTCGTGACGTGGACCGAGAATCTTGCTGAAGCGGAAACGTTGCAGGCGACGATTGCAGCCAACGGGCTGCCGGATCCGGAGTTTTCGTTGGCGGCGGATTTCACCGGCCTCCATCCCGGACGGTGTGATCTAGCCCTGGTGCACCTACCTCGAGGTCAGGCAGTGCAGGAGGAACTGTACCGTCTGGCGGCAGCCATGGTGCGTCCGGCGGCGCGCATCTATTTGGTGGGGGCCACGCGAGAGGGGATCAAGAGCGCATTCGAGCGCGCCCGTGTGATCTTCGGTGGTTTGGGGGTGCTGGTAAGAAAGGGGGGCTACCATGCCGGCATCGTGCAGTGTCCGGCAGCGGGGATGCCCTTGCCGGAGGTCCCCTTTTCTGCGTATGATGTATCGGTCGATGGAAGCGAAACCCGGCTGGTCAGTTGTCCCGGCGTCTTCGCCGGCGATCATCTGGATGAGGGGGCCGCGTCGCTCATCGCCGGCATGCGCATCGCTTTAGGTGCGCGCGTGTTGGACCTGGGCTGCGGCGCCGGTGTGGTGGCGCTTGCTGCCGCGCGCAGGGGCGCCGTAGTGTCTGCAACCGATGTGTCGGCGCGTGCAGTTGCCTCCACACAACGGACGCTGACCGCTAACGGATTTCCCGGCGCCACGGTGAAGCTTTCGATCGGGGCCGCAGCTTTCGAGCCGCGAGGTTTTGACATTGTGGCGACCAATCCGCCATTTCACAAGGGGCATGGTGTTGATTTCGAGGTCGCCCGTCTATTCATAACCGAGTCCGCGCGTGTCTTGCGCCCGGGGGGGGCACTCTTTCTCGTCGCGAATGCATTTCTGAAGTATGAGCCCTGGCTTCAGGAGGCCTTCGGGCGCGTGACCCTGGCGTGGGAGAGTCCACGCTTCAGAGTCTGGCAGGCGATAGCCTGAGTTGCACCCTACCCGGCTCGGGATGCTGAAACAGATAAAGAAGCGACTTGTCAACTTAGGGGTTCCGAGTATAATGCGCATGATGAATGCCACCCTAGCTCAATCGGCAGAGCAGACGCTTCGTAAGCGCCAGGTTTTGGGTTCAATTCCCAAGGGTGGCTCAAAAAGGCCCCGTCATCCTCGGGGCCTTTTGTGTAGATGAGGCATGATGGGGGTCAGGCAAATCGCGGAACGCGCATGGTCAGAGCTCGGCGGGACACGCTTTCTCGTTGCGGTCTTGACGGTTCTCGGTTTATTGTTGTTACTCTCCCTGGTACTCCCGCAGGCTCCGGTGCTGCCCGCCGATGCCGCTGCTTTCTCCCGCTGGCTGGCTGAAGTTCGTCTCACACTGGGCGTCTGGACCGATCCCCTGCATGCGTTGGGCTTGCTGACACTTCGCGCATCTGTATGGATGCGGGGGGCGCTGGCGCTCCTTGCCCTCGCGCTCGTTGCCCGCGCTGGCGCGCTCGTCGAATCCTGGCCCGCTATTGGACGTCTCGAACGCGCGCGTCGTAGTCTCGTTTGTATGGGAGCACTGCTGCTCATCCTTGGCTGGGGCATGCATCTCCTTTGGGGCTGGACTGAGGTAGGGGTGACCGGCTGGCCCGAGGAAGAAATCTTCTTGCCCGACCGCGACCTGGCCCTTGCATTGGATCACCAGCGCTTTGCGCGCCTGGGGTATGGTCTCTATCTGGTGCGCTCCGGCGGCAGCGTGGGGCTTGAAGTTCGCGCCTGGGATGATGACGGGGATGCTTTGTCGCTGCTGATTTCATCCGGCGCTGTCCCCCAGGAGCAGGTGCGGTTTTCACTTTCGGAACAGTCGCCCGATGCCTATTTTGGCATTCCTTCGGTCGACCTGATTTTCCGCGCCCGTATGCAACAGCGGGCGCCGGCTCCTGGCATCCAGGTACAGGTCTACCGGAGCGCCAGCGGTGAGCTGCTGACAGAAACGCTGCTAAATGGCAGCGGCGCTCTCTATACTGAAGATCTCCGGTTGACCATCGATACGACGTTGTTGCCTGACTTCCGTGTGATCTACAATCCTGGTGCGCCTGTAACGGTGATAGGTTGGCTGCTTTTGGTGGTTGCCGGGCTTGCCGGGATGCGGTTTCGAGGGAGAGGAAGTACGGCGCCGGTACGCAACGCCGGCGCCGATCAACCAGATGCGGAGGAGGTGGCTTGATGCGGAGTATCATCTTTGGAGTTGCAGGTGGGACAGGTTCAGGTAAGACGACGGTAGCGCACCAAATCCTTGGTAAAATCGGCGCCGAGCACATTGCTTATATACCGCACGATGCTTACTATCGCGACCTCAGTCATTTGACCTACGAACAACGTTGCCTCGTCAACTTCGACCATCCCAACTCTCTGGAAACCGAGTTGATGGTTGAGCATCTCGAACGGCTCAAGGCCGGACAAGCGGTGGAGATCCCAGTCTACGATTTCACGACCCACACGCGCACGGACAAAACCCGGCACGTGATTCCTGCACCGATCATCCTGGTAGAAGGGATTTTGATCTTCAGCGAGCCAAAGCTCCGCGAGCTTTTCGATGTCAAGTTGTTCGTGGATTGTGATGCCGACATTCGCTTCATCCGGCGGCTCAAGCGCGATGTTCAGGAGCGCGGACGCACCTTCGAATCGGTCATCGACCAGTACTTCGAAACAGTGCGCCCGATGCACGTCGAGTTTGTCGAACCGAGTAAGCGTTACGCCGACGTGATTATTCCGGAAGGGGGGTTCAATGAAGTGGCTATCGAGATGGTGGCGGCGCGGATCAGCGGCTTGTTAGCCGATACCCAGTAATTGTGATAAAATCACGCGTGGCATTGTATTGGCGAGACCGTTTGTAGTGGGCGCCGACGCCAGGCAGTGAGTCTGAAGCGGCTCTCTCTTGCCATTTCTGTTGGGTCTTGTGGAACCCTGCAGCCTGCTGCGGGGTTCTTGGTTTCGGGAATTACGTTGAAGCAAGGAGGCGATATGCATCCCAATGTGCGGATTCATCCTACAGCTGAGGTGTCAGACCAGGCGAGTATCGGCAGCGGGACGTCGATCTGGCACCAGTGTCAGATTCGCCAGGACGTTGAGATTGGAACCCATTGCATTTTCGGCAAAGGCGTCTACGTCGATTTCGGCGTCCGAATTGGCAACAACGTCAAGGTTCAGAATTACGTATCAATCTATCATGGCGTCGAGATCGAGGACGGGGTTTTTATCGGTCCTCACGTCTGTTTCACCAACGACAATTTACCCCGCGCGATCAATGCCGATGGCACGCTGAAATCGGCCGATGATTGGGTTCTGGGGCGTATTCTGGTCAAACGGGGGGCCTCACTGGGCGCCAATAGTACAATTCTGCCCAAAGTCGTAATTGGAGCGTGGGCGTTGGTCGGCTCCGGAGCTGTGGTGACCAAAGACGTGCCGGATTATGGCCTGGTGGTCGGCAATCCTGCGCGATTGATCGGTTTTGTCTGCCCGTGCGGTCAGCGCCTGCAACCAGGCGAGGTCCAAGACGGTATGGTTCACGCGCATTGCTCCCACTGTGGGGAGATCATTGATATATCACTGGAACTCTGGAGGAAAGTAGAATGATTCCCATTGCAAAACCTTTGATTGGCGACGAGGAGAAGCAAGCGGTTCTCGAGGTGCTCGATTCCGGCATGTTGGCGCAGGGCCCTCGCGTCAAGGCGTTTGAGGAAGCCTTTGCCGAGATGTGTGACACTCGCTATGCCATTGCCACAGCCAATGGTACAACTGCCCTACACGTAGCGCTGCTGGCTCATGAAATCGGGCCTGGGGACGAGGTGATTACCACGCCGTTTACCTTTATTGCGTCGGCGAATAGCATTTTGTACACAGGCGCCACGCCGGTCTTCGTCGATATTGATCCCGTCACCTACAACATCGATCCGGATCTCATCGAGGCTGCCATTACGCCCAAGACCAAGGCCATCATGCCGATTCATTTATTTGGTCTGTGCGCGGATATGGGCGCATTGAACCGTATTGCCGAGAAGCACGGCCTGGCGATCATCGAAGATGCTTGCCAATCGCACGGCGCTACATACAAGGGGACGCATTCAGGCGCCTTTGGGACGGGGACCTTCTCGCTTTACCCGACGAAGAATATTACATCTGCCGAGGGTGGGATGATCACGACGAGCGACCCGGTCATTGCCGAACGGTGCCAGTTGATTCGTTCTCACGGGTCGAAGCGCCGCTATTATTACGATGGCATCGGCTTTAATTTCCGCATGACCGATGTGCACGCGGCAATCGGGTTGACCCAGCTGCAAAAACTCGCGCGCTATAACGAGATGCGGATTGCCAACGCCCGGTACTTGAGTGCGCATCTGCAGGGCGTGACCACGCCTGCGGCGCCGGAGGGGTACGGACATATCTTCCATCAGTATACAATCCGTGTCGGCGATGGAAAGCGTGATGCGCTTTGCGAACATCTGAAGGCAAATGGCGTCGGGTATGGAATCTACTACCCGGTCCCGATTCACAAACAGACCTATTACACGCGCGACCTGGGGTTTGATCTGACGTTGCCGGAATCCGAACGCGCTGCTGAAGAGGTCGTCTCGCTGCCGGTGCATCCTGCTTTGTCGCAAGATGATCTAGACACTATTGTGCGCGTCGTCAATACGTTTATGGGAGCATAGCGATGGCCTCGCTCAAAGCTGCTGTAATCGGCGTCGGATCCATGGGCCGCCATCACGCGCGCGTCTATACCGAGCTCGCGCAGACGGATCTGATAGCGGTGGCCGATGCCAATGTCGAGAATGCCCAGAACATCGCTGCCAAGTTCGGCGTCCCCGCCTATGAGGATTACCGGAAGCTGCTGGAAGAGATGCAGCCGGACGTGGTCACTGTGGCGGTGCCGACCGGCCTTCACCGCGAGGTCGCCGAGCTTGCGATGCAAGCCGGCGCTCATGTGCTTGTGGAGAAACCGATCGCGGCGACGCTCGCTGAAGGCCAGGCGTTGATTGCGTTGGCTGCGTCCCTGGAACGCAAGTTGATGGTGGGACACATTGTGCGGTTCAGTCCTGTGATCCAGGCCTTGAAGCAACACCTGGACTCCGGTGAACTGGGACGCATCTTCCAGATCTTCTGCCGCCGCGTCGGCCCGTTTCCTGCTCGCATCCGCGACGTGGGCGTCGTCGTCGATCTGGCGCCGCACGATCTGGACGTGATGCGATTTGTGAGCGGCGACGAAGTCGTGCGGGTGTTTGCCGAGACCGAGCAGCAGATTCACACGGCGCACGAAGACCTGGTGACGGCGCAGTTGCGTTTCGCGAACGGCATCACCGGCGTGTTGGAGATCAACTGGCTGACCCCCCAGAAAACCCGCACCGTCTCGGTGCTAGGGGAGCATGGTATGTTCCTGGCCGATGATCTGACCCAGGATCTCTTCTTCTTCGAAAACGCTGAGGCCGCCGGTCTGGATTGGGGGCATCTCAGTCTGCTCAAAGGCGTGAGTGAGGGCCGGATGATCCGCTATCCGATACAGCGTTATGAGCCGCTCCGCGCCGAGCTTGCGGCGTTTGCAGATGCCGTGTTGGAGAATCGTCCGGCGCCGGTTAGCGGCGAGGATGGGTTGATGGCGCTGCGACTGGCGCTGGCATTGGTGAAGTCTGGACGAACCCACGAGGTTATCCCGGTCGGATAATCTGCGCGCTTTTGTGGTGACCGATGTTTGCGCAGGGTTTGCTGGCGGTGCATCGTCGTGCGATAGATCGCGAGCGCTACCTTCTTGCGGCGCCGGTTGCCTGATGTTACCTTGGGGAAGGGTTGTATTCGAACCATTATGGAAACACTTCTGGAATTGCAACGAAAGATCGAGACCCGAACGGCCCGGCTGGGCGTGATTGGCCTTGGATACGTCGGCTTGCCCGTGGCGTGTCTGTTTGCAGAGGCGGGCTTCAAGGTTGTCGGCATCGACGTCAAGGCTGAGCGGGTCGCGCGAATCAACGCCGGCGTCTCGCCCATCGAGGGGGAGGAGCCGGGATTGGCCGATTTGCTGGCTTCGGTGGTTGCTGCCGGCCAACTACACGCGACTATCGACTATGGTGAACTCGCTTCTTGTGATGTCATCACCATCAACGTCGAGACGCCGGTAGATGAGCAGCACGTTCCGCGTTACGCGGCGATGCAAAGCGCGCTGCGGTCGTTAGGGCCTGTGCTCAAGGCCGGAGCGCTGGTCATCGTCGAATCCACAATTGCCCCGGGGACCATGGCGCACATCGTCCAGCCCCTCCTCGAAACCTCTTCAGGCAAAACTGTGAATGTCGATTTTTACTTGGGACACTGTCCCGAACGCGTGATGCCGGGTAGACTCCTGGCGAATCTCCGGGGGGTAAGCCGGGTGTGCGGCGGGGAGACTCCCGAGACTGCCGAGGCTATGATCGCGTTGTATCGTCACGTGGTGCAGGCAGACCTGGATCCGGCGGATTGTGTGACCGCGGAGCTGGTCAAGACTGCCGAGAATGCCTATCGCGACGTCAATATTGCCTTTGCCAATGAGGTGGCGCTGGTTTGCGAAGCGGTGGGCGGCGACGTGTGGCGGGTGCGCGAACTGGTCAATAAATCTCCGGGACGCAATATGCTCTTTCCCGGCGCCGGC
>JAFGNR010000122.1 GCA_016926915.1 Anaerolineae bacterium
ACATCCAGAACCAGCGCCAGTTCATGTTGGGCAAAGACCTCCCTGCGGTCTTGCACAAGCATCTGAACCAGTTGATTCACACTCACCGTCACCGGACTCATATTCAATTTCCCCAAATCCAACCGCGATATCATGAGTAGATCCTCAATCAAGGTCTGGAGCCGCGCCGTTTCGCGATGAATACTCTGGAAATATTCACCACGCCGCGCCTCACTTCCAATCGAAAGCAGATCAAGGTAGAGCTTGATGCTGGTAAGGGGCGTCCGCAATTCATGGCTGACATTGTTGACAAATTGGGATTTCGCGAGATCGGCAGCCCGCGCCTGCTGCAATGCCGCCTGCAACGCACTGATATCGTGAAGCACCAAAAGATGCCCCCGTAATCGATCTTGACGATTCCGCAGTGGCGTGATTCGCACATCGAACGTACGCGGAACCTCTTCGGTACCCAAGGCAACCTCACTGCAAACCTGCGCGTGGTTGAGATAGGGTTCCGTGATTGGGGGCAGGAAGGGGATAACCTCCCCAATCTGGCAACCCAGTACATCCTCGAACGAACGGCCGATCAGCTGCAGGGCAGCAGGATTGAGATCCACGATTCTTTGCCGCACATCAAGCACAACGACCGGGTCGCGCATCTTTTCGACCAGTACGCTCCGTGCTACGGGCACAATATCCAGCAAATTCCACCTGGAAAGCCCTAATGTTAGTAGCGCGCCCGCCGT
The DNA here is from genome assembly GCA_016926915.1 of Anaerolineae bacterium. Taxonomy (GTDB): domain Bacteria; phylum Chloroflexota; class Anaerolineae; order B4-G1; family SLSP01; genus JAFGNR01. The sequence goes on from JAFGNR010000122.1 coordinate 726, forward strand.
TGTAAAGGCAAAAGGAACCACGTTGAGCGATTTCAGGGTGGATCCGATTTGCAGAATGTAGATGAGGCTCGTTACCATGGGGAGGAGTAGCCCTACAGAAATGAGCAAAGCCTGAACCCGAAATAGGGAGGATACCCTGCGAAGTGCAACAAGACACAGCACCGTTCCGGAAAACATCAAGCTATAGCCATACAGAGAATCAATCCACATCCAGAATCCAGGCCGCCACGTCATGCGGGAAAACTCGTACCTGGTATCAAGGATGACATTGTTGATCATAAACGGGTGCAAGTCACTGGTCCACACCATAACCAACGTGACCAAAGGCACGAGCAACAGTAAGGCGACAAGGGGAAATTTCAGCCACCTGTGGCGTCCGGTGAAGTCGAGCGCAAAAAAGAACCAGAGGAGTGGTCCGGGGGAAATGCCGAAATATTGGAGCTTCGCCGCCAATTTGACCATCGGCACTGTCTGGCTGCCGATCTCCATTCCGTACGCCAATGCCCAGATCCCCATCGCGATCATAAAACAAGCGAGTGGAATGGAGCCGGGACCTGGGCGACGGCAAAAAAGGTAAACCGCCAACGCGAAGGCCAGGGCCGCGACCAAAGCTAATGAAAAGAAATAGGGATTGTACTGCCAAACCATCGTTGACCTCTTACAGAACGCTGTGCCGCTACTCCCCCATCAAATGTCGTAGCTTGCGATGGGCAGTGTGAAGCCGGGATTTCACAGTACCCACGCTAATTCCCACTGCCGATGCAATTTCTTGATACGAAAAGTCGTACGCGTAGCGGAGCAGCAATACCTGCCGGTGCTCCTCAGGCAGACAATCCACCCGGCGCCACAAATGACGCTCGCGCTCCTGGCGCAATAACGCCGTTTCGGGTTGTTCATTGACCACGTCGGGCAGATCTGCAAATACCTCCGCCGCCTCATCCCATTCCAATGATGGCGGCAGCTTGCGCCGCATCCGCATCCGGCACCGGTTCACGGTCACCCGGTAGAGCCAGGTTTCGAAACGCGCTGCACCTTCGACATCGTAATTGGGTAACGCGCGCAGCACATCCAAAAACGTCTCCTGAGTTGCATCCTCAGCTTCCGTGACGTGACGCAAGGTGAAGAACGCCACCCGGTACACGTAATCCTTGTATCGCTCGAAAAGTGCATCGAACATCCGTGTTTGGCCGCGCTGAAACCTCCGGATCAGCTCTTCGGTCGTGATCTCGGCGTCTTCGGCCCCAAATGCCCCGGCGGTCGCGAAAAACACGAGACGCGCAACAGTCCAGCGGATGGAAGCCCACGCGCATTCGAATCCACCAGACCACAACGAGAAGGCCATCACGGAAACACTCACCGGTCGATTCCTTATGGAAGTTACATGCAGACGTCGCGGGAAAAGTTCATGGCGCGCCCGGAGACCCCGCAGGAAACCACTTCGAATCGTATGCCTACGCGTTGAGAGCCTTTGCCGGCGATGAAACTGTCGCCATCATTGGGGCAGCAGTCCCAGCGTCCTCAAAAGCGCCCGTGTGATCGCGATTTTCGCCGGACCAAATCGCTCGTCCGGCCTGGAAGTTTCAATGTTGGCGGCAAAGAAGTAAACGTTCCCATCACGCTCAAGATAGCCTACATACCACCCTATCTGCGGCTCAACCCGCGTCACCCAACCGCTCTTGGCCGATAACCGGTAGTCGGCCGTTTCCTCGACGACAAGGATATCGCGAACCGTGGCCATAGTCTCGTCCGAAAATGGCAAGGCGTCCTCATAGAGACGCTGCAGGAATGCGACCTGTTCCTCCGGTGAAATACGCAAGGCGCCGTCGAGCCAAAACGAATCCAGATTGCCGGTGATGTCCCGATTGCCGTATCCTACCTGGGTAACGTAATCCTGCATGCGAGCGAATCCGATACGTCGCGCCAGTTCTTGATAGAACCAGACCGCCGAGACCTGAATTGCCGTCCGCATACTATGGTCAGTATTCCACTCTGCAAAACCATAGTCGCTGCCATCCCAGGGAAACACCTCGTTTTCATCCTCGATGACGCCGGTCTCCAATGCAATGAGCGAGTTAAGGATCTTGAAGGTCGAGGCCGGCAGGAATGACGCTCTGCAGCGTTCGGGGTTGAAGATGTGATAAGTATCTGCGCTCCGGTCATAAAGAATGAAAGCGCCTTCGACGCCATACTCGTCGAAAAAGGGAGCAAAATCGGCGTGCTCTATGACCCGGCTGCCGCAACCGGTGCATACCAGCATGACAAGCGAAAGCAAGAGCAAACCACGTCTGGACATAGCACCCCCACACCATCGCCTGAATGCTATCGCAAGTCAGAAGTGCGTGGTATTGGCCAGGATTCGAACTACAGGCAGAGAGGCTCTGCCCGCAGGTATTCAAACCGCAGCCTATTAACCGTCTACGCCGAAAACGCCGGTGCTTAAGTACCGTTCCCCCGTATCCGGCAACAACACGACGACGTGCTGATCCGGGCGGAAACGGGCAGCAATCCTCAGGGCCGCTACCGTCGCCGCCCCTGAGGAAATCCCTACGAGGAGACCTTCCAGGCGCGCCAGGTCACGCGTCATCTGCCTGGCTTCCTCACTGGCAACACTCATGATTTCATCAATCACAGACAGGTCAATAACGGGAGGGATAAAACTGGGACCAATCCCTTGAATGGAATGTGATCCAGGGGCGCCGCCCCCCAATACGGGGGATTCCGCAGGTTGTACGGCCACGACCAAGGTTTCCGGATTGGCAGCCTTGAGAGCGCGTCCCGTCCCCGTGATGGCGCCGCCGGTGCCTGATCCCGCCACGAAAGCCGCAACAGGGCCCGGCGCCTGAGCCAGGATTTCTGGGCCGGTCGTCTGCTCGTGCGCGGCCGGATTGGCGGGGTTTTCAAACTGCATGGGCATGAAGGCCCCCGGCATGTTCCGGACAATGTCCTTGGCTTTGGCAATGGCCGCCTGGATGCCGCCTTCGGCAGCAGGGGTAAGCACCAGATCCGCTCCGTAAGCACGCATCAGGTCGCGGCGTTCCCGGCTGAGCGAGTCCGGCATCACGAGAATCGCACGATACCCTTTCACAGCAGCCACCATCGCGAGGCCAATGCCGGTATTGCCGCTCGTCGGTTCTACGATGACGCCGCCGGGTTTCAAGCGTCCGTCTCGTTCCGCCGCCTCGATCATCGAAAGCGCAATCCGCTCCTTAACGCAGCCGGCGGGATTCTGCCGTTCCAGTTTGGCCCATACCGCGGCGCTCTCAGGCGGGATCACGCGCCGCAGGCGAACGAGGGGCGTCCTGCCGATTAACTCTAACACCGAACCGGCGGTCAGCCCCGGAAAGTCTGCATAATCAGCCATGGTGCACCTCGCTTCACTCTAATGTCAACACGCGTTCGCGTTCGATTTCGATTTCGGCGAGACGTGCTTCCAGCTCCGCGACCCGTGTCGCAAGATCGTCCAGACGTTGTGTCGTCCGATCTGGCAGGCGTTCGTGATGCAAATCCTGTTTCCTGGGACAGGAAACGCCCTCAATCTTGACCACCCGGCCCGGAATACCCACCACCGTCGCCATCGCCGGCGCCGGCTTGACGACAACGGAACCCGATCCAATCTTGGCCCCGTTTCCCACGGTGATAGGGCCCAGTACAATGGCATGGGTCCCGAGGACGACACAATTCCCAATGGTGGGATGTCGCTTGGTCCGTTCCAGGGAAACGCCCCCCAAGACAACGCCCTTGTACATCAGAACGTCATGCCCGATTTCTGCCGTCTCTCCGATCACCACCCCCATCCCGTGATCGATGAAGAAACGGCGACCGATCCTGGCGCCCGGATGAATCTCAACGCCCGTTAACCAACGCGCGAAGTGTGAAAGCAACCGGGCAAGGAAGCGTAGCTTCCGGCGCCAAAGCAGGTGAGCGATCCGGTGCAGCCACACAGCATGCAATCCGGGATAACAGGTGAGCACTTCCAACAAGCTGCGCGCTGCCGGATCCTTCTCGAATACGGTCTGTATATCTTCCCGAATCAACCCTACAAGACCCGGATGGACCGGAACTTGCCCGGCAATAGCCTCTTCGCAGGTGCACTCACCACAGCACTCACCACATTTCGGAACTAACTGGTTTGCTTGCGTTTCTGCCATGATCGAAACCCTTCTCTATCACTCCGTCCCCGGTAATTGTTCTTCACGACGGTAGAGCGGCAGTGTTTTCTCCACGAGATAGGCGGAGAGCTCGCCGTCGTCAATCGCGATGAAGTCGATGGAAACGCCGCTCTCGACTTCGGTGTGCAGAATCATGCCGCACTCACTTACAAGGGCTCGGAAATCCCCCGTAGCGTCGACGCCAAGAACCAGGTGCGGCGCCGGATCATGTTCGAGATGCAACTTCGCGAGATAGACCGCTCGAACCTCAGGATGGCGAGCAAACACCGCGCGCAGGGCTGCAACCACTCCCGGGGACAAGACCGGCGCTGCCGCTTTGCTGGAAGACTCGAAAAACGAGCCATCCAACAGCCCCTGCACTTGCTCCGGGGTCAGTTCCCAGCCATACACCGACCCCGGATTAAGCACCAACGTCATAGTTTCTCCCATAAGCGTCATCAGCGACCGGGCATTGAGGCCCAGGTACCCCTCTTCTTGCGTGATAAACGCCCGCAAACGCGTGAGAGATGTGAACACAGGCAGAACGGCCCGCCCCTCAAACTCCCATTGGCGCAACGAAAACGTAGCGTTGCCGGCGACGCGAAACTTACCCACTGTTCCTTGCCCGGCATGGCCGACCACGAACACCGTCGATTCAAGCAAGGTGCGAAAAAACTCATCTTGCCGGTCCTGATCGAAAATCGCCCCTGCCAAAAGTTCTTCCAGATCGTTCTCCGGCACAAAACGCGCCCGATTCTCTGCCATCACACCCTGCTTGGCCAGTCAAAGCTCACGAAAGGTCGCCCTCGATCTCGACAATAGTTTCTTCCGGGGATTTGCCGGCATAGATGACCGCCATCAAGCCAGGGAGATACCGGTCCATCGTCTGCACTGCGGGGTAAATGGCATTCTTGATCAAGGTTGGCAACAGCTCGGTTCCCTCGAAATCCAAGCTGCTCTTATAGCGCACATCGCCATCACTGAAGTCCATCTCAAAGTTGCCGATACGGAGACCGTAGTTTGCCCGGGTCAGGAACTCCGCCACGGCGGCCCGCTGTGCGTCAGGAACCTTCACGGACGCCACCACGTAGAAAAGAAACTGTTCCAGTTCAATACGAATCTGGGCAAAACAATCGACGCGCCCGTTTTTCCCATTGAATCCCATACGATAAATAAACCGGTCGCCCATGCGTTGGGGAAACCAACCATCCTCTTCCAGATAATCTCCCAGCGTCGTAAATGCTTCCAAAGCGTTCTGATTTACTAGGTTTTCCTCTGCCATATTTGCCTCCTTCGAAATAGCAATCAGCTTGCAGCGCGCAGCCATCAGCCCGATTTTTGCGTCAAACAGGCAAACCGCCTGAGACCAACGCCCCCATTACAAATTACCTAATGTGGGACGCACCCCGTTCCTGGCTTTTGACGACATCAGGCCAGGCGCAAGTCCAGACGCGAGCGCGCGTCCCATCCGATCACGCCGGTATCAATGCTTGGTACGCGAGGTAGCCGCCGTCGCCGCAATCTGCTTCTCCATGTCTTCATCGACGTGACTCAAACCATAGACCACGATCTGGCTGCCCTCTTCGCGACCGATGCGCTCCAGTACGTTGAGACGGTACAGTTCCATGGCCTGCGACCCCATCAACAGCGCGGCCTCTTGTAGCTTCTCCGCCACGGCCTTCTCCGCCTCCGCCTCGGCAATCTTGGCGCTCGCCGCGCGACGGGATTGCGCCAGGACACTCAACTCCTGGATCAAGTCTTGCGGCACACGAATGTCGGTGATCTCGACCGAAGAGACGTCCACACCGAACGACGACGCCGCCGAATCGATAATCTCCTTGAGCCGGTGAGATACTTTTTCGCGTTCACCAAGCAAATCCGTCAATTCCAGCATTCCGATCGTATCTTTCAGCGCGCTGTTCGCCGCCTGGAACACGGCCTCGCGATAGTTCTGGACTTTCAGCGCCGCAGTCTTCGGATCTTCGACGCGCCAGAAGACGACCGCTTCACAGCCCACGGGGACATTGTCGGAGGTCAAAGTTTCCGCAGCCGTGATGACGCGGGTTTGCACGCGCAGATCAAGCGTCATTGCCGCAGACTGGTAGAATGGCGGATAAGGAATCACCCAGAATAACCCCGGCCCCTTGACGCCTACAAATTCCCCCAACTTGAGCACGACCACCCGCTCGAACTCTGGCACCACGTAAAGACAGCCACTGATCGTACCGGGTACAATCAGCGTCAACAGCCCACCGATCACGAAGACCAGGTAAGCCAAGACCTCTGCCAAGGACCCCAGCAGAAGTGCTACGAGCACGGTGAGGACCCCCATCACGGTAAACAGCACAAACCAGATGAGCGTACGCAGCACGCGCTGAACCGAATTGAGACTCCGTGAATTGGGCGACATACGGACAGACACCGGTTGATTCGACATCGTCTTCCCCCTTTCTAATGTAGAGACCACCAAGTTGCACAAACCACACGTGAACCGGAATCGCGAGATAGCACGATTCCCAAGCCTATTTTAGCATAACCTGACCCAGATTGCAGATAACAGCCTTTACACACACATCTCAAAGAGCAAACTCGGCCACGACGAAGGTATGGTCAGAAGGACGCTCCTCCTTGCGGGCCTCGACATCGATCCAGGCGCGCTGCGACAGTCCGGCAAGCGGCAGCGTAGCCCAGATGTGGTCGATGCGCCAGCCAATTCCCCGTTCAATGGCATTGCGCGCCCGGTAATCCCAATAGCTGAACTGCCCTGGTTCACCGGGGTGATGTTTCCGAAATACGTCGACAAACCCCCAGTCACGCACGCGCGCCAGGGCCGCCTGGGCATGGGGGTGAAAATCGACGTGATCCCGCAATTTGTCTGGAGCATACACATCGATATCCTCGGTAGCAACGTTGAAGTCGCCGACCCACACGAGGGGTTTGGACGGATCGTAATGGCGTTCGAAGAATGCCCGCAGTCGTTCGAACCAGGCAAGTTTGTACTGAAAATGCTCTGAGTCTACCTCGCGTCCTTGCGGCACGTAGGTATTGATCACCGGGATGCCGCGCACGACAGCCCGGATCAGACGCGGTTCATCGGCCGGCCCATCATCATCAAACCCCGCATCTACGTCGCCGGGTTCCTCCCTGCTCAGAAGCGCAACACCCGCATGCGCCTTTTGTCCCCTGAAGACGACGTGGTATCCGGCGTCCCGGAAAGGTGCGGCAGGAAAATCAGCATCCTGGACCTTGGTCTCTTGGATGCCTACGACATCCGGAGAGACGCGCGCCAACCAGGACAAAATAAGGGGCAAGCGGGTTCGAATTGAATTGGCATTGTACGTCGCAACGGTAAACGGAACTCCATCCATCATAACCTCCCTCGGTCAATCGACACCCTCAAGACAGCCAGTTCAACCACACCGTCACCGTCAACAAGCTGGCGATGGTCGTCGCAAAGGTGCCGAGCGTTGCAAACTCACCATCGGCGTCGAACTCGGTCACCAGTGCAGCCGCCAGGATCGCGGTAGATATACCGCAATCGATGATCAATGCAGCGCGAAAGACCCCTGTAAGTCCCAGAAGCCCGGCAACCAGAACTGCCAGACCGGGAGCCACAACCAACCGCAGCACAACGAGAGCTGCCAGTGCAGCCATTTGCCCATTGCGCCAGCGCTCCCGGAGAATCTGGCTCAACTGCAAACCCAGAACCACCAGGAGCACGGGAATTGCCGCATCTGCCAGAAGCGCCACCGCTTTCTGGATGGCCTCAGGAACCTGAAGATCAGCCACGTGTACGATGAGTCCTAATGCCGCACTATAAACGACGGGCGTGCGCGCGATACGCTGAATCACGTTGCCGGTCGACCGCTGTTGCGTCAGGGCGAGATAGCCGGTCGTCACCGGGATCAGAAACGCGTTGAACAATATAATCATCATCGACCCAGGCAACAGGGCCGCTTCCCCAAAGGCAAACGTCAGCACCGGCAAACCGAAAGCGCCGGCATTGATCATGATCAGCGAAACCACAAACGCCGCGCGCGTGCGCCGGCGCAAACGCAGCAGCCGCGCCACGCCTTCTCCGATGCCTATCAACGCAAACGTCACAAGCGCAAGCCCGAGCGCCATCCTCCCGAAATCTTCAAGACGAAAAGTCGCTTCGACCAGCGCATTGAAAGTCAAAGCCGGCACAAAGAGAATCAGACTCAACGTCGACAGGACATGCACGTCGGTTCTCAAGCGCTTCTGCAAGACCGCGACCACACCCACGATGAGAAAAACAGGAAGTACAACATTGACCAACGTAGCCATCAGGACTCGAAATGCTCCTTTTTCGCGATAGGGAAAAACTCATCGCGGGACTCTCCCCCCCCCGCCAGAAGTGCTCCCCGACTGGCGCTCTTCCTATCGCGTCCATGCATTTCGCGAGAGAACCACTGCGCAGTCATCCAGAAGTATGACCTCGGAATGCCGGTTTGTCAACACGTGATCTCTCCACCCCTCACCTTCTTGCCAAAATCAAACTTAAACACACATGGCAAATCACGAAAAGAATGGTACACTAGAAAGGAAGGCAGGCGGTTTAGCGATTCCGGTTATGGTTTCGTATGAATAACCTGCGGCCTTCGAAGTCTGATTGAGCGACCTGACGCCCGAAATACAGGGAAATGAACACCACGATGCGTTGTCCAGCTTGCGGAACCCCCGGTGGGGACGATTCGCATTACTGCGGTCACTGTGGAGCCGCCCTAACGCCCCATGGCGTATCCCTGCGTCCGGATCGGGCGCCCCACGATGACGAGCGGGGTGTTCGGCGCCTCCAACGTTTCATACCCCAGGTCGTTGTCGATAGCTTGCTCAACGACCCTGAACGCCTGCGCGGGGAACGGCGCGAAGTCACGGTTCTCTTCGTCGACGCCGTCGATTTCACCAGCCTATCGGCAGCACTGGATGCCGAATCCACGTTTAGCCTGATCAATGATCTTCTTGGTCTCCTGGTAGCCTGTGTACATCGTTATGATGGTCTGGTGGACAAATTCACCGGAGACGGGCTAATGGCCGTTTTCGGAGCGCCCATAGCCCACGAGAACGACACCGAACTGGCAGTGCGCGCGGCGCTTGATATGCAAAACGCCGCCGCCGAGTTCGCTCCCATTGCCCGGGCCAAACTGGGCAGCGCCATTCAAATCCGTATCGGGGTTCACAATGGCCCTGCCATCGCCGGGGTTGTAGGGACTCAGGATCAGGCTGCCTACACAGTCATTGGAGAAACTGTCAACGTGGCATCACGGTTGGAGTCACAGGCAGCCCCGGGACACATCCTGGTCAGCGAGCGCATCTATCGCAACACGCAAGCCGCATTCAACTACCGTCCTTTGGGCGCTGCACGCATCAAGGGGCTGGAGACTCCCCTAGCCGTCTTCGACGTGGTAGGAGAGCGGTCCGATACGCTGGCGCGCCGGGGCCTGGTGACCGGGGGATCGATCTTCCTGGGTCACGATCGCGAGCTAAAACAACTGCAGAACCTGACAAACGATTTCTTGGAAGATCGACAAGGTAGGGTCATTCTGATCGAAGGAGAAGCCGGTATTGGCAAGTCCCGGCTGGTATCAGAATGGTTGGCAACGATTACTATCGACCAGATTGCCCTGCGGCAAGGACGGGGACTACCCTACGCACAAGGTGTAGGGTATGGTGTTTTCCGGTCCTTGCTGCAAGACGCGCAACGCTCACCCGTTGGAGGGGAACGCGCCTGGGACGCTCACACCTCTCCCGTGCTCCGCCCTTATCTACAACGCATCCTGGGAATCAAACTGGATGACGAAGCACACTCCACCGTCAACCGCCTGGAACCTGCCCAGATACAACAGCTGACCCGGTTGGCTCTGCGAGAGTGGTTGCTGGGCGAAGCTGCCGACGGGCCGCTGTTGCTCATCATTGATGACTACCAATGGGCTGATGACCTCTCGCGGGAGATGCTGGAAGCGCTGCTAGGGCTTATCGACGAAGCCCCATTGTTGTTCTGCATCATTACGCGACCACATCCGGAAGCCCCATTTGCGTGGCAACCGCCAGCCCCTTCCGGAGACGATGTCCCACAGCGAGTCCTGAAACTCGACATCAAACCCCTAAGACCCCAGCACAGCCGGGCATTGTTTGGACATCTGGTGGACCTGAATGTGCTGCCGGACAACATCGTCGACCTGATCCTGACGCGGGCCGAAGGCAATCCATTCTATCTCGAGGAATTCGTCAGGATGATGATTGAAAAGGGACTACTGCACCCGCGAGACGGCCAATGGCGACTCACCACCGCCGCGGCGTTCGAGACGGTCGACATTCCCACAACGCTGCGCGGGTTGATGATGGCTCGCGTCGATCGGCTGCCGGAAGATCTGCGCCATTTACTGCGAGATGCCACCGTCATCGGACTGCAATTCCCGGCGGCGCTGCTCGAGGAAATACAGCGTCGCCAGCACGGCGTCGTCTCCAACCTCCTGCCGGCCCTGGAACGATTGACAGAAATGGGCCTGCTGGTGAAACGCCCAGAAGTTGGCCCCCACGTCTACGCATTCCGGCACGTATTGACGCAAGAGACGGTCTATAGCAGCCTGTTGCGCAGCCGGCGACCTGACTTGCACCGGATAGTTGCAGAATCGATCGAGCATCTCTATGATGACCTTACGCCGCATATCGAAGTGCTGGCCTTGCACTACGACCGCGCCGGGGTTCACGCCAAGACGCTACAGTACACCATCCTGGGCGGCGACCTGGCGCGCGGGCGCTTCGCGAACCGCGAAGCGATTGAGTATTATAGCCGCGCCCTCCAGATTGCCCAGCACCTTGACGTCGACACCTC
>JAFGNR010000123.1 GCA_016926915.1 Anaerolineae bacterium
CCGTATTGTACTTGCTGCCCAACACTGACGTGGATAGCTGTGACTGTTCCATTCATCGTCGCGCGAATTGGATTGTTCATCTTCATCGCTTCTAGGATGCATAGCTCTTGCCCTGGGGTTACCTTATCTCCGATCTTGACGGAGATGGTGGTGACGACTCCCGGTAGCGGTGAGGTGATGTCGCCTGCTGCGGCTGCAGTCATTGCCGTTGCTGCGGGCTGGGGTGTGGGGATCATTCCCGTGGGCGTCGTCTCGACCGGTGTGTGTGCGGTCGCGCCCGGAGATGCCGCGATTTCGACCTCGATAGGTTCACCGTCCACGATCGCACGCACAGGTCGCTCGTGTGGATTTGAGATTTCGACCGTGTAGGTTTTTTCTCCAATAGTTACGTGATAGACGGGCATTGTTGATCACTCCATGGCATTTTGAATGAGAACCGGTCAATTAGGTTCTGGCTACCGGTGTGGACGGTGGCTACGTTGTCTGATGTGCTGATTGCGCACAAATACGCTCCACGTGCTTCCGGTTGCGGCGGCCTGTTTCTTAGCGGTCGCCGGTGCGCTCTGCGCGAGCGCTACCGCAACGGCAGCTGCGGCTGCCAGGTAGCGACCTTGAGCGTCGGCGTCGCCAGCTTCCGTCTCGTGGTAGGTTTCGGGTGCGGTTTCGGGCTTCTTTTCGGGAACCAGGGCCGTTAGCAGATACATCCCTCCGACGAGTGCGCCGATGGCCACAAATGTCATCCCCATGCCGTAGAGTGTTAGCATGAGGGCCTGTGTCAAGAGCTCTCCATTGACCATTCGTTGCGCTCCTTAGACCGGCATCACGCCATGCTTCTTCGCGGGCATCTGACGCGATGGTTCCCGTAGCGCGCGCAATGCAGCGATGAGGATTGGACGCGTCTGCGCCGGTTCGATCACCATATCGATGATTCCTTCTTCCGCAGCGCGATAAGGATTGGCAAACTCTTCGCGATATGCCGCGACGAGCTCTGCTCGTACCGCTTCCGGATCTTCAGCCTTTGTCAGGTCTCGCCGGTTGAGAATGTTGACGGCTCCTTCGGCGCCCATGACGGCGATCTCGGCTGAGGGCCAGGCCAGGTGCAGATCGGCGCCAATGCTTTTGCTGCTCATCACGATATAGGCGCCGCCATAGCCCTTGCGCGTCACGATTGAAATCTTGGGCACGGTGGCTTCAACGTAGGCGTAGATGATCTTGGCGCCGTGACGGATGATGCCCCCATGCTCTTGCATCGACCCCGGCAGGAAGCCGGGAGAGTCCGCGAAGGTAATCAACGGCAGATTGAAGGCGTCACAGAAGCGCACGAAACGGCTGATCTTGTCTGACGCATCGATATCGATGACGCCAGCCATATACATGGGCTGTTGGGCCACTACACCAATGGGGGCGCCATCGAGCCGGCCAAAGCCGATAATAGCATTCTGCGCCCACCCTGCCTGCACTTCCAGGAATGATCCCTGGTCCAGGATGCTATGCAGGGCAACCCGCATATCGTAGGGCACGTTCGGATCCTCGGGCACCAGAGTGTTGAGCTGCTCAGCAGTGCGGGCGGGAGAGTCGGATGGTGGAACGTAAGGAGGGTCTTCAACGTTGTTGGGGGGGAGGTACGAGAGAATCCGGCGCACCAGCGCCAGTGAATCCTCTTCATCTTTGCCCAGAAAACTGGCTACACCGCTTCTCGTGAAGTGCGCGGCTGCTCCTCCTAAACTCTGTTGGTCGATGACCTCTCCCGTCACACTCTTGACAACATCGGGGCCGGTGATGAACATCACGGAAGTCTCGTCGGTCATGATGATGAAGTCGGTAAGCGCCGGGCTGTAAGAGGCGCCGCCGGCGCAAGGCCCCAGCATAACCGAAATCTGTGGGATGACGCCGGACGCTAATGCGTTGCGGTAGAAGATTTCCCCATAGCCCTGTAGGGCGTTGATTCCTTCCTGGATGCGCGCCCCCCCGGAGTCCAATAATCCGATAACCGGTGCACCGCTGCTGGTTGCCAGGTCCAACACGCGGCAAATCTTTCGCGCGTGGGTCAGAGAGACGGAGCCCCCGTATACTGTGAAGTCCTGAGCGTACAGGTAAACGGTTCGACCGTCGATGGCGCCGTAGCCTGTGACGACTCCATCGCCAGGGAAGCCTTTCCCATCTTTGTCTTGCCCGATCATGAAGGGTTGCAGTTCCTGGAACGTACCGGGGTCCAGCAGCTCTTCGATGCGTTCGCGGGCGGTCATTTTCCCTCTTGCGTGTTGTTTTGCCACACGGTCAGGGCCGCCGCCTTGCTGTGCTTGCTGCTGTAGGGCTTGCAGCGTTTCCAGACGAGGATCTAGTTTTGAGTCCATGCTTTCTCCTTCGGTGAATAGCGTTTGGTGGCATAGGTCGCTAATCTTTGCATACCTTGTGTCTCATAGTTCTACGTGCCGGCTTCATTTCTGTCCGGCGTAGATCACGGCGGTTCCGAACATCATGCGCTTCCAGACAACGTCACGCAAATTCACGTCCAGCATGTGTCGGGCCATTGTCTCTGGGCTGCGAAATGCTTTGACCGAACGTGGTAAATACGTGTAGGCGTCTGCTTCGCCTGAAATGAGCCTCCCAATCAACGGCGTCCATCCAAAAAAGTACCACTTGAATAGCAATGACATCGGGAAACGCTGTGGCCAGCTCATCTCCAAGCAAACGACATATCCTCCAGGCCGCACTACGCGGACCTGTTCGGCTAGCGCCTGTTCCACATCGGGCACATTCCGCATCATGAACGCAGAGATTACGGCATCGAATGCCCGATCCGGAAAGGGTAACCGCAGTCCGTCGCCGACACCCCAACCCATGGATGGTCTTCCTGTTTTGCTGCGCGCCGGCTGTATCATCTCCGGGGTCAGATCGATGCCGGTGATGTGGGCCTCTGGATAGATCTGACTTGCCATGAGTGCGACGTCGCCGGTGCCTGTGGCCACGTCAAGAAGCCGCCCTGTCGGTGGAATCCGGGTCATCCGCAGGGCTTGCCTGCGGAGCCGTTGATCCTGTCCTAATGAGATCAGCCGGTTGACGAGGTCGTACCGGTGTGCAATCCGTGCGAACATCCGGCGCATGGCTGCTTTCTGTTGCTGTCCTTCGTCAAGGGGGCGCTCAGCGTGTGGTATGGCATCTTCTCGGGCGGCTGATGGTTTACCTCTTGACACGGGCTGACCTCTCCTCAATCTTGGAAATGTGCATCTATAACAACAACAGGTTCCTCCTTTTCTGCAAGGAACCTGCCGTCATTATAGCCATGGACTCGCTTTGGCCCAAGTGGGAAGTGTCACTTTCCCGGATGATGATGTTCACCCGCCGATCGGGAAGGTTTCCGCCTTGCTATTGAGTGTCGAGACGGATGAAATTGGCTCCCTTTATCTCAAACTGTCCTCTACATCCAGTAATGCCTGGTCGATAGGGGCCAGTATTTCGTTGGGCAGGGTGATCTCTATCGGAAATTCCAGGTCGGCATGGTAAGTCAGCGAGATAGGGATTTCGGCTTGCACCGGGAATCTGAAACTCATGCTGACGGGGATGGTGGCATTGATAGGGAATGAGACGTTTTGCGGTCCCAGAAGCGGCAACTGGATCACCGCATTGATACGCGTGGAGAACGGAAACACGGTGTTGAAGGGGATACTGAAGGTTTGACTGAACCCGATGGTCTCCGAGATGGGAATTTGCTCGTCGATTTTGACCTGGATGAATACAGGATCATCTGTCAGCGCATTGATGTCGGCGCGAGCGCCGCTGACTACGGTGAGGGCGTCGCCGCGCACTTCATCCACGGCGGTGCGAATCTGGAAGAGTGCGTACAGGATCACCCCGTTGGTCGCCAGCGATAGGATGAGCGCCAGCCCTAACAGGGCCGGCCAAATGCGACGACGTCGCCGTGTTAAGGAAGCGGGTTCCGGCGTCGCCGTGACCGCCGGTTCGCAGGGGATGGGTGCTTCGTGTGTCAGATCATCTGCAGCCTGGATCTCGGCAAGGTCAGCGTCACTCATTGCTTAACTCCTTTGCGATTTCTGTCAACAGGTTGGGTCTTTTCCACATCACTGCATCGATCTGGACGGCGGCGGCGCCTAGTTCGAGGCAGGCGCGGGCTGCGTCTGTGGTCGTGATGCCGCCGCACGCTACCACCGGAACTGCAAGGCGTGGAATCCAGCGTGCCAATTGGTGGAGCAACAACGGCATCAATGCCGGTCCATAGAGCCGGCCCTTTGCAAGCAGTAATCCTTCGGTATCGTGTTCTGTGTCGGGAGCCAGGGGGAGCCGGGCCCGTGGTGGTGCGGTGAGCGTCAAGGCATCGGCGCCGCACTCCGCCAGCGCTTCGGCCAGCGGGTAGATATCGCCGAACGGAATCCTTACGAGGATGGGGTGATGTCCTTCCCGCGCGGCTTCGAGGAAGGCGCACGCGGCCTCGACCTCGGCGCCGTCATCCAATCCCAGTTCGAGGCCCGCCACGCCCTGAATGCCGGAAAGCAGCTGCGCTGCTTGAGCAACTTCGGGCGGCGTGGTGGCGATGAGATGCACGATCGTTGGCAGAGAACGTCGCGCCCAGGTTGCGCGATGCTCTTTGAGCACACGTTTGAGGCCGGGGTTGGGCAACCCTGTATGCACCAGGAAATGATCGCCGTGGGTCATGAAACGTGGGCCCCGGGCGGCTTTTCGTGCATGCAGGCTTACCGGATTGGTGACTACGGCGCCCAAAACAGTCTCATCGATCAGGTCGTGGTACTCGTTCCCGAAGCCAAAAACGCCGGCTGCCGGCATCACCGGATGCTGGATCGGAAGGCCGTATTTGTGTTTGGGCGCTAATTCGATCATGGGGTCTTCCCGTTAGCCATCGGTATCCAATTCCAGCAGGTCGAATACCGGTCCGTCGCTGCAAGCCCGCCGTTCGCCGCTGCGGGTCTGAATACGGCAGACCTCGCAGGCCCCGGCGCCGCAGGGCATGGTCACTTCGATTAGTGCTTGGGCGAAATCCGCAGAGGGGTGCATGCGCGCCCGTCGCACACTCCGGGCCAGCGCCGGATAGCGCGCCGGCTCACAAGAGAAGCAAGCGCAGTCAGCCCAGCGCAGGCTTTCTCTCACAGGAGAATCAGCATCCAGGAGTTGTTCGAGCGTGCCGGTATGTCCCGCCGACCCATCATGCGTAATCGTGTGCAACTCCACGGTAGGGGGAATCCGGTGCAGGGAAGGCAGCCGGGCACGCGTGGCAGCCTCGACCACGAGAGTGGTCGTAGCTGTGGATGTTAGCAGGGGCAAAAGCGGCGGCAGTCGCCCGGCCTCCGTGATGACAAGGAGCCGTTGCTGGTTCTCGATGCGGAATCCTTTCCCCAAAGGTCCTAACATTGCAACCCGGGCGCCGGGCAGCAAGTGGGTTGCCGGATGCCCGGGGGGCGCCATGATGGCGAAGCCCGTTGGGTCGATAGCGGCAGCAAACAAAGGGATGCGCACAGGACCTGCCAGGTCTGCCAGCATGAAGCGTCCGGCCGCCGGCGGCACAGATACTTCGAAACGTACCCACCACAACGGTGGTTCGGGCCGGGCTTCCCGGAAAACGGCGACCTGTTCTCGGATCATCGGTTTTCACGTGCGCATGGGACGTCGACCTGGTGGTTAGACGTGGATGGGCTTGCCGAAAACGGCGTGAGCGGCCTCCAGAATCGCTTCGTTGAGCGTGGGATGCGCGTGCACGGTATGTGCGATTTCATCCGGCGTCAACTCGGCCGTTTTTGCCAGCACCAGCTCCGGAAGCAACTCCGTCGCTTCGGGTCCCACTACAACAGCGCCCAAAATCTCGTGACTGGTCTCCTCGGCCACAATCTTGACGAATCCCCGATTCTCGGCCAAGGCCAGCGCTTTGCCGTTAGGCAAGAAGGGGAAGGTCCCCACGCGGATCTGGTAGCCTTTTTCCCTGGCCTGAGCCTCGCTTAACCCGAAAGATGCCACCTGGGGGGATGTATAGGTGCCACGCGGGATAGCATTGACGTCGAACGGTGGATTCTCGATACCTGCAATGGTTTCGACTGCCAGGATGCCCTGCGCAGATGCCACGTGGGCCAGGGGCAGGGCGCCGTTCAGGTCGCCGATGGCAAAGATGTTCGGCGCCTGGGTGCGCATAAACCCATCTACCTGCACCCAACCGCGCGAGGTCGCGACGCCTACCTCTTCCAGATTCAGCCCCTCGCTGTTGGGACGGACGCCGATCGCCACCAGAGCGACATCGGCTTCCAGAATCTGTTGTCCTTTGGTCCCTGTTACGGTAACGCGGACGCCGTCGCCGGTCTTTTCAATGGCTTCGACCCGCGTCGACGTGAGGGTCTTGATCTTGCGGCGGCGCAGGGCCCGGTCGAGCTCTTTCGCCGCATCTTCATCCTCTGCCGGCAGGATGTGATCCAACATTTCCACGACGGTGACCTGGGCGCCGTAGGCATTCCAGACGGTCGCGAACTCCAGGCCAATGGGGCCGGCGCCGATCACCACGGCGGCTTTGGGCAGCTCGCGACGTTCAAGCGCCTCGCGGGCGGTCAGTACGTAGGCGCCATCGGCCTCGGTTCCGGGGATTAGTCGCGCGCGGGCGCCCGTTGCCAGAATGATGTGCTGCGCTGTCACGGTTTGCGCTGGGCCTTCCTTTGGGGTCACCGCAATCGTGTGCGTGTCCACCAGCCGTCCGCTACCCCACAGCAGCGCGATCTGGTTGTTCTTGACCAGCAGCTCCACACCCTTGACCAATCGCGCGGATACCTTGCGGCTGCGGTCGATGGCGGCCCCAAAGTCCAGGGTGACCTTTTCTACCGAGAAACCGAATTCTTTGCCTTCTCCCAGGAGCGCGGCGATCTCCGCATTGCGCAACAGGGCTTTGGTGGGGATACACCCCCAGTTCAGACAGACGCCGCCCAGGTGTTCGCGCTCGATCAGCGCGACTTTCATGCCCAGTTGGGCTGCGCGAATAGCGGCGACGTAGCCTCCCGGGCCGGCGCCAATGATGGCAAGATCATATACTGGGTCTGTCATGGGACACTCCTTTTCAGAAAATAGTCCAATAGGCCTCGGTCAGCGTCGTCAACCTGGCGCTGGTCAGGCGCCCGGTTTGAACGGTTCGGGCTGGCGGTGCGCGTGGCGGACGATGTGCAATACTCTCTCGAACATGTCTTCGATGGAGAGTTCGGTCGTATCGAAGATCAGGGCGTCCGGCGCGGCCCGCAACGGGGCAGCATCACGGCTGCTATCAATCCGGTCGCGGCGCCGGATGTCGGACAATACATCGTCGTATCCGGTTTCTTCGCCTTGCGCCAGCCGGTCGAGGTGGCGCCGGTGAGCGCGCTCCTCCGCCGACGCGATGATGTAGAGCTTCAGATCTGCATCCGGCAATACCACAGTTCCGATGTCGCGACCTACCATGACCACACAACCCCGCGCACCGATTTCTCGCATGCGCTGGGTCAATGCCTCGCGGACGCCGGCATAGGTCGAGACCGGGGAGACTGCGTGGTCGACCTCTGGCGTGCGCAGCGCCCAGGTAACGTCCTGTTCCCACACTCGGATAGTGTATTGGCGGCCGTCGTCGTGATCGTGGTTTGGAAGCACCTCAATATCAAGACTTTCCGCCAATGTCGTTACCTGGTCTTCATCGGTAATTGGAATGTGGCGCTCCAGCGCTGCCCACGTCACGGCGCGGTAGAGTGCGCCCGTGTCCAGATACAGATAACCCAGTTCACAAGCCAGATAATAGCCGACGGTGCTTTTCCCTGATGCTGCCGGTCCGTCGATGGCGATGGTCGCGGGAATACCCAATTTACCTCCGTTCCAGATCGCAGGTTTTCAGCAGGGCCGCAATCTCGTACGCCCGGAGGTGACGCCAACGCCCGGCGCCCAGGTTCCCCAACTTCAGCGATCCGATAGCAACGCGGATCAGCCGGGTTGCCGGATGGCCTAATGCGGCTACCATACGTCGTACCAGATGTTTACGTCCTTCGTGAATGGTGATGCGCAGCCATGCCCGGTCGTGATCGGCGGTCTCCAGTTCAACTCCATCAAACCGCGTCTGTTTTCCATCGAGCATGATGCCCTTTTGCCAGCGTCTCAGGGTCTCTTCGGTGGGGACGCCCTTGATCGCTACCCGGTAGACGCGCGCGTGTTCGTAACTGGGATGTGTGAGTCTTTGCGTCAATTCGCCGTCGTCCGTCATGAGAATCAGCCCTTCGCTGTCGGCATCCAGTCGTCCCACCGGGTAGAGTCGTTCCTGGAGGGGCACCAGGTCCCGCACCGTGCGCCGTCCCTGGGGATCTCGCACGGTGGAGATGACCCCCCGAGGCTTGTTGAGCATGACGTAGGTATAGGGCTTGGAAAGCACTTTCTTCAGCGTGACGCCATCGACTGCAATGCGCTGTCCCTCCGGGTCTGCTTTGTCGCCCAGGTGCGCGATTCGCCCGTCGACGGTGACCCGGCCTGCCTCGATGATTTCCTCACAGGCCCGGCGCGATCCGTAGCCCGCGTGTGCAAGTATTTTCTGTAATCGTTCTTTAGCCACAGGTGCGATTATACCTGCAAGCGATGAGGGGACAAACAGTGATTGACATCCCCCGAAAACTTGGCACTTCTCGCATTTTCGACTATCATTGCGTTAAGACCTGCACACCGCTTTTCGATGTCAAGGTGGGATGTACTGCCGAGAGCCGGTACAAGGTGGAACTGTCATGGCGATAGCATTTCTATCAATTGTAATCTTCACGTTTGCACTTGGCCTCCTGTTGTTGGGCGGCGTCACCTGGTGGATTGAAAGGGAGCGCCGCCGTTATCTGGGCCTGGTGATGATGATTAGCGGCGTGGTGATCGCCATAGGCTATGCTTTTCTGGGGAGTCGCTTCTCGATAGCTGCCTTTGGACGTTTGATCATCACGGTGGATTTGCCGCGCCTCATGCAGACTGCCATTGTCTATACCTTGGGGGTGCTCGGCGGTCTGGGTCTGGCGGGCGGGTTGTTCCTTTGGGTCTCCGGGCGACTTGTTCACCCCACGCCCTTTGCTCGCCAGCTGGCCTGGTTCGTGTTGATCACGCTGCTTGTGGCCCTGGTGATCAGTGTCATCGCGGCTCGCATCAGTGGATGAACTTGCATCTTTGGCCCTTGGGCATTTCCTCATGCCTTGATGTTGTGAAATCGAAACCAAAGCCAACCGAAGGAGAATAGCTATGCATCGCAGATTAATCTGGTTTCCTTTGACCGCCCTGATTTTGATCGCTTTCGTCGCCTGCAATGCCCTGGGAGGGGCGCCTACCCCTGATACGCAAGCCACCATTGACGCAGCAGTGGCTGCCACCGCGACCGCGCAGGCGGCTATCCAATCGACTATCGACGCTGCTGTATACGCCACGGCGACCGCGCAGGCAGCCGTGGCTACACCCGAAGTCGAGGTCGTGCAGCTGACCGAGGAGGAGTTGGCGGCTTTGATCGACGAGGCTGTGGCTGAGGCCGCCGCCGCTACCGAGACCTGTTCCGACGCCGCCACTTCCGCGACGTCCGATGACGCCGTGACGCAGGAAGAGGTGGTCGCCGTCGAGATCTCGCTTGCAGGGGCAGAGGAAGCCATTGCCTACGCCGAGGAACTCATCGACCTCTATTATGGGCTTTATGGCGAACTGGCTTACGAGACGCTTGATCTCCTCTATGCGATTGAGGAAGACCTTTCCGTTCTAGCCCAGAACACCGCCGACATTGCCGTAGCGTTGGAAGAGATTGCCGTTGCCTTGGAGCAAGGCGTCGCGTTGGCCGACGAAGCCCTCACCCAACTGGAGACCGCAGCCCAGAACGCCGCGGCTATGGCCTACGAAGTGCAGGCGCAGCACCAGGACTTGATGCAGACGGTGCAAGCAGAGCTGGAGGCCCGTCTCACCGAAGCGCTGGCGGTTCCCCCCAATGCTGTCGCCGCCGACCGGGCGGGCGCGGTGCAGAGCGCTTTTACCTACATTGATGGCGTGCGGGAGGCCCTTGCGGATCAGAAGCTTACATCGTCGGAGTTGCACACTATCGCGCAACTCGGCGCCAACGCCAGCGCCAGTCTCGATGTTGCCGGCGGCCCCCAACTGCAACGTCTGGCGCAATCCGTCGTCGATATCACCAGTCTGGCAGCGCGTGGCCAGATTCCGCAGGTCGGTGCGAGTCTGGGCCAGTTGGAATCTGCGCTAGGCGATCGCCCCTCCCTGCCTTCCAGGCCATAATGGGGTTAGTGCCGTCAGGGGCCA
>JAFGNR010000428.1 GCA_016926915.1 Anaerolineae bacterium
CCTCTGGCTGGCGGGGTGTGCTGCGCCACATCCAAACTCGTGAACAAATCCACTTCACACGCCTGGATGAAGCACTGGCATTCATCGCCCGTTTCGTCCCCCTTGAGCCGGATATGATGCAGGACAACCAGCCAGACGATATGCCACAGCCGGATCATGGTGTGTTGGGGACAGAACCAACGCACCGATAAAACCCTATTTAGTCTTAAGGAGGAACACTTATGCGGTTGGAGAACAAAGTAGCATTGATCACCGGAGGAGCTGCCGGTATTGGCAAAGCCACGGCTATCCGTTTCGCAGAAGAAGGCGCCAAAGTCGTCATCTGCGACGTCAACGAAGAGGACGGACAGGCCCTGGCGGAAGAGATCAACGGCGCATTCTACAAGGTCGATGTGACCGACCGGCAAGACGTGCAGGCCTGGGTCGATGACGTGCTAGAGAAGTTCGGCAAAATCGACATCCTGATCAACAATGCCGGCATCACGAAAGACGCGCTCTTCGTGAAGGTCAAGGAGGGCCAGCCCGTCAAGCAAATGGAAGAACGCGCATTTGATATGGTCATCGGTGTAAACCTCAAAGGGGTTTTCAATTGCACGCAGGCAGTAGCCCCCGCCATGATCAAACAAGGCGGAGGGGTCATCCTCAACGCCTCCTCCGTCGTCGGACTCTACGGCAACTTCGGACAAACCAACTATGTTGCGACCAAGGCCGGCGTTATCGGCATGACCAAGGTATGGGCGCGGGAACTCGGTGGCCATAACATTCGTGTCAACGCCGTGGCGCCTGGTTTCATCCTCACCGAAATGGTGCAGAAGATGCCTGAGAAGGTTCTGGAAACGATGCGGGGCAAAACCCCATTGGGGCGGCTGGGGCAACCCGTCGACATTGCCAACACCTACTTGTGGCTCGCCAGTGATGAAGCGGCGTTCGTGCATGGCGCCACGATCAGTGTCGATGGCGGCATTGTGATCGGGACGTAGCGCAGCTCACCCACCAGCATCACGTCATAGGAGGATATGATGAATCGCTACGGAACCATCATCGGTACCGGTCGCTATCTACCGGAAATCGAAGTGTCAAATGAGACGTTCAAGACGTACATGGCGGAAATCAGCCCCAAGCTGCCGGATGTCGTCGACAAATTCGAAGCCAGCAGCAACATCAAAACACGTTGGTATGCCCCTGATGATTGGGCGACCTCCGATTTGGCAGTGCGAGCCGGCCAGGATGCGCTCACCGATGCCGGGATCAAACCGGAACAACTCGACATGATCCTGCTCGGCACCGACAGCCCAGACTACATCACCCCCGCCACCTCGGTCGTGGTACAACACAAACTGGGCGCGGTCAATGCCGGCACCTTCGACATCGGCTGCGCGTGCGCCTCGTTCCCAACGGGATTGGTGCAGGCCGCAGGCATGATCGCCACGAACCCCCACATGAACTACATCCTCGTCATCGGCGCGTACATGATGCACAAGCTATCGGATTGGAAACACGAGGTAATCGCCTTCTTCTATGGAGACGGCGCCGGTGCGGCAGTTGTGGCAGCCAGCGACAAGCCCGGTTTCGTGACCTCGGCGTTCTTTGCCGATGGCGCGTACCACAAGCACTGGGGCATCTACGCCGGCGGGACTTACGAACCGGCCACGGTGGAAAATGTACAGGCAGGAAAGACACAGGTGAAGCTGGTCACGCCATTCCCGCCCACAGTCAATAACGAAGGGTGGCCCAATCGGCTCCGCGAACTGGCGAAGAATGGCGGCTTTGATATCCAGGACATCGACATGGTCATCTTCACCCAGGTTCGCCTCAACAGCATCCAGCTGGTAATGGAAGAGGTTGGCCTCCCTCTGGAGAAAGCCCACTGGATTATGGACAAATGGGGCTACACCGGCTCCGCTTGCCTGCCCATGGCTTTCGATGATGCGCGCAAGCAGGGCAAAATCAAGTCCGGCGATCTGGTGGCTTTCGTCGGTTCCGGTGTGGGATACAACCAGGCTGGGGCAGCGTTTGTAATGCCGTAACGCGTAGCGCGGTAAATCGGACGCACGTTTTGCGTCTCTCACAAGGAGCAGACAGTATGGATTTCGCAGAGCTCTATCGCAGCAAACTCATCACCATTCCCGAAGCTGTCGCGAAGGTGCGATCAGGACAAACGTTGTGCGCAGCCATGTGCGCATCAGAACCGGCGGGGTTACTCAACGCGTTGGAACACCAGGCGCCTGAAGTGGAGGACGTACACGTCTTTATGTGCCTTCCTATGCGCAAATACGGCTTCTACACGAAACCGGAGATGCTAGGACACTTCTTTCTGGAAAACTGGTTCTACGGGGCGCCAGACCGAAAGGCACATCCCTTGGGCACCCTCTCGTATCTCCCCAACAACCTGCACCGGGCAGCCGCCGACCGGATTCACGCCGGCGGGCTCAACGTCTTCTGGGGCACGGCAACCCCGCCCAACGACCGGGGAATCATGTCGCTTTCGACATCGTTGGTATTCGAACGCCAATTGATCGACGTAGCCGACGTGGTCATCCTCGAGATCAACGAAAACCTCCCCTGGACGCTCGGCGATACCCAGATCCATCTCCGCGACGTGGATTACCTGGTCGAGAATACCCAGCCGTTGGTGACATTGCCGCCTATCGAACCCACGGAAGTGGAAGCAGCTATCGGCAACCACATCGCCGAACTGATCGAAGATGGCTCTACCCTGCAGCTGGGCATCGGGGGCATTCCCAATGCCATTGCCCACAGCCTGTATGACAAGCAAGATCTCGGCGTCCATACCGAGATGTTCACCGATGGCATGGTAGACCTCTTCGAAGCCGGCGTCGTCACCGGGCGTAAGAAGACCTTGTGGCCCAACAAGATGGTCGGCACTTTTGCCCTGGGCACGCAGAAGCTCTACGACTTCGTCCACAACAACGTCGCTGTGGAGTTCCAGCAAGGCAAAGTGACCAACGATCCTTACGTCATCGGCCGGAACTACAAGATGGTCAGCATCAATACGGCCCTACAGGTCGATATTCTGGGGCAAGTCTGTTCCCAGAGCATCGGATCACGGCATTTCAGCGGCACCGGCGGCCAGCTCGACACGCATCGCGGTGCACAACTCTCGCCGGGAGGCCGGGGCATCATCGCGCTGCGGTCGACGGTGAAAGACGGGAAGATTTCCACGATCGTGCCGCAGCTCAGCCTCGGCGCAGAGGTCACCGTGCCCAGCCAGGACATCGACACCGTCGTGACTGAGTATGGCGTTGCGGAGCTCCGCGGCCGCAGCGTGAAAGATCGCGCCCGCGCACTTATCAACATCGCGCATCCCGATTTCCGCTCCTGGCTGGAGGAAGAAGTCGAGAAGCTGGGTATTGTGCCGAAGATGATCATTCCCGGCGTAACATTGCACAACGGATGAAGGCTCGCACAAAGCGTATCCAAACGACCGAAAAATGGAGGTAACGATGTCCGACATTCTCGGCAAGTGGCAACAACCCGAGGGGCAACCGTTCCCCGGTTTGTGGTTCGAGTTCAAGGTAGATGGAACGTTCCAAGCAGTCCTCGAATCCATGGGCGTCACTTCAGAGGGCAGCTACACAACCCACAATGGCGAGATCGATATGGAGCAAACCGAACACACCTTTGGTCTCGTGGGGAAATTCGAAGGACGTTACGTGATTGAAGGTGACACACTAATCATGACACTGAGCGATCTGGGAGAACCACGACCGGGAAGCCTTGAGGGAAAGAATCGACGAATCTACAAGA
This sequence comes from Anaerolineae bacterium, assembly GCA_016926915.1. Lineage (GTDB taxonomy): Bacteria > Chloroflexota > Anaerolineae > B4-G1 > SLSP01 > JAFGNR01. The sequence goes on from JAFGNR010000428.1 coordinate 3,769, forward strand.
GGATTGCTTGAGCACAGGAGGTTATGATGGATAAGCCGACACCCATGATGGGAATTACTACAAAAACAGTGGAGACACCGCGTTTGCAGCAACACGTCTACTTCTCAGGCCTGGAGGAAGGTATCCCCGTGCTTTTCTTGCACGGCAACTTCTCGGCGGCGCTGTACTGGGAAGAAACGCTGCTTGCGCTGCCCGAGGGTTACCGGGGTATCGCGCCCGACCTACGCGGTTATGGATGGACGGAGGACAAACGCATCGATTCGACCCGGGGCATGCGCGATTGGAGCGATGACCTCCTCGCACTGATGGATACCCTGGGAATCGAAAAGGCGCACGTGGTCGGCTGGTCGATGGGCGGCGGGATTGTATACCAACTCCTCACCGATGCGCCGGAGCGCTTCCTCTCCGTAACACTGATTTCCCCCGTCTCTCCCTTTGGATTTGGGGGAACGAAAGACGTAAACGGCGCCCCCTGCTACGATGACTATGCAGGTTCCGGCGGCGGCGTGGTCAATCCCACCTTCGTCAGTCTCATTAAGCAAGGGGATCGGGGCACAGAAGATCCCAACTCTCCCCGCAACGTCATCAACGCCTTCTACTACAAGCCGCCGTTCCGCGCTATACGCGAGGAAGACTTCCTCACCGCCTCATTGATGGAAAAAACCGGGGACGATCGTTATCCCGGCGATATGACGCCCTCTCCGAACTGGCCTACGGTGGCCCCAGGGGTACACGGGCCGGTCAACGCCTGGTCGCCGAAGTACGTACTCAAGGATGTCCCCCTGTTCATCGCCGCCGAACCCAAAGTCCCCATTCTGTGGATTCGCGGCAGCGAGGACCAGATCGTCGCCGATATGTCAATGTTCGATTTCGGGGCCCTGGGCAAGCTGGGATTCGTGCCTGGATGGCCCGGAGATGAAATCTACCCGCCGCAGCCCATGGTCAGCCAGACGCGCGCCGTCCTTGAGGAATATGGACCGTTCGAGGAACACGTGATTCCCGAGACCGCTCACAGCCCGCACATCGAGAAACCTGAAGCATTCAATGGGTTGTTCCACGAGTTCCTGGAAAGGCATTGAATCACCTGACATGTGAGACTGATGTGGAGTGTGCTTCGGTCACACTTCACACACTAGCGAGCGAGGAAAATTGATGGCTTTTGCAAACGTCAACGGTGTAGAGCTCTATTACGAGCTCCACGGCCCGGCAGCGGCCCCAGTTCTGGTTCTGGTAAACGGCGTCCTGATGAGCACGCCCAGCTGGGCCTACCAGACGCCGGTTCTGTCACAGCATTACCGGCTGTTACTCCACGATTGCCGGGGGCAGGGACAATCCGATCACCCCCCCGGACCGTACACCATGCAACAGCACGCAGCAGACCTCGCCGCGCTGCTCGACACCCTGGAGATTGACGCGGCGCACGTCGCGGGCATCTCCTACGGCGGCGAGATTGCGCAGCTGCTCGCCATCCATTGGCCCGAGAAAGCACGCTCGTTGTTCCTTTCCTCAACGGTTAGCGAGGTGCGCCCCCTGTTACGCGCCAAGATCGAGGGCTGGATCGCAGCAGCAAATACACACAGCGGGGCGCTACTCTATCAGTGCTCCGTCGCCGACAACTTCAGCGAGCCCTGGCTCGCAGCCCATCCGAACTGGGGAGCGCTTTCGATCCCCAGGTACGAGAAGCTGGATTTCGCAGCTGTCGTCAATCTTTGTGAATCGTTTCTGGGTCTGGACTGTACGGCAGACTTACCGAAAATCACCGCACCGACAATGGTCGTGGTGGGCGAATTGGACACGCTCAAACCCCTGGAACCTTACAGCCGCCTGCTGGTCGAAATGATCCCCCATGCTGAATTGCTCATGCTGGGGAACGCAGGACACGCTTGTTGCATCGAGACGCCCAAGACGTGGAATGCGGCGCTGTTGGGATGGTTATCTGTAAATTCTGAGACGGGAGCTGCGGGCTAACAACTCGCAACCCGCAACACGAAACTCAAGACTTGATGGGAGGATTTCTATGAAACAACGCAGACTGGGTCGTGGTGTAGCGATTGTCGGTGCAGGAATGAGCAAATTCGGTGCATTCCCCGGCCTTGCTACCCGCGATCTCTTTGTCGACGCCTTCCAGGAACTGCTGGCTTCGGTAGACAAGGGCTTCAATCCCCAGGAAATCGAAGCCCTCTACATCGGCAACTTCAGCAGCGACCTGTTCGAAGGACAAGCCCACACAGCCCCTATCATGGCGGACTGGGTAGGATTGACCCCCCGCCCTGCGACGCGTGTGGAAGGCGCCTGCGCCAGCAGCGGGGTGGCCCTGCGTGAAGGCCTCATCGCGATAGCCTCCGGTCTCTACGATATCGTGCTGGTCGGCGGCATCGAGAAAATGACCGACCTGCCCACATCACGGGTGACCGATACCCTGGCAACTGCCGCTGACGTGACCTACGAAGTACCGGCCGGGTTTACCTTCCCGGGCCTTTACGCCTCGATGGCCACAGCCTACATGCACGCTTACCGGGCCACGCCGGAGACCTTCATGAAGGTAGGCTTCAAGAATCACGAAAACGGGGCACTCAACGCCAAGGCGCAGTTCGGGCAACGCATCGCCGACATCATGGAAGCACGCAAGGCCAGCGCAATCCGGAAGGGGCGTCCGGTCCCCACGTGGTCCGATGAGATGGATTTCCTGCATGACGATCGCGCGAATCCTATCATCGCCTGGCCGATGCGCCTCTATGATTGCTCGCCGATCTCCGATGGTGCGGCCGCGCTCCTCCTGGTGAGTGAAGAGCTGGCCAGGCAATTCACCGATAGCGCCTTGCACATCATCGGCGCCGGACAGGCCAGCGATGGCGCGACCCATGATCGCCCCACGCTGACCGGTATCCCAGCCGCACGTCATGCGGCGAAAATGGCTTACGAAATGGCCGGGGTGGCGCCGGCCGATATTCAGGTCGCCGAGGTTCATGACTGCTTCACAATTGCAGAGATCATGGCCACAGAAGACCTGGATTTCTTCCCGGCCGGCGAGGGGTGGAAAGCAGCAGAAGAAGGAAGGACGGCGCGCACCGGAGATCGCCCCATCAACACCTCGGGGGGGCTCAAGTCTAAGGGACATCCAGTGGGTGCATCCGGCGCCGGACAGGTCGTTGAAATCTGGAAGCAGCTGCGCGGAGAGGCCGGAGAGCGCCAGCTGTCGGGTGATATCCGCCTGGGCCTCACCCATAACGTCGGCGGCACGGGCCAAACCTGCGCCGTGCACATCTTCGAGCGGAGGTAAACCATGAGCGAGAAACCCTTTACCGGCGCCGTATTCTACGAATACCTGAACGAGCACAAGCTCATGGGGTCGCGCTGCAAAACATGCGGCGAGGTACACGTACCACCACGACCGGGATGCGCCGCGTGTGCCGGCAGCGCAGTCGAATGGGTTGAGATGTCAGGACAGGGCGCTCTGGCAGCCTATACAGTCATCCACATCGCCCCCACGGCAATGATCGAAGCCGGCTACGACCGCAACACCCCCTATTGCACCGGCGTGGTCGCCCTGGCTGAAGGCCCCCGCATCAGCGCCCAGATTCTGGATGTGGATGTACGCCATCCGGAGACGATCGAGATCGGAACGCCTCTGGAGATTGCTTTCATCGAGCGCGGTGAAGGCGCTGCCCGGCGAACGTATCTGGCATTTCGCCCCGAAAAATAGACGCTTGGTCAAACTATCGGCATCCAAACCGTCAACTTAAACTCAGGGAGGTGGTTAGCGAACGATGGATTATGGAAACACAGTTGCGCGCCGGAACCGGAATCCAAGACACCGGCATACCCGGCATTGGTATCTCCAAAATCAGTCCAGAAGGAGGACTTTGCGATGAAACGAACTGTCAGTCTGCTTATCCTATTGGCTCTGTTGAGCGTTTTGTTTACCGCCTGCGTGGAAAAGGTCGAACCGACCGAACCACCCACCGCAGCTCCCACCGAGAAGCCAGAGGTTACGGAAGAACCCCCCGCCAGCGAAGAGTTGGGTGAGGTGCTCAAGATCGGCCAGCTGTCGATGCAGTCAGGCGTGATGGCCCTGTACGGTCAGCAACAAAACCGTGGCTTCCTGCTGGGCCTGGAGTATATGTCTGGCGGCGAGATGGACGACGAGGGGCGCTACATCATCGCCAATCGTCCCGTAGAAGTCCTGCTCCGTGACACCGAAGGCGATCCGGAGAAGGGCGTCGCCCTGGCTCGCGAGTTGATCGAGGCCGAGGGCGTCGAACTCCTGCAAGGGCCGGTCAGCTCTGCCGTGGCCGCAGCCTTGACCACGGTCGCGCTAGAGAACG
>JAFGNR010000429.1 GCA_016926915.1 Anaerolineae bacterium
ACGGCGGCCAATCTCGCGGCGGTGATCGCGCAGGGGGGCAAGTCGGTGATTCTGGTCGATGCGGACCTGCGCCACCCCACCCTGCACCACACCTTCAACCTGCCCCTGGAGCCGGGCCTCACCGAGGCGTTACTGGCGATCGAAGACCGCCCCCGCGCCGTGCGCCAGACGGAGGTGGAGTCCCTGCGCGTGGTCACCGTCGGCTCGCGCGCGCCGGATTCGACGGAGCTTCTGGCCTCGCAGACGTTCAAACGCTTTATCGCCGATCTGCGCGAACAGGCCGACGTGGTCGTTTTCGACAGCCCGCCGGTGCTGGCCGTCTCCGACGCGGCGGTGCTCTCCACGCTGGTGGATGGCGTGGTCTTGGTGATGGATGCCGGCAAAACCCGCAGCCCAGCCGCCGTGCAGGCCGCCGAGCGCCTCGCCAGCGTGGGCGGGGTGATCCTGGGCGTAGTGCTCAACCGCGTGAAAGCGCGCAGCGGCGGCTATTACTATTACTACTATTATCACGACTATACGGATGGCGGGCGGCGGGGTTGGTTCGATTGGATGAAAAAGCGCAAGCGAGCTAATAGCTCTCAGCGATCAGCTATCAGCCAGAGCTGAAGGCTGACGGCTGAAGGCTGACCGCTGACGGCTGACCGCCGACCGCTGACGGCTTAGAAAATATTGGAGTTACAACTGTGAAATCGTATAAAGTGCTTATCGTGATTGGACTTGCCATTCTGTTGCTCGCTGCGTGCCAGCAGCCGGCGGGGAACCCTGCGCCGACCTTTGTGCCGCCGACGCCCGTGCCTACCGCCAGCCCGCGGGCGGCTTCGACGATAACCGCCACCGTCATCTATGGCGATTTGGTCGATACGCTTGAAACGCGCGGGCAGGTTACGGCCCGGCGCGAATCGACCCTCGTCTTTCCCCTCAACGGTACGTTGAAAGGGCTGTACGTTGCCCCCGGCGACCAGGTGGTACAGGGGGAGCTTCTGGCCGAGCTGAGCGCATCGCCGATTGAGAGCACCCTGCTTGAGCGCCGTTACGCGCTCGACCTGGCCCAGCTCCGGCTAAGACAGGCCGAGCTGATCTCACAAACGCGCCTCTCCGAGGTCGACACCGCGATTGCGATCGCCAATGCATCCTACAACCAAACTGTGCTGCAAGGGCAGCAGGCCATCGCCAACGCTCAGTTGAGCGCGGACCGCTGCCGGCGGACGGCAGCAGACGAACTGGATTACCGGCAGTGCGATCTCTACGTCCCCCAGGCGCAGGCCAGGGCAGAAGCCGCCAACGCTGTGGCGTTAGCGCAACTGAATGCGGCAAGGTATTCGCGAGGCTCAACCCGATCGCAGCAAGACCTGGACTATGCCATCGCCCAGATCCAGTTCGCCCAGGCCGAGCTGCTCTATCTGCAAGCGACTCAGCAAGTAACCAACACGCAATTGATCGCGCCGTTTTCCGGCGTGCTGCTGTCGGTCGAAAAGCGGGTCGGCGATAATGTGGTCGCTTACCAACCGGTCGGCGTGCTGTCCGATCCAACCGATCTGTGGGCCGTCGCCACCGTTTTCGAGCAAGATGCGAACCGCATCGCCATTGGGCAGCGCGTTGAGCTGGTGCTGGACGCTTATTTAGACCAGACGTACTACGGCACCGTTCTGCAGATCGCCAGCCAGGCCGTGCTCTGGCAGGGCAAGTGGGCCTACGAGGTCACCATCGTCTTCGACGAGGATCAAAATATTCCCGCCACCATGCGCATTGGCGCCGATATGCGCGTCATCGTGCGCGCCAAGGAAAACGCGTTGCTGATCCCCACGCAGGCCATTATCCTGAGCGGCGGGCGCCAATATGTGGAACGCATGCAGGCCAACGGCGCGGTGCAGCAAGTCGAGATCGAGACAGGCATCTCCACCGGCAGCGAAACCGAGGTCATCTCCGGGCTAGAGGCCGGTCAGGTCATCCGCATCCCGTGAGTGATGCCCGCATGAAACGTGACCGGCTCCGTTTGGCAGTGCACTGCGTCATTCTGGCCGGGATCGTTGTGCTGGCGGTGTGGCCGCTGCATCCCCTCGCGATCTCCTGGGGCTACACCATCGCCGGAAGCCGGGTGTTGCGGCGTCTGCAACAAGCTCCGGACCTCGCACCAGAAACGCGCTACGCGCAGGCCACGCAGGCCGGGCAGTTGTTCCAGACCGCGCTGGCGTGGGACCCCCTCAACCATCGCGCCTACGCCAACCTGGCCGCCGTCTACATGGTGTGGGATGACATCCCCTCCGCCACTCGCGCCCTGGCGCGCGCCGCTTTGCTGTCGCCCCACGCCCAGGATGCCGGCCCATGAACCATCAAAACACTGCCTCAGTTTTTCCACCGCAGAGGGCGCTGAGGGCGCAGAGAAAAAATAAAAAACTCAGCGATCCCTGCGATCTCCGCGGTAAAACCACTCCCGCAACGACGGAGAACAACGGGGCAACGCGAAAACGCCCACGCGCTTTCTGGCGCTGGTTCCTTATCCTCGATCTGGCGCTGCTGCTTGTAGGAGGCGGGGCGAAAGCCGTCCGCGCGTGGCGCTGGCAGCGCGTGCTGCAGAACGATCTGCAGGAACTGCGCGCGCTGTTCCAGGATAGTACCGCCACATCCTGGACGCCCGACGCTACGCGTTGGACGCCCGCCGAACTGCTCACGCTCATCCACAACGACCTGCGCGGCGTTCAAGCCGAATTCGCCTTTTGGCTCAAGATCGCGCCGCGTCTCCATTGGCTGCCGTGTTATGGCGCGGATTTGGCGGCAGCGCCCGCGCTGCTGACCGCAGCGCTCGAGTTGAGCGAGAGCGGCGCGCAGGTGGCGCAGGCCCTGGAACCGCTGCTCGCGCCGCAGGATCAAGCCCAACCGCCAACCCTGGAACTGGCCCTGGCTTTGCTGCGCGAAGCGCAGCCGCACTTGAGCGATATGGCGCAGACGTTGGAACGTGCGCAAGATACGCGGGCCGGGTTGGATGCGCGGACCGCCGGCACGGCGACCGCTGTCCCAGCGCCCGCTGTCCCGGCGGCCCCTGTCCCGGCGACCGCTGTCCAAGCGACCCTTTCCCCGCGGCTGGCCCGACTGGTGGCCGAACTGGATCGATACCTGCCGTTGCTGCAGCAGGGGGTGCAGGGTGCTTTGCTGCTGCCGCGCCTGCTCGGCGATACCGAGATGCAGACCTACCTGCTTTTGGTGCAAAACGAGGATGAGCTGCGCCCGGCCGGCGGCTTTTTAACCGGCGTGGCGCGGGTCGCCGTGCGCGAGGGGCGCATCGAGCGCCTGCACTTCGAGAATAGCGCCGAGGTGACCGATTTCAAGCGCCCCTATCCCGACCCCCCCGCGCCGCTTGAGAACATCATGGGGCTGGATTTGTGGGTCTTTCACGACAGCAACTGGAGCCCCGACTTCCCCACTTCGGCATGGCAGGCGGTCACCTTCTACCAACAGCGCTACGAGACGCCGGTCGATGGCGTCCTGGCGATAGACCAGGAGGCGTTCCGGCGTATCGTGCAAATCCTGCAGCCCCTCGACCTGCCGAGCTACCCAGAACCGATCACGGCCAGCAATATCCTTGCGGCGCTGCGCCAGTCCCGGGATATGCCGTTGGAAGATGATCCAGCCGCGGCCTGGGAACACCGTCACAAGGTGTTTTTGGAAGACCTGCTCACGGCGACCATCGACAAGGTGCAGAACCGGCCCGAGACGGTGGACTTTATGCGGTTGGGCATGGCCGTGATGGGCGCGTTCGAAGAGCGCCACATGTTCGCTTACGCGCTAAAAGATGGCGATCTGGCCATTTTGTTGTATGAGTCGCGGTGGGATGGCGCGCTGTATGCGGGTGAAGGCGACTATCTGATGGTCGTCGACGCCAATCTGGGCTATAGCAAGGTCAATCCCTATATTGCGACCAGCCTCGGGTACGCCGTAGACCTGCGCGACCCGCAGCAGCCAGAGGCCAATCTGACCTTGAGCTACCAGCACAACGGCCCGCGCACGAACGAACCCTGTTATCATTTTCACAAGCCGCCGATGCTGACCTACGAGCAACTGATGCAGCAGTGCTATTGGGATTACGTGCGCGTCTACGTCCCGCGGGGCGCCCGCCCGCTCAGCGCCACGCCCAACCCCATCCCCGGAGAGCTGCTGACCACCGGCATCGGGCGCTCCGGTGAGGCCGAGATTCTGGCGCCTGAGGCGGGCAAGAGCGTCCTCGCCACCTTTTTTGTACTGCCGCCAGGCCAGCGGGCCGAAACCCGCATGCTCTACCAGCTCCCGCCGGACGTGGTCCAACAGACGGAGGACAGCCTGCTCTACCGGCTGTACATCCAGAAACAGGGCGGCAAGCTCTCCGTGCCGGTGCAGCTTTCCCTGTATCTGCCGTCCGGATCCACCGTCATCCGCAGCAGCGTGCCCTACGCCAGGGCTGCGGACAACCCCGAGCATATCCTCTACAACCTGAACCTGCAAACCGACTTTCAGTTGAGCGTCGAGATAGAAAGGTAGGGTGTTTGCGGTTGCGAGCGTTGTCCGCAACCGCAAACACCCACCCTCTTTTTAGTTACAGTTGTAAATTCTGCATTTTGCTGTATTCTAGCATAATGATTATGCACATCCGATCACACAGGAGACCCTACAATGGACATTATGAGAAAACCACTGGTCGCCCACATCTACACCGCGGACCCTTCAGCACGCGTTTTTGAGGGCCGGTTGTACATCTATACGTCGCACGATCTGGATCACGACAACCCGAATGACGACAGCGGCGATCAATACGACATGGTCGACTTCCACGTTTTCTCGATGGCGGATATGCAGTCATTGCCGGTGGATCACGGCCCTATCCTGCACCTCGATGATGTCCCCTGGGCCACAAAGCAGATGTGGGCGCCCGATGCCACCTTCAAAAACGACACGTACTACTTCTACTTTCCGGCAAAGGATCACGAAGGGCATTTCCGCATCGGCGTGGCCACCAGCCCCACGCCGACCGGACCGTTTGTAGCGCAGCCATCGTTCATCCCCGGCAGCTTCAGCATCGACCCTTGCCCGCTGGTCGACGATGATGGGCAGGCCTATCTATACTTTGGCGGATTGTGGGGCGGGCAGCTCCAGCACTGGCAGACGGGAACCTTCGATCCCACAGTTGCGCCAGAGCCTAAAGGCGACGTGCCCGCGCTGGGTCCGCGCGTGGCGAAACTATCGGCGGATATGCTCACGTTCGATGGCCCCGCCGTCGAGGTCTCCATCGTCGACGAAGAGGGCCAGCCACTACTGGCCGGGGATCACGACCGGCGCTACTTCGAAGGCGTCTGGATGCACAAAGTCAACGGCGTGTACTACCTCTCCTATTCGACCGGCGACACCCACTTTATCGTCTACGCCACAGGTGATTCACCGACCGGCCCCTTCGTCTATCGCGGGCGCCTTATGAATCCGGTGGTAGGCTGGACGACGCAACATTCCATTGTCGAATTCCAGGGGCGGTGGTACATGTTCTATCACGATGCTTCGCTTTCAGGGGGCATCAACAACAAGCGCTGCATCAAAGTCGCAGCGTTGTTCTACACCGCGGATGGCGGTATCGAACCGCTCGAGCCTTAGGCTTTGCGACCCAGCAGCCGGCTGAACAGCCCGGCCACAACGCCAAGCACGACGCCAAAAACGACGGCCGCGCGCATATCGAAGATGACCTTCACGTTTTCGCCACTGACCTGATTGGCAGCGACGAACACCGCCACAGCGTCGGTCATTCTGACGTTTTCGGCAATCGCCACGGCCACACCGCCGTCGGTGACGGTCATATTCTCGCCCATCGCCAGGGCAATGCCGCCATCCTTGACGTCGATAAATTTGCCCTCAGCGTACGCGATCCCTCCCTGATTGACGTTGACCGTCTCAGCTTTGACGTTCTGCGCGCCACCCTGTTCAATCGTCACCGTCTCCGCCACGATGTCGCCGAGCATTTCGGGGCAGCACGGTTCCTCTTCCACCGCCTCACAGCATTCCGCAGCGATTTCATCCAGCTCTGGCAGGTCGTTCTTCAGTTCTTCGTTCATGGGTCCCTCCTTTGAAGGTTACGAGTAAAGAGTTAAGAGTTAAGAGTTACGGGTTGATGGATTTTCAACATAAGCATGATACGTGTCGGGATGCCGCAAAGTTGCCCAGGAACACGTAGAAATAAGTGCCTGGTAGTATAGCACAAGATAATCCTTTGGGTAGGATGCGCGAAACCCCATACCCGCTAGACGGGCTTGGAGCGGATCGCCAGATCCGCGGTTCTGGAATGCTGCGCCGGGATCTGGCGATCCCTGGCAAGCATTAGCTACGGCGGGATCTGATAATCCCTGGCAAGCATCAACCGGCAAGCCATTTACGCCGCGCGGTACTGGACTGCACCTACCGACGAGGGGTTTGCTATGATCCGCATAGCAGTACGTCACACCAGAACTAGTCATTCGTCACTAGGTTTCACCTTCAAAATGGATATGATAAGAATGAATGAGGTTGAAGTTGGTCTGCCAATGAGGTTGGTAAACCAACCTAGATGGGTTAAAAATCCATCGCACCTCTCCTCCTTTCCTTGGCTGGTGGCCCCCCGGACTCCCCCTCGC
>JAFGNR010000430.1 GCA_016926915.1 Anaerolineae bacterium
GGTTCGTAGTAACCGCTTTAGCGGTTCCCCAACGGCTGAAGCCGTTACTACAAACCCTTAATCCTATCGTAGTGATTTGAGACAAATGTCAACCTTCACGCGACGGCAACGACCAGGAGCGTCATGTCGTCAAGCTGTTCCGCGCCGTCCCGGAAGCAATCCAGCCGCTCGAAGGTTGCGTCACAGATCACGTCAGGGGATTCCCCCGCCAGGCCCTGGAGCAGCCGTCTCAGACGGTCGCGATCATAGAGCGCGCCATCCGGCGCAGCGACATCGGTCAGGCCGTCGGTATAGAGAACCAACCGGTCGCCCGGCTGAAGCGCCGTCGTCTCCTCGCTCAACAGAGCCGCGATCTCATCCCAATATCCCAGGACGGCGCCCTCCCCGCGCAATAGATGGGTTTCGCCACTCCGCACCAGGAAGGGCCAATCGTGTCCGGCGCGAACGTAGGTCAGTTCACGGGTCACGACATCGATGACGCCGTAGAAGACCGACACGAACATATCCGGCGATCCCAACATTCGCAGCAGGCGGTTGACGTTGACCAGCACGGCCCGGGGCGAGTGCTCGCGCTGGGCCTCGGCGAGAATCAAACTGCGCGTCAGCCCCATGTACAGGGCCGCCGGCATCCCTTTGTCCGAGACGTCGGCGATGACAACGCCGACACGCCGCGCATCGAGGGCCACGACATCGTAAAGATCGCCCCCCACCTGGCGCGCCGGAACATTGCACGCGGCAAACGAGAGACCGGGCACATCGGGGAAGCTGCGCGGCAACACGCTCTGCTGCACCTGGCGGGCCAGATCCAATTCCCGCTCCAGGCGCTCCTTCTGAACCAGCGCCTCCTGGGCGGCTTCCAGGGCCACGATCTTGGCGTGCAGCTCCTCGATTAGGCCCGCGCGCTGAATAGCCACCGCCGCCTGGTCGGCAAAAGCCTGGAGCAGCGCTACCGCGCCAGGTTTGAAGGCATCCTTGCGCGTGGCGTGGACGAACATAGCCCCCACCGGCGCTTCTTGCGCGATCAGAGGCACACAGAGGCCGGCGTGCAGTTGCCGCGCCTCCAGCTGGGGATTCTCGAAAGAAATGCCGGGCGGGAGATGCTCGTAGGGCCGGGCGTCTTGCTCGCTAAAGACGCCGCACACTGTCATGGCGTCCAATCGCTCCAGCGGCGCCACCGCCCCCCACCCACTCATCGCCAACACCTCCGCCGTATCGGGGGACCGCAGGTAGTAGAGCACCACGCGATCCGCAGCGCACACCCCCCGCGCATAACGGCAGATCCGCGCGGCCAGATCATCTAATGAGGTCGCCGCCGTCAACGCCCGGCTCACGTCCTGCAACGACATCAGCGCCTCGGTGCGCTGTTCGAGCACCCGGTTGGCAGCCTCCAGCTCCGCGACCTTGCGCTCCAGCTCCGCGCGGGTGGTCGCCAGGGCCGCCTCGCGCACCGTGAGTTCACTGAAAGTGCGCTGCAACTGCTCTGTATCCAACGAGAGCACATCCTCGACAGTCAGATACCCATCCCGCGCCAGCCGCAGCATGTAGAATGACAATGGCAGGACGCTCGGCCCGGGAGACTCCCATTCGGTCTCCGGACCGCCACGGAAGACATCGAAGGCTGCCACGTCCCCTTGCCGCCCACGCCCGCCACAGTGTGGGCAACCGGGCGCGGCAAAAAAAGTCGCGCCCACCTCGAACGCCGGGAAGCGCCGCGCCAGCAGGGCGGCCTGCTCCGGATCAAGGGCAACGGCCTTGCGGCAGTGAGCGCAAAGCGTAGAGAAGCGCTGCACAGTCACCATCCAGCGCACATCGCCCAGTTGCGCGTGAGAAACCCCCTGGTCGCGCAACACCCGGGCAATCGCGGCGCCTCGGAACACGGTGTTCAACTGGGCCAGCACCCGGACGCCGGCGCCCACGGCATCCAGAATCGCCGGGGTGGTCTGAGAAGACATCGTATCGACGACGAGCAGATCAGGCCACCTGCGGGCAGCCCCGGCAATACGGGCGGGGAAGTCGCGGGGATGCTCCACCGTCACGCTCTCGACGCGATCACGAAGTTGGCGGGGAACACGAAACGCATGCCGGCGTTCAGACACCACCACGGCGCGCGCCGAAGTATGTTCGACCAACATCCGGCGCATCAGAATGCGGACGATCATGTTATGCCCGCTGGGCAGCAAGCCGCCGGGCTGCGCCGAAGCGTGCTGGGCATCAAGCCCAGCCACGACGATCAGGCCGGGGACGTCATTCACCAGCCGGTCGATAAGAGGATCGAGCTCGGGCAGATGAAAGAAATCACTCAGGTCGAGCACGTCGTTCGGAACCCTCGTCTCCGGCTACACACGAAAGGAAACATCTGGCCGCCGGAATAGTCAGCGGCGGCGCCCAAGGCGGGCAAAGAAACGCACCGCCAGCAACATCGCCAGCGACACCAGCGCGCCCAGCGCGATCATACGATGGGTATGAATCTCGGCCCGCGCTTCACGCCATGGATCCAGGGCGGAATCGTCCGGCGACAGGGGCTCGAGCCGCTTAAGCCAGAGAAAGTGCTCGTTCCCGGACTTCTCCAGCGACTGCTGAATCCATTCCGGGAAGGCGCCGGCTCCCGAAGCCACATCGAGCAGCTCCGGCTCGCCGGTCAGGTAAAGCTGGCCCTTGGATTCTACGATGCAGCCACCCGCCGCCTGAATATTGCGATACCAATCGACGTGCGTGCCGTAGGGTAAGGGAGCGATAAAACCCTCGTCCGTGGCCACGGCCAATACCGGCGTCACGTAGCCGCGACCGGAGGTACGACCGGTGTGATAGATCGTCGTGTAGGGACTGTATTTCAGCCCGGCAAAGGTCAGGGTGAAAGGATTGAAATACTGCTTGTTGAACCCGCGCACCTGCTCCTTGAACTGCTTGAGATCGAACGCCGCTTCTTCTGCCATAAACTGCACCTCCTGATACTATAAGCATACATTTCGACAACATCGCGCAACCACAGAGTGCGTCAACGACCGTAAGGTCTTATGACCGCCGGTAAAGAACACAAAGTCAAGATTGAAATTGTTCAAGAATGGCATCGCACACCCCCTCAAACAATTAAGGTCTTCTTTGTGCTCTCGGCGTTCTCTCTGCGGTGAATTCCCATTTTTGCAGTAGCGTCTTCCCTCACTGTTGATACACACGCACGTAATCCACGGTCATAGCCTGCGGGAATTCGGTGGTCTTGTCGGGATAACCGGGCCAGGCCCCACCCACGGCGATGTTAAGAAGCAGATGGAAAGGCCGGTCGAACGGCGCCGGATAGTCGCCCTCGGCGCCGGACGTGAACCACCGGGTCTGCGTCTGCGTGTGGTTGCCATCGACGTACCAGCGAATCTCTTCCGGTTCCCACTCGAGCGCAAAAACGTGGAAATCATCGGCAAAGCGCTCGCCCTCTGGAAGAGTGTAAACCTCCCCTTTGTAGGTATGGGGTGTACCGTAGTGCAGGGTGCCGTGAACAACGCCGGGGTTGTGGCCCACCAACTCCATGATGTCGATCTCGCCGCTGCGGGGCCATTCTCCGTAAGCCGAGTCGGTGGGCAGCATCCAGATCGCGGGCCAGATACCCTGCCCGTAGGGCAGTTTGGCGCGCACCTCGATCCGCCCGTAAAGCCAATCGCCCTTCCCCCGGGTGACCAAGCGCGCCGAGGTATACCGCGAACCCCGATAATAATCTTCCAGCGCCTTGATGACTAGAGCGCCATCTTCGATATAAGCGTTGTCCAGGCGGTCGGTGTAGTTTTGCAGTTCGTCGTTCCCCCAGCCGCCGGCGCCGGTATCGCACGACCATTTGGCGGGGTCTACCGGCGATCCGTCGGGGAGCTCGAATTCATCCGACCAGACCAGTTGCCAGCCATCAGCCGGCGAGCCGTTGCACCCGCTCAACACCAGAAGAACCAAACAAACACCCCAGAATCCGGCCCGTTTCATCAAGGCCCCCTCTCGTGAAATCAAGGAACGCAGCGATTACAGATGACGTCTGCGCAAAGCGGTCTTGCCCACAAGTGTACCCGGTTTCACGAGCGGAGCAAACGAAGAACGCAGTCCCCTTGAAACAGAAGCGCGTGTGGGGCCTCCTCCCGTGGCGGCCCTGGCGGTTTTCCACAAAGCCCCCACGCATCTGTCCTGCCCCCGGAGTTCAGTTGCATCTCAGGGAAGACAGGATAGAATAGGACACACGTAGTTTGCACCGAGGAGGAAGTCACGTCTATGTTTCACGCCGCCGACCGTGTTCTCGTAGGCGTCACCCCAAAGCCGCGCGATTTCGAGATCGCTCGCGATGCCGGCTGGTACCGAATCCCCAAACGACATGCGCCGCCCGCTGCCAGCGATGCCTCGGTGCTGGCGCTCTATTTCACGGCGGCGTTCGGCGATAAGAAGTGGGCCATCCACTGGTATGCCGAAATCCGGGGGCACGAGCTGGTGCGCCGCAGCGACCTGCTGCCCGCACAGCCGGATCATCCCCACGCCGCAGACCCCTACTACAAACTCCAGCTGGGGCCGCTGATCCACCGGGAGCCGGCCATCCCCAGTCTGCGCTGGCGGCGTATCACCTTCATCGAAACCACCTGGGATCGCTTCAATGCCGCCAATGAGATCAACGATCTATACGTTTCCGGGGCCGACGGGCTGTATGTCACGTTGAAGGAAAGCGGCTTCTATCCAGAGAA
>JAFGNR010000431.1 GCA_016926915.1 Anaerolineae bacterium
CCGGTCGAAAAACTGGATATAGCGATAGGTGCGCCCGAACTCAAAAACCCTACGGGTGATCTCGACATCCTGTTGGCAATACTGAAAGAGCTCCTCGATACGGCCCTCACGCCACCATTGCACAGCTTGCAAACCGTCGGCGCTCTTACCTATTTTCAGCGTAGCAGAGGCCACAGAATCAAGACTGACCCGGAAACCGATTTGCTTCTGAATTTCCAACATCATATCGACCGTGGGCAAGGTATTCAAGGCGACCTGCTGTGTATACTGTTGGATGACCGGGTAATCAAAACCGAAGAGATTGTAGCCGACGACGAGATCAGCGCTCTGTAACTCGCTGACAAGAGCCGCGATGCTGGCCTCCGTGTAGCGATGAAACGCTTGATCTACGGTATTGTAACTGACGACAACGGAGACGCGCAGGCGTTCCGGGTAACGTCCGCCAACTTCTTGAAAGGTGTTTTGGGTTTCGACATCGAAAAATACAGGCATGGGTTTCTCCTATAGATGCGGGACAGCCCCGCCGCAGCGCGGGGCGTCACGGACCATGAAGGACATCGTCAGCGCTCGCTGCCGATCGTGACGACTTCGTAAACGGGTTCCGGTTCATCCTGTCCTTTGATGTTCACCGGCGGCAGTGCTTGTGCGACGATACGATCCCCCAACAGTTCTCGCGTGCGCCGGCAGATGTAGATCTTGCCGGCGGGTGCAATTTCCTGCAAGGTGTGCGCTTTGTTGACCGTGTGGCCCACGACGGTGAAGTTGACCAGATCATGGGTGCCGACGTTTCCGACGATGGCTTCACCGGTGCTGACCCCGATGCCGAAATGCAGCCTCTGATTAGGGGGCAGTTTCTCGTGTACCAGGGCGGTCGCTGCCAGGATGCGTTTGGCTGCTTGAACCGCCCTGAAGGCATAGTGGGATTGTGCCAGCGGGGCATTGAAAAAGGCCATCACCTCGTCTCCCATGAATTTGTCAAGGGTACCTTCGGCCTCCAGAATTGCCCCTGAAGCAACCGCGATATGCCGGTTCAAAACCGAAATCAGAGTCTCCGGCGATGTTTTGGCAGTGAACGTGGTGAAGCCGCGCAGATCGGCAAACAATACCGAGATAGTCTGTCTCACACCGCCAGGCCGTACATTTTCCGGCGTTTGCAGGATTCGTTCCACCACGGCGGGGGAGACGTAATGCTCGAAAAGATCGCGCAGCTGTTTCTTTTCGCGCTCACGTTGTGCTTCCAGCTTGGCAAGCAGGCGGCTGTTCTCGATTGCAATGGCGGCGTAGTCGCTCAGCATGCGCAGCAGCCTTTGGTCGTGTTTGGTAAGGGGTTGGCGGTTCCGCTTGTTGCTAACCGTCAAGGCTCCTAGTGTCTGATCGCCCACCTGAATTGGGGTCGCCATCATCAGGCTGCGCGATTGGGTCAGGAAGTTGCGATCCGAGTCGGGGGTTTCGAACGTTTCCGACGAACGCGTGCGACTGACGCGCACGGTGGGCTGGCGCGTGTTGCTATCGAGGAGGATCAGCGCGCCATCCATGGCTCCGGTCAGATAGAGAGCGGCATCGACGATGCGTTCCAGGAGCTTGTCCCACTCGTGCAGGGCGGTAACCGACTTGCCAACGTGGTACAAGGTATCGAGCTCCTGAACACGCTGAGTAAGCTCGGCGTTCATGGACTTCAGCCGGTTGAGCAACTCGTCGCGTTCTCGTTCCAGCTTGACCTCTTTCAAGACGCGATCGATGGAAGCCAGGAGGTCATCAATGGTGAAGGGCTTGGGAACATAGTCCCTCACGCCCAGGCGGAAGACCTCGACTGCCACGGATTCGGATCCGTACGAGGTGACCAGGATAACGGGAATGGCGACGTTGTGGCCCTGCAAAGCGCGTAGGACTTCGATGCCGTTCATTTTCGGCATCTCATAGTCCAACAGGATCAGGTCGGGTTGCGTTTCCAACGCCAATTCCAATCCCAATTTGCCGTTGTTGGCGGTGATGACCTCGTAGCCGGCGGGTTCCAGAACCGAATCCTGTAAAAACTCGCGGATTTCGGGACTGTCATCCACAACGAGAATATGAATGCGATGGGTCGTAAACTTGATCATTTTTGCTGGCCTGAAGGCATGCGTTTATTACAACTTCATCATCATAACGCGTTTTCGGTATTAAGCAATTCACGCGAGGGCATGATCACGCCTCCTCCCAGAACGGCATCGCCGTGATAGAGCACCAGACTTTGTCCTGGCGTGATGCCACGCTGCGGTATTGAAAATCTGACGCCGGCGCTGTGTGCACTGTCCAGGGAAACGTGAACGGGCGTCAGGGGGGCGCGATAACGGATTTTCGCTTCGGCCGTGAAGGCCGCTGCCGGGGGCGTCCCTGCGATGAAGGTCAGATCTGAGACCAGGCATTCGGTACACAGCAGCGCTTCGGCAGGTCCTACGATCAACGTATTATCCTCTGTCCAGAGGTCGATGACATAGAGTCGTTCGCCTGTCGCGATCCCCAGGCCGCTGCGTTGCCCTATGGTATAGCGGGGCAATCCCTGATGCTGCCCCAGCTCCTTACCGCCGGTGTCGCGTATGGGGCCGGGGCGCAGGCTATCGGGACGGAGATGTTCCAACAAAACGCGATAGTCGCCGCCGTTGAGAAAGCATAGGTCCTGGCTGTCACGCTGTTGTGCGCCGGGAAGTTGCAAATCCGAGGCGAGCGCGCGGATAGATTCCTTGTCGCGCACCTCTCCCAGCGGCAGCTTGAGCCGCGCCAATTGCGCCTGTGTAAGACGGTACAAGACGTAGGACTGATCGCGTCGCAGACTGCGGGCTTTCAGCAGCCTGACAGGGTCGTCCGCCCGGCACTCAAGGCGCGCATAGTGCCCGGTTGCGATCCACCAGGCATGCAAGCGGTCGGCAACTTCGATCAGAGCCGCGAATTTCAACCGGGGGTTGCAATGGATACAGGGATTGGGGGTGATTCCTTTCGCGTAGTCATCCACGAAACCGGCTACCACTTCCTGGCGAAATTGCTCGCGAAGATCGACGACCTCAAAGGGCACTTCCAGAGCCGCTGCTACGTCCCGCGCACCCGCTGTGGCGTCGTTGGTTTCCACAAAAGGCGCCTGCCATAGTTGGAACGAGACGGCGTGCACGTCGAAGCCCTCCTGCTTGAGGAGCGCTGTCGCCACGGCGCTGTCGACGCCGCCGCTGAGGCCGACAACTACACGGCGGGTATCTCCTGTGTCATGTGCATTGTTCATAAGCGCCATTATACACGACACGGTGCGTTTGGAATTTAGACATGCCCCTTGACTTTTTCCGGCTTTTCTTCTACCATTACGTTAGTCAGCAATGGCGTGAAATCTGTTTCTGAAATTCGTTTAAGGAAAGGAGTCTTGTCATGGAACAACCTGGCGCTATGCCCCCACAGATGGATGTAACCGATGATGATAAGCTTTGGGCTTTGCTGAGCTGGATTTTCGCTCCGCTGGTCCCGATCATCGTATTGTTGCTGGAGGACAAGAAGCAGCGTGCCTTCATCAAGTACAATGCGATGCAGGCGTTGGTGTTCAGCGTGATCGGCTACGTGGTCTCGGCAATCTTGTCGGCAGTGATTATCGGCTGTTTCGTGGGGGTCGCGGTTCTGGTCTACCAGATCGTCCTGGCGATTCAGGCCTACAAGGGTCAATGGGTCACGGTCCCCGTTATTACCGATTTCTGCAAGAACCAGGGCTGGATCTAGCAGCGACTTGCCAGCAAAACGGCGGCTTTC
>JAFGNR010000432.1 GCA_016926915.1 Anaerolineae bacterium
GCCCAGGCGCTCATCGATGTCGCCACGCGCCCCCACAAGCCCGTGTATGATCTGACCCCCCGCGAGGAGGAAATCCTGGCACTCATGGTCAAAGGGTTGACCAACCGGGATATTGCCGAACACTTGATCGTGAGCGAATCCACAGTGAAATTCCACGTGAGCAACGTGCTTTCAAAACTCGGCGTCTCCAGCCGCACCGAAGCCGTCTCCCTGGCCCTACAAGAGGGATTGGTGAAAACCTAAACCTGGCGCTACGCACACGTCACAACTAGAGCAAGCACTGTCAGGAAGTCTCGATATCCAGTGACTAACGCTAGATAAAGAAAGACGTTTAGAAATCCCTGCGACCGGGATCTGAACTATTCAAGCGACACGAAGCTTGCGCTTCGTGTCGCTTTTACCTTTCTGTTCACCCACAACCTGGTCGAATGACCGGGAACCTCCTCTCCTTTCAACCCGTATAAGACTATTCGCAGCGCCAGCCGGAAAACTCCCCCGACGCCTGATTACATATACGCAGCCTCGTGATAGGCTTAGGCCATAGACAAGTCAAATCAGGGAGGAAATCTTCCCCCCAGCCTGAGAGATTACAGGTTTTACATGTAGCCAAGGAGGATCAAGATGATCAGAAACGGGTTTGGACTGGTGATTCTGGTATGTGTCGTGATGTGCGCCGCCCAGGGATGTAGCTCAGTTCCTACCAATGCCCGGGCCGTGCCAACCGAAAGCAGCGCCGCGCCACCAGCAGCTGCGCCCCCCGTGATCAATCCCGCACAGGTTGTCACAGAATTCTACGATTGGTACCTCGGCTATGAGGGCAACCCTATGGGTGAGCAGGCATACGTCGATCATCCAGCACTCAGTCCCGCTTGGGTGGATGACGTAAAGGAGATTATCGCCGGCTTCGACCGGGGCGGATATGATCCTTTCCTCTGTGCGCAGATGCGCCCCGCCGCCATGACCATCAACGCATTGGAAATCAGCGATTATACCGCCAGCGTGGAAGTCACGAGTGATCTTCACACGCAGCCATTTGGCATCACGTTGCAGCTGACAGAGAGCGGTTGGAAAATCACACAGATAACTTGCAGCGCCGCCTCCGAAGAATCTACTTCCGTGGAGGAACCCCCGGCGCTCCGGCCTGATACAGATGAAGCCAAACCCACCCTACCTGAAGGCGATTGGCTGACATTCGAGGAGGCCGGTTTTGGCTTCACCTTCCGGTATCCTACAGATTGGGTACTGGAAGAGGTAGAAATCGACAGCCCGGACCTCCCTCCGGCAGGCAATATGGATCGCTGGGTCTATTTGCTCCCTACGACGTGGGAGGGAGAGTTCTATCCGCTCCAGTTCGAAGTCTACACGCTGGATGCCGAGACGCTCAAGATGGAAGTAATGCCGGGCGACACGATCGAACAAATCGAAATCGGTGGACAGCCTGTAGAAAAACACTACTACCAGTTCGGCGAATTCGAAGCGCTCAAATGGGTATTCCGGCACCCCACCCAGGCCAACGTCGCCGTCATCTGGTCCGACTATTTCCGGGGCTGGCCTGACCGGCTGGCGGGTCGCGAGGACATCGCCGCATTAATCGACCCAATCCTGAGCTCGTTCACCTTCTCCAATTGAAAACAAACCGGGAGGCCGGGGCGCCACCGTCTCGCCAGCCTCCCGGTTCCTTATAACTCGAGAGAATAACAGGAGCGTCGTCCATGCGGATTCTTATTGCCGATGACCAGCCCCAAGTGCGTTCAGCCATCCAACTCCTACTGAACCAACACGATGATAGCATGGCCGTTATCGAGGCCGGCAGCATGACGGAAACCCTCGAGCAGATACTCAATGTGAGACCCGACCTGGTGCTGCTGGACTGGGAGCTGCCCGGCTTCGATGCCACAAACGCGCTGCGCCAGTTGCACCTGCTGCGTCCGGATATGGTTGTAATCGCCCTGAGTAGCCGGCCCGAAGCACACCTCGCCGCCCTGACCTCAGGCGCCCATGCTTTCGTCAGCAAGGGCGATCCACCCGAGTATCTTCTGGAAACGGTTGCTCGCTTTCACAGCCCCCCATCTCACCAGGGAAGCGCGGTGTGAGCAAAATGATCCAAAGGCAGGCATAAGTGCAAATTGCCGGCAACACTTCTGAGGGTATACTACCGGCGCCAACAGTGGAGGGACTGGTATGTACCTACATCGCACACTACGCATTCGATCGCCAAAGGAACTCCCATGTAGAATGCCACACCCACGAGAAGCGAAAATCTCCCAGCATATTGAGCGGATTTTGAGAGATTTCAATCTTGTCAATCCTGTCGATTTTTGAAGGAGCCTGATATGACCGCTACCCATGACCCTCGTCTCGCAGTATGTGGCCTCTTCTGCGGCGCCTGCTATCATTACCGCGCCTCATTTCCTGAAGGTCGTCACCTTTTGGCAGCTTCGGGAAAGCGTCTGGAGGCTTTTGTGTGCCGTGGATGCCTCTCGGAACAACACTATATCCATCCAGGATGTGCCCAATGCGTCCTACGGGCGTGCGCGGCGGAGCGGGGCATCCCAGATTGTGGCGCATGCGACGCCTATCCCTGCGAAACGTGGCTGGCATTCCAGAATGACGGGCGGGTTCACCACCGCTACATTGCGGAGAACCTTCAGAAACGTCGTGACTTGGGAACCGAGAGGTGGTTGAAATACGAGGAGACGCGCTGGCGTTGCGCATGTGGCCAACCGTTCAGTTGGTACGAAAGCCACTGCTCAAGCTGTGGTGCGCTGCTCAACTCCTATGGACCGGACCCAACCCAATCCTGATTCCCACGCTTTGAGAGTTGTAAGGATTTCACAGTCTTGCCGGATATGAGGCAAGACTGTTTTTCTTTCTGACTCCCTCCCCTGAGCGCGAAAATCGAGGGGCGCGCTCCCTTTCAATCTCACAAAACACATCCTCAAACCCAGGGCGTACGCATCTCAACTTAGTAGAAGTAGCCGATCGGGGTAGAATGGAGCCCAAACACAGGCATGCGAGGAGAAGAAGCAA
>JAFGNR010000433.1 GCA_016926915.1 Anaerolineae bacterium
CAGCAGGTGCATCGCCAGTTGCTTCATCGCTCTCCGCCCAGTGTGATGCCGTTTATTGTATGCGCAACGGGTGAAAGCACAATGGAGCGGTTAGGAAATGGGGCCTTCCTGATAGTTTCCTGATAATTGTATGTTACAGTATCACAAAGTCTGGTGGATGGAAACGATGAAACACCCCAATGCGTATGTATCATATCTGCTGAGAATCTGGAAATCGGGTGAGGGAGAGGATGCCGTGAGGCGCGCCTCACTGGAATCCCCGCTCACCGGCGAACGGCAGAGTTTCGTGGGACTGAGCGACTTGTTTGCCTTTCTGGAGGGGCATACCTTCACGATGGTGAGTCCAGGGTGTCCCGCAGAAGAAGGGGGAGGCGCTTTCCATTCAGGGAAGGGAAACACCATGGTTTGTTCAATTCAGGCAGGAGGAGAAGACGAATGAACACGAAGCAGCGTTGTTGGATAGTCATCGTTTGTCTGGTTTTGTTAGCTGCGTGCGGCGGAGGAGGGAATGCGTCGGATTCATCCCAGCCGGCGGCGCCGACGAAGGCTGTGGAAGCGGATACCACACCGGAGCTCACGGCGCAGGACTACATCGAGGAGGGCCTTGCATACAGTGATGTGGGGAAGTACGACGAGGCTTTGACATCTTTCCAGGCTGCCCTTGACCTGGAACCTGACAATCCGGATGCACACCGCAATCTGGGCAGTATGTATATGCTACAGGAGCAATGGCAGAAAGCCGTGGCTGCCTACGAACAGGCGATTGCTTTCGCTCCTGAGTTTGGCGAAGCCTATGGGGATGTGACGTGGGCCTACATCAATCTGGGAAGGTTGGAGGATGCTATTGCTTCGGGCGAGACGGCGATCCAATTGGCGCCGGATTATGCCGCCGGCTTCACCAATCTGGCGATTGCCTATAAGGAGTCGGGCCGGATCAACGATGCCATTGTGCAATATGAAACCGCCTTCGCACTTGCTCCTGAAGACGCTCTCCCGCATTATAATCTGGCGATTCTTTACGAGGGGCAGGGGATGGCGGACGAAGCCTTGAGCGAATATCTTGAGGCGATCCGGCTGGATCCGAACCACGTGAAATCTCGGGACAACCTGGCGCTGCTTTACTATAATCTGGGGGAAGTCGATCAAGCCATTGCCGAGTGGGAAGAGGCTGTGCGTGTGGATCCTAACCATGCCAATGCCCGGAAGAATCTGGGATTGGTCTATATGCAGGTAGGGCGAAACGCGGAAGCCATTGTCGAGTTCGAGGCCTATCTGGATTTGATCCCCGCTGATGCACCAGAGCGTCCCAATGTCGAAGCCGCCATCGCCGATCTCCAGAACGCCGCAAGTGCTCCGGAACAGCATCAGAGCGCTTCAGGCGGGTATGCTTTCCCGGCTCCACAAGGGTGGTATTACGAGGAAGAGGGCGCCCTGGTTCGGTTCGGAGAGACCGCAGCGTCCCTGGCCACGGCGCCTGAACAGGCTCCTCTGATCCTGTTCCAGGCAGGGCCGCTGAACGAAGTGGCCGCGGACTTTGGGATAGCCGCCAATTCCGAGCCGGCGGCCTTCGTCCAGGCGATGGCAGAAGCCCTCAACGTGCAGGTCGTAAACATTGAACCGGGGCAGCTGTCCGGCTATCCGGCCGCCGTTGCAGACATCACGACGGAATCTCCGGTGGTACAAGGCGTGATTTCCATAGTGGTCGTTGATGGACGGGGTGTGAGCGGCATTGCCATGGCCCCGGAGGATCAGTGGGACGACCTGCGCCCCATTTTCCTCTCGATGTTCCAGGGTCTCTCTTTTTTCCTGCCGGAATACAGCAATGCACAAGGCGGCTATCGCCTCATGTATCCCGGCAGCTGGTCTTACGACGAGTCGAAAACGATGGTCACGTTTGCGCCTACCGAGCAACTGTTGGGTCTTCCGGAAGGCACGGCGTTACTGCAATCTCCGTTGGCCTTCGTGAGTACATCCGATCTCCAGGAGATGGCCGAGAAATTGTCCCTGACGGATACCGGCGATCCGGTTGCATTTGCACAGGCGATGGCGGCTTCTTTCGACGCCGAGATCGGCGGGACCGAGACCGGTCAGATCGACGGCTATCCGACGGCCTACGTGAATATCTCCGGCGTGTATGACGGCGCGGCTTACCGGGGTGGGCTTGCCGCTATCCTGGTCGATGACCGGCTGGTGGGCGCGTACATCATGTCGCCGCCTGACCTCTGGGGCGACGTCAGGTCGATTTTCTCAAATATGCTGGACAGCATGACGTTCTTTGCCCCATAGGGCAGAGAGACGTTCATGACAGAATGCGGGGGCCGGCGAACTGGTTATCAGGGCGTCGATCCCCCGCATTTAGCATGCACCCGCTTCATGATTCGCTCCACGAGAAATGTAAGCCAGGGAGAGGGGGCTTTCTTGCTGGCAAACGACCAATCCTTCCAGGCCCGGTACATCGATGTGGCGGTGTATTGCCCCTTGGCATCCGCCTGAATGGTGATGGCGTTCAGCATGTCGTGAAAGCGGGAATCGTTACATGCAGCAGGAAAGTGGCTCAGAACCTCTGCCACGTGAAGAATGTCGTACCAGACGAAGGGGTATTTGAGCGCGCGATAGCGCGAGCCAACGCCGAAGATGAAGAGCTTGCGATCCCACTCGTGAGCCCAGTGTGAGAGCAGCATGGTGACGCCGGCCTGCGCTGCATCGCTCTCTCGCTGCTCCGGTACTTGCGTGAGTACCTTGAGCGCGTAGACGTTGACGATAGGACAGGGATCGGTGCGGCGGCCCGGTCCCTTGAATTTACCCAGCTCCGGCGCGCCTTTGCAGCGCCAACCATGCTCGTCCACGAGGCTCACCAGATAGGCGACAGCTTGTTGAACATGAGGGTCATCGCCC
Source organism: Anaerolineae bacterium (assembly GCA_016926915.1). Taxonomy (GTDB): domain Bacteria; phylum Chloroflexota; class Anaerolineae; order B4-G1; family SLSP01; genus JAFGNR01. The sequence continues at coordinate 2,896 of JAFGNR010000433.1, forward strand.
ACTCCCATGGCTAGCAGGGCGTAGAGAAGCGTCGGGCTGTCACAAAGAATCCATGTCCACATATCTTCGCCCGTGCCGCCGAAGTTCTTGGGAATGTTGACCAGACTTTGGAACATCCCTTCCTCTGAGCGATGCGCCAGTATCGTGTCGATGCCGGACTGCATACCGGGGTCGCTCGCGCGGACGCCAAAATCCGCCAGTGTGCTGAAGGCATAGATGGGATAGCTGGCGTCGTTATGTCGTTTGAAAGGGTTTTCACCCCAGGTCGCTGTCTGCGCCACCAGCGCCTGCACCTGCGGGTGGGCAACCATGTCGGTGCGGGCTGCTTCAACCTCAGGAGCGTCTATGGGCCGGTCGAGCAGATCGACCAGCGTGCGGTAACGCGTCCAGGGTTCACC
>JAFGNR010000021.1 GCA_016926915.1 Anaerolineae bacterium
CCACTTTTTTTGAATCCAATCTTTGAATCGCTTCATTTCTTTCCTTATCCTTATGGATACTTTACCAATCCTTGTTCAGTAAAGAAAAGCCAAATGATTTCACTCGCATCGATGTCTCTATTCGTCTTGCCAAGAAGCCGCATACGTTCCGAACCGCCAGGCCAGGTGTGACCCCCATCTTCCACAACGAAAACCTCGACGAGGGCATCGCAATCATCATATGATGTGAGCATAACACGCGTTCCGTCTTCAGGCGCACTGTCTGGCAGCATAGACACGTTCGGAGACTCAGAGCAGCCGTTAGTGGCAATCCAGCGCAACTCTGTTTCTGCCAATGAGAGAATCCCTGCCCCACCAGATCCATCCCGTGCGCGTCCCTCAATCGGCATCAAGCGATCGGCTGTTCCAACAAAAAGCATCATCGGTACCGGCTCATTCGCACAGGCTCCGTCGAGACTTGCCGGCCACAGCGCTCCCACGGGGGCAATTGCAGCCACCCGTTCCGGCACTTCGCAGGCCATACGGTTGCTCATCAAGCCGCCACTCGACATTCCAGTTAAGAAAAGGGTATTAGGGTCAACATTATGCGAAGCGGAGAGTTCATCGGCGATCTGTAACAAATAGCCGATATCATCCGGGTTGGTTGTTGCGCCTGCCCGCCCGTCGTTCCAACCGGTGTTGCTTGTAGCTTGCGGGTAGACCACGATCACATTAGCTCCATTGGCAAGATGATTGAATCTCCCGCCGGTTAGGCCAACCATTTCCAAGGAGCTACCAGCTGCGCCATGTAGGACGAATAGCAGGTGTCCACCCCGCTCGGCGTTATAATCAGACGGCAGATACATCAGGTATTCGCGCATTTCACCTTCATGTTGAACAAAGCGCGTCTCAAAGCTGGGATCGGACTCAACCATTTCTCTCGACTGCCGAGCGTTTGCGCGCACAGGCTCAGAAACCCATAACCAACCCACCAACACGATCAACAGTACTGCGATGCCGATCCGAAATATGCACTTATTCATGATTTTCTCATAACCTCAGCTCTTGTACCTAAGATTACCCAATACCTGTTAGACCTTCTCCGTTGATCTCCTTCCAGAGATAACGCAGGGCATAGAGCGCCGGCAGATAGTAGAGCAGCACGAAGATGGCGATGACCAGCAGGGGACTGGACAGTGCGCCGCCAGAGAGCAGGTTGGGTAGATCATGTACATCGGTAATCAAACGGATCAAGATCAAAATGAACAACATGTTGCGGTTTTTAAGCGCAAAGGCCACTAAGAAAGCGATCCCTACGGCAAAATTGCGGGCAGCATATAGCCAGGCCACGAATCCTGGGTTCGCCAATTGATCCAAGCCCGGAAAGGAAGCCGGTCTCAGTAGCGCCAGCAGCGGACCCAAAAACATGGGTAGGGTTTCGATAACGATGATAACTGTTAACCAGACGGGTAGTGACTTTTTCATCGCGTGCTCGCAAACTATCGTAGATTGTGTCCGTTCATAACCTGCAGACTTCGTGTCTTCAAATGATTCGGGTGTGTTTCATTTGAGTTAAGAAACAGGTGCAACGCACTTAAGAAAGTGCAATGCACCGCTGAATGAAGTGAGGTATACTTTGACCTGCATTCCACTTGCCTATACCTTGACCATGATCGCGCCTACAGGACACTGTTGCTCGCACTGCCGGCACCCGGTGCAGGTGTCGGGACGATCCAGGGCCGGGTAAGCTTTTTTCATTTTACCCACACCGGTATGGGTCATCTCGATCGAGCCAAACGCGCAGGCGTGCATGCAGATGCCGCAAGCCACACACAGGTCATAGTTGAACGTTGGTTTTTCTCTCACTGCCATCTATCGCACCACCTCTCCAAAGAATTGGTCGAGCCCCAGTCTCTGCACTGTCTCATTCGTTGGGTGTCCGGTGTTCGGATCCCACCCGTGCTTTTCCCAGTGCCGGCTCACAATCGGCTCCATCTGAACGCCGCGCCCTCTGTTGGGACCGCTCTGTCTGGGCGTCTCGATCCGCTTGTGCATCAGGAAATCCTTGGGATCGATGCCGTGCTTGACGTTGAAAAGCTGACGCAAGGTGTTGATCCGGTTGCCGATCTCCATATAGTCGTCCGCTGTCTTGTTCCATCCGGTGGCCAGTTCCAGCATTCTGAACAGATCCCAACTGTTGACGCCTCCGGCAGCGCCCATAATGCAGCCGCCCACAGCGTCGATCAGCATCTTGTACTGCGTCGCAAGAACCGTGCCAAGTGCGTATTCCGGATCCGGCTTGGTCAGATCCTCTTTGAGGACCCGCTGTGGCTCCGGCGCATAGCTAACGCGCTCCCACAGGAACAAAGTCGAATACGCAGTCGCGCCGTTGGTGTGCCTGCCCGGGGTGGGGTTGGCGCTATAATCCACGCCCCACCCAACATTAAACCTCGGATCGTGCATCCCCGGCTCCTGGCCGCCGGCGGTGATGGCATAGGCTTCTGAGCCCCGGCCAATGATCTCGGACGCTCGTCTGGCCCCGTCGGCCAGCGTATCGCCCAGCCACGTCTCGCGGGCGATCATCTGCTCGACGACCGTCACAATGGCCTCGTGGTTGCCCCAGGTCAGTTCCAGCCCGCCGGTCTGTTCCCTGGTCAGGAGGCCATTCTCATAGCACTCGATGGCAAAAGCGAGTGTGCCACCGGCAGAGATGGTGTCCATGCCCGCGCGGTTGAGCAGCTCATTGAGGTAGAGGATGCTATCGGGGCTGGTGTTGAGCAACATGGGACCCAGGGCCGCCAGGGTCTCGTATTCCGGTTTGTGCGTGTGGGTGAATTTGCCGCTTGCTCTCTCAACGCCATCCAAGTTGACGATGCCGCCGCAGCCGATCGCACACTGGGCGCAGTGATATTTCCGGATCTCGTTTTTGTCAATCCCGCTACCACGAATGTTGATCTTGTTGCTGTCGCGGGTCGGGTAATCTGCCGGCCCGCCCTGCCAGTTTTTGACCGGACTGTCTCCCGCAATTATCGAGAGCTGCGTACCAGCATGCGTGCCAAACCGTTTCATCAAGGCATAGCTGCTGCTGTCGTCGGACGGCGCCTCATATCGGTTGTGGCCTGCTATATGGCCGATCACCTTGAGAAGGGTATCGCCGATGATGGGGGGCATACTGGCCGTTCTCACCTTCTCGGCAAAGGTCTGGCTATAGCTCTTCATCCCCTCGGGATCGTGGTATTTCACGCGCTTGGCGCCGTTGAGCACGACGGCTTTGAGCTTCTTGGAGCCCATCACAGCGCCCACTCCGGCCCGGGCAGCGATTCTGCCTGCATCGGTGACGATTCCCGAAATGAGGGACAGCTTTTCGCCGGCCTGGCCGATCAGGGCAATGCGGGGCTTTTTCCTCCCCATACACTCTTTAGTGAGCATTTCTTCAGCCACGACGGCATCTTGGCCCCACACGTGAGCCGCATCCCGCAGTTCTGCGCCCTTGTGGTCTACGTGCAGATAGACCGGCTTGGCGGAAACGCCCTTGAAGAAAATGGCATCATAGCCCACCTGTTTGATGGCTGGAGCAAAATGGCCACCGCCATTGGCATCCCCGATCCCACCTGTCAAGGGCGACTTGCAGACCACCATCCATCTGCCGGTCATAAAGCTGGCCGTACCGGTGAGCAGGCCGCTGGTGAACCCCAGGATGTTGTCCGGTCCCAGGGGATCGGCATCGGCGGGGACATCCCTGTAGAGGACATAGGTTCCAATTCCGACGCCCGTCAGAAAGTGCTCGTAAACCTCATCCGCGATCTCTTCCTCGTGAATTTCGCCCGTCGACAAGTCGACGTGCAGTATCTTGCCCATATAACCCTTCAACGTATCCCCTCCTCAGACCTACCGTGCCCTAGTCATCCAAATCCACCACAAACTGGTGGTTGTTCCACAAGTCAAAACACATCATACGACGTCGTAGCAGATCGCCTCTTCCAATCAAGAGCTTGATGCATTCCGCCACCTGGTAGGAGGCGATGGTCGCAGGGATAAAGGAAGCAGCTCCAATCGGCGGGATCGGGGTTCCGTCCGCTCCATAGAGATTGTACAGTGTATCATCGCCCGGCAGAATCGTGAGCACCTGTCCGCTCCACGCGCCAACTGCGCCGTGGACCAGGGGGATGCCGAGCACCTTGCATCTTTGCTCCAGCAAAAGCCGTGTCCCTACATTGTCCAAGCAATCCAGGACAACGTCCAGACCGCTCAAGAATTGATCTGTATTCTTGCTGCCGAACTTTCTTGACAAGATCTCGGTCCGGACGGCAGAGTTGATGGCGGCTACCCGTAGCGCGGCCTCCTCGGCTTTAGCTTCTCCAAGATTGGCCTGAACGACCAGCAGTTGACGATTTTCGACCAATGTTGATCATTCAACCTGAACAGAGATTTCGTAAATCTTGCCATCCACAGCGGGGAAATACACCCGCCCGCCAAAACCGGGGCTGATATTGGCCCCCTGACTCATGCGGGGCAGATTGCCGGTACGCGCCAGCTCTTGCCCGGTGGCTGCATTACGGAATACAACCTGTTCATTTGTGGTTCCTAAAATGGCGAACGGGGTAAGTCTGTGAGGAATATTCACTAATTCCGAGGTGACGATGACGCGCTCATCCGCGCTACCGAGCAACTGCTGGAAGACGCTGGTGGTTTGCTCTTCCCGCCAGACCAGTTCGAAGCCGGTCTCCGGGTCAAAGGTTATGCCCGAAACATAACCCGTACCGGTGTCGGCCATATAAAGCATTCCGCTGGCCGTGTCAAAGGCGCCGTGTGCAGCATTGAAAGAAAACCGGGTTTCGATGTCCTCGAAAGGTTGGATCATATAACGTTGTGATGGATCGATCGTCGAGACCGCCCACACCGGCATGGGTTTAGAGGATCCGGTGTTGACCTGGACGAAGGCCCACTCACCGATGACGTTCGGCGCCATGGCGCCCAGGTCATCTTCTTCCGTTACACTGACCAAACCCCAGTCCTCATCCAAAACAAGGGATTGGTTCTCCCAGCGGTAGCGATAGACCTCGGTGACACCCGGCATATACACGTAATCGATGCCATCATGAACCGCGATCGGAATGCGACCGGTTGAAAATACCGGTAGTTCTACTTGTGTGATGACCTCCAATGTCACCGGGTCGAGCGCCAGCAGCGTTTGCGTTTTTTCTGTATCGAGGCATTTTGCCAACGCCGCACTCCCTATGGCGTCACAGTTTCTGAAAAGCGCCTTGGTAAAGAGGGTACCATCAGAAGTCGTGGCGAATCCGTTATAACTTTCTATGGCCGGGTTTTCCCGAGGCAGATCGACCTGGTTGATAATCTCACCGGTATCCGGGTCAAGGACGGCGGCTGTACCACCAGAAACGACGATCAATGTGCCATTGCCGTGCATGCCGATGACACCGGGGTAGTTCCAAGCCGTCGCATTATCATCGTAGACCGCCACCTGTGTGTTCCACACTTCCTGCAGCGTGTTGGCATCGAGACGCGCTACCGCCGGGCCGATCGCGCCTTCAACCTCGCCATAGACACCATAGTAGACGAAGATTTCGTCGGGGTTACGGGTGACCACGTTGTAGGCGCCCGGGTAGACAGGTGCGGTGGCTCGCACGATCACTTGATTGCTGGCAACTTCGTCCAGGCTGCCGCCGAAGATGGCATATTCAAAGATATGGCTGCGGGCGTAATCCGAGTGTTCGGCAGCATTGACGGTGGTATAGAGATCCGTGTCATTGGGTCCCGGCGTGATATTGGATTGTTCCAGCAGCGCGCTATCCAGATCGCCTTCGTAAACCTGCATAATGGGAAGACCCTGAACATCGGCTGTCATCCCCACGAGAAATACAATCGCAGCACCGATCACTGCGGCAGCGAGAGCAGCCCACCAGCGGTGATAGAAACGTTGGTCGCCATCCCCCGCCAGGAAGACCTGTGCCCAGCGCAGCAGTAGAAAGACTGCCACCCCGATGAAGAGCAGCATGGGAATCGCAGATCCCTTCTGGGAAGCATGGATACCATTGAGGACCACGACCACGACAGCCGCACCACCCAGAATGTGAGGGGCATAAGGTTTGGCAAGCCCAAACCACACAACCAGCGCGGCGACGATGCCAACGATATTGCCGCTAATTCGCAGCGGTTCGGCCATCCCCATCGCTACATGGAGCACGAGGTCGATCAGATTCCAAACGATCAATAAGGTTGGTAACCATGGGATCTTTTTGTTTTCAGTTTTCATTTTTTCTCCTTCTGCCACGCCGCCCACAAGACCTGGTGATGGGGCTGTTTGAGGTAGGTCGCCTGCACCGCCGGGTCGC
>JAFGNR010000124.1 GCA_016926915.1 Anaerolineae bacterium
GCGCTGGTAAAACAGGAAACCCAGGGGGTTGCATGAGCGGCGAGGCCTCTTGAGAACTGAGAAGGCGGGAGATTCCTCGACTTCGCTACACTCGCGTTGCTCGTTCCGCTCCGCTTGGAATGACAGCGGAAGGTGTGCCACGCAGGTTGAAGAAGCGCGGAATCCTTCCCCTTCGCCGTATGTGTGGTATGATAGAGGGTGGGAGTGACGAGATGAAGATTCTGGTCCAAGTCGGAGAAACGCGCCTGGCCTTGCCCGGCGTCGTCGCCTCTGGGGAGGGGACGGTCGTGTAGTCACGTCCCAAGGCCGGATATTATGTAAAGTAGGTCAGACCGTGGGTGCGTGCCCACGGTCTTTTGCTTCCTCATACCTCCCTGGCGCCGTGGACATGTTCAGCCACGACCATTCGTTACGGAGGAGGTCACATGAGTACCATCATCGTCAATATTGATAACGTGCGCTACAGCCATGGCCCAAACCTGATTTTAGAGGGTGCGGCGTGGGAGATCCAGGCAGGGCAGAAAATCGGCCTGGTCGGCGCCAACGGAGCGGGGAAGTCCACACTGTTGCAGTTGATTGCCGGCGCGCTGCATGCCGACGCGGGTTTCATCTTCCGGCACAAAGAGACGCGCATCGGCTACCTGGCGCAAGACCCCCAGTTCGCTGCCGATCACACAGTCTGGGACGCTATCCTGGGCGCCAATGCCGGGCTACAGGCCATCGAGGCCGAGATGCGGCGGTTGGAAGCACACATGGCAGATCCGGACATCTACGGCAACGAGATTCAGTTGGAGCGGGTATTGGCAGCCCATGGACGGGCGCAAGCAGCGTTCGAGGAACATGACGGCTATCGTTATGAAAGTCGTTGCCGCCAGGCGCTACAATCCGTGGGCTTCGATGAAAAGGATTTCGAGCTTCCGGTCAATGTGCTCTCCGGAGGACAAAAGAAGATGCTCGGCCTGGCGAAGTTGTTGGCGGTACAGTGTGATTTACTCCTACTGGATGAGCCGGACAATCATCTGGACCTCGCGGGCAAGCAACGCTTGGAGCGCTTTATCCAGGCGTTCGCGGGTACCGTGGTCATCGTTTCCCATGACCGCTATCTCCTGGATGAAATCGTAACCCGCGTCGTCGAACTGGAAGACCACCGGTTGACGCTCTACCTGGGGAACTACTCGGCCTACGCAACGGATAAGCAGCTGCGGCTATTGCGCCAGCAGCAAGCATATGCAGCCCAACAGAAAGAGATCGTCCGCATCGAGGCCGCCATTGCCCGTTTCGAGCTCTGGGCCAGTATAGTCATCGACGAACGCCATATCCGGCAGGCGCGGTCGCGGCAGAAAATGTTGGCGCGTATGGAGCGTATCGAGAAGCCGGTAATGGAGCGGGAGACCATGGGGCTGGCGTTGAATGGCTGGCGAGGATCGAAGAAGGTGCTGGAGATTGCAGGGCTGGACAAAGCCTTTCCTGCCGGCGATGCCTCCGGCGAAGCTATCGTATTGCTGGGCCTGGATCTGTTGGTCTGGCACGGCGAGCGTGTCGGACTACTGGGACCTAATGGCGCCGGCAAGAGCGTGCTATTCCGCTGCATTCTAGGCGAGGAGACGCCGACCCAGGGCGTGATCAAGATCGGCCCCAGCGTGCAGATCGGGTACTACGCCCAACAACACGAAACGCTGGACCCCAGCCGGACGTTGATCGAAGAGCTTTGGGAAGCGAAGTCCATGTCGGAACAAGCGGCCGTCAACGTGCTGAAGCGCTTTCTCTTCCCCTACGCACGCGTCCGGGACACCGTCAGCACGCTTTCGGGCGGGGAGCGGAGCCGGCTGCAACTGGCGAAATTGATGCTTTCGGGGGCCAACTTCCTGCTGCTGGATGAACCAACCAACAACCTGGATCTGCCGTCATGTGAAGTTCTCGAACAAGCCCTGGATGAGTTCGAGGGCTCCGTTCTGGTGATCTCGCACGATCGATACTTCCTCGATCGCGTCGTCGATCGCATCGTAGAGCTGGAAGAGGGCGCCCTGACCGAATTTCCGGGCGACTACACGTACTACGCCGAGAAAAAAGGGAAACACTTCTGATAAGGAGGTCGCCTCAAGATGACGGAGGGTCCGGCGCACGCGTTGCGGCTCGAATTCCAGTCTCCAACAGGCGGAGTAGTTCCTGGGCCTCAGCTGAGGCGGTTTGCGTACGTTCCAGGAGCGCCCGCAAGTCCCCGGTGTGCTGAGAGCCGGCATTCTCAAGACGCTGGATGAAACGCGCGTAGCGTCCCAATAGCGCTTCGAACGAATGGCCGAGCGCTTCCAGAGTGGACTCGACGACAGCGGTATCTACACCGGCAACGAGCGCCGGGACCGGAGACTCTGGCGCCACGGGGGGCGTAGCGACTACCACAGCCCCTGGTTCCGCCTTCTTCCGCTTGGGAACAGGCAAGGTTCTCGGCTCCAAAGCCAGGAGCGCCTGGCGCATTGCCGCCGCACCGGCATAACGCTCCTCCGGCTTCCAGGCCAGGGCCCGGCGGAGCGCTTGCTGGAGCAGAGGAGCCAGAGGTGGATCGCTATCGAAGCGGGGAGCCGCACCGGCAGTGCGATAGGCTAACAGCGCCTCACGATTCTGGGGCGGATCGCCGAACGGCCAACGCCCCGTCGCCAGCTCGTAGAGTATGATTCCCAGAGACCAGACATCGGCGGAGGGCTGCGGAGAATCTCCCAGAATCACTTCGGGCGCCGCGTAGCGCAGGTCCTCGCCGGCCAGTTCCAGGGCTGCCGGAAGGACGGCGGCATCGACCTTGATCACGCGATCGTGAAACAGCACATGCGCCGGGGTCAACACACCGTGTACGAGATCACGCGCATGAAGCGCTTCCAGAGCCGACAGAACGTCGCAAGCGACCTGGATGGCAGTATCGTGGTCCGGCATGGGCGTCCCCATACGGTCACGCAGGTTCTCGGCGCCAAAAGGTTCCACAACCAACACGAGGCGTCCCCGGAAAAGCACAAACCCCAGATAGCGCAGCAGATTGGCATGCGAGGTCGTCACGGCAGCAAGCCGCTCGAGTTCCACAGTATGCTGAAAGACGAACTGGCGCAGGCGACGCGCGCCATGGATGTCTTTGGGAACCTTGATCGCCACCCGTTCCCCATAGACGGAAGCCAGCTCCACATCCACGATCCTGGCCAGATAAGTATCGACCGCGGCCGTGGACCGCAAAAGGCGCAGCGGCGTCAAAGGCTCCTGCATCGGGATAGTGCTGGCCGGTTCTGCACCAGAATTAGGCATGTTCAGCTACCGTCCTTCCCGGAGCGACTGCCCGCCGGGTGTGAGATCCGCTCCACATATAGGGCAAACCGGCGCCTCGCCGGTCGCCGGCGCGCCGCAGTTGGGACAGGGGCGTCCGGCGCTGCCGGCGGCAAGGTGTCGCGCGATGACTTCCGTCGTCTGTGCAATCAATGCAGCCAACAGATCGTGACCGTGTTCGAGGCTCGCCTGAGCCTCTTGCAATGTCTGGCGAAAGGAAACAGCGCGGTCAGCCGATAGCGCTTGAACCCCCACGATCATCCGTTCAGACACTTCCAAAGCGGCGCGCACTGTATGTCGCGCGTTGGCCGTCGCGGCGATGACCAGACGCGTATACTCATCCAGGACGAAATCCGGCGCGATTTCCGTTACGGGCGCCGGCGGTTCTGCGCCGGCCGGGATTGGTAGGCCCACAACGCCTTCCGGATCCGGAGGTTCATGGGGGAACGCTGCGGGGGGGACATCCTCCAGCAGAGCTTCCGCAGACGCTTCGCGAGTGCCTGCCAGAGCAGCTTCAGCCCCGCCAGATTCCGGCGACACGGCTGCTTCCGGAACCGGCGCGGGTGTGGCGACAGCCTCTACAAACGTCTCGCCATCCGGCGCCGGCTGCTCCCCGGCTTCCGGGAAAGGTGCATAAGACGCTGCCGGTAAGGGCAAGAGCATTTGATAGAGCGCGCGGGCGTGTTGGAGCGCCACATCCTGGGCGCCACGTTGTAACCCGCGAAACACACGCTGCCACTGGGCATCCAAGACTGCTCCCATGGCATCCGTGATCGCGTCGCCCAACCGGACGCGCAGGCGCTCCGCCAGGCGCACACGCTCGAGAATCCCCAGTCCGGTCTCCCCCATCAACCGGACACAGGGAAGAGAACGACCATCTTGAAGGGAGGCCTCGGAACCAGTCTCGCCAGAGATCGGAGCCTGACAGATACCCCGCACCTCCGTCCCTTCCGGCAGGCCAGGAGGTAACACAGCTGCGAAAATCACCGGTATAGGATAGTGTTGCGCACCGGACTTTGTGGTATGCCGGTCAAGCGCCACAAGACGTTGATCGTAAAGAGAGGTGCGCGCGAGGCGGTTCATATTCCCGGAATCAGGCGCCGGCTGCGCCTTGGACGCACTCCAGACAGCTGCTGTGTTCACCTGCCCCTCAAGCCCGCCCTCCGGTTCCGCTGAAGGCTCAGATTCCATCGCTTGGCCACAACGCTCACACGTTCGCCGGTTGGGCGTATTGGGAAACCCGCAGTTTGCACAAATCAAGCGCCCCGCCAGGCGCAGGGGAACGCCGCAGTTCCCGCACTGCTGCGCGTGCAGGGGGTTGACGTGTTCGCACTCATGGCAAACCAACTGCTCGCCAAGCAGCGCGCCGGCAAAAGCAGCGCCTATCGCCACAGCGTGCGCAGGATCAGGCCCCGAGGCCACCCGTTGGGGTCCAAATCGGGCCTCGAAATAGCTGCGAATCAGGGAATTGGCGCCGATTTCACCGGCAAGCAGCACATCATCGACGTAATCCGGCGCGAGATCGACACGGTTGAGCGCTTGCGCGACCTGGTCGAGGATCCGCGCCGCGAAATCCAAGTTCTCATCCTGCTCGAAACCGGGGGTGGTCTCACTGATCAACAGGTTATACCCCTGCTCCCCCGTCATCAGCACGACCGACACCGTCCACGTCCCGGCCCGCAGATGTCCGATCAACGCTAACCGGGGCTGTTGCGCCGCCAGATGCCCTAATGATCCACCGGCCTCCGGGCGGTAGGCCATACAGATGGCGGTGGGTTCATCGAGGACCGCAAGCACCGTCAAACCGGCGCGCTGCCCCGCCTGGCGCAAGCGGGCTTTGAGATCCGGTCGCGCGCCGCCGGGCGCCGTCAACAGTACACCAGACACCGGATGACCCAGATACACTTCGGCAGCGGACTTGAGGTTGGCCAACAGGTCTGCCACCTGGCCGACGGGCGCAATCCTGGGATTCAGGGCCAGCGGCATACGCAGCAAGCCCTCATGATTCGGGATAACTCGCGGCGCCTGCATCTCCACGACGGCCGCCGTCACGGCATACCGCACCCCCATATCGATGGCGACACTCTGTTGCACTTCGCCCATAGCGTGCATCCTCACACGAATTCGGCAACCTCGACCAGGGCCAGCGTCATGTCATCTTGCGGCAACGTCGCCGCCGCCGCCGCGAACATCCTTTGGCACAGAGATGAGACATCCGGACTTGACACCCCACCGGCAGCTTCCCCCAGGAGCAAGGCCGCCAGAGACTCATCAGGCAGCGCCTGCGTAAACCCATCGCTGGCGAGCAAGAAAAGATCGCCAGGAGCAGCATCCACCGGTTCAAGCTGCGGCGCAACGAAATCCTGGGTTCCCAGGGAACGGGACAACATGTGACTGAACGGAAGGTGCGCCCGGTCCGGGGGCGTCTCCGATCCGGACCACAGCCATTCGGCCACAATGGTGTGATCGGTCGTCAACTGTTGCAGCGTAGCGCCGCGCAGACGATAGATGCGGGTGTCGCCCACGTGGATGAGATGGGCCTCTGTATCGGAAACAACCAACGCCGAAAACGTCGTTCCCATCCCCCTGCCGCCCGGCCGCACGTGACCGGCGTTCCACACCGCGAGATTAGCCACGGCAAAAGCCTCGCGCAAGCGCGACACAACCGGTTGGGACGTCGCGCCATTGGCGGCAAAACTGGTCACGAACGTTTCGATCGCCAACTCGCTGGCCCACGATCCCTCGGAATAGCCGCCCATCCCATCGGCCACAATGAACAACCCCGACGCCGCATCCACGTAGACGAAATCCTGGTTGAAACTATTCCGGCTGCCCTTTGCCGTCAGGCCATACGACTTCAGAGAAAGCACGCTGCACCCCCGAAGATCCGGCTCAGGAGGCATAGACGTGGGCGCGCGGCTTGAAGATCAACGGCAGCAACGGAAGCGCCAGGATGTTCAGCAGCGCCAGAATCGCGAACGCCCACCGGAACCCGATCCGGTCGGCCATCACGCCGCTCAGCGCCATCCCGGCCCCCTGCGCCACATTCGTGACGGCCATCAGAATCGAGTACATGGACGCTGCAATGCGCGGGTCGGTATAATGCATAGCGAGGGCGAAATAGAGGGTCTGATAGGCGCCATACGCCAGGCCGAAAAGTGCAACCAGGGGCCACGCCAGCGCCGGACTGGTGATGAAAGCCAGGGCCAGAATTGCCAGCAACGATAGCCCCAGCGAGACTCTCACGGCGCCGGGCTTACCCAGACGGTTGATCAACCCGCTGCCCAGGGCGCTTCCCAGAATCACCCCTACTCCCCAGACGGTGGTGAAGAATCCCGCCATCCGCAAGTCGATGGCGAATGCGTCCTCCAGGAAGGGATTGACGTTCTGGTTGGCGCCGGCAATGATGAGAAAGAACAGGAACCCCAGGCCGCCCAGGGCCACCACCTCGGTCTGCCGGAAAGCGCGGAACGCTCCCCAGTCGAAGGCGCGCTCGACAGGGCGCTCTGCCTCCCGGATGCGGAGCACGAAAGGAACCGGCGGCAGCGTCAAAACCGCCAGCAGCCAGAAGACCGAAGACCAGCCGACATCCTGCGCCAGGAGACCGACGGCGGCCGAGGTCAAGACGGCGCCTAAAGCACGCCCGCCCACCATAAAGCCCTGGATTGTGCCTTCCTCAGCCTTTGGCGTCGTATCCAGGGCCAGGCCGTCGGTGCAGGTATCATAGAGCGCCATGCCCAGCTGCAAAGTAAAAGCCAGCGCCACGAAGAGCCAGTATTGGGTTGCCGGGTCGATGAAAGGCACCGCGATCAGGCATCCGATCTGGATCAGAAGCCCTAACAGGATATAAGGACGCCGGTAACCAAGGCCCAGGAGATTGACCCGGTCGCTCAACATCCCCAGGAAGATTTTGATCACAAAGGGGATCAGGGCGATCGTCGCAAAAATCCCCACGTCGGTCATGGTGAGACCATGATCCAAAAGATAGAGCGCATTCAGCGCGGTGAAGTAACCGAGGACAGTTCCCTGCGTGAAATAAAGCAAGCCAAACATGGCATAACGAGAAAATTTACGGTTGGGCACGACACGACCTCCATTCTGGACATAGTGTTCCGTGGTCGGGTTCAGTATACGGGGAAACCGGCGTCGCGCAAATCACGGACAGAAAAGCGCGCAGCGCGTTCCGCCGGCGAATGCGTCGCCTTGCGCATTCCCCAAATAGGGCGACAATCGCCCCCATATTCAACCAGCCATGAAATCAAGGAGCTTATCATGAAACTGCAATCCCGCCGGTTCCGGTTGACCATGTTTGCCGCATTGTACATCGTCCAGGGCGTGGGAATGGCTTACTTCCGCAACTTCCAGAAGCCCTATCTGGACAGTTTGGCCATCGATCCCAACGTCATCGGCGGGCTGACCTTCATCCTGCAAATCCCTTTCATTCTCAAAATCTTCATCGGCATGTTCAGCGATCGATTCAATCTCCTGAAGATGGGCCACCGCAAACCCTACATGATCCTCGGGTTAATTTTAGCGGCAATCGCCTTTGGAGCCGCTACCTTCACCCAACCCGACGCCAATTTCCTGGCCTTTTCCATGCTGATTACGCTGGGCTCGTTCAGCGTCACCCTCTTCGACTCCACCAGCGATGGACTGGCGGTGGACACGACGCCGCACGACGAACAAGGAACCGTGCAGGGCGTCATGGTGGGAGGACGCGCGGCGGCTTTCGTGCTCCTGTCGCTGCTTTTCGGCACCCTGGTGCAAAGCCAGGGCTACCGCATCGTCTTCCCCATCATCGGAGTGAGCATGCTGGTACCGTTGATCTGGGTACTGCGAGTCCGAGAACCCGCGGCGCGCGACGAAAGCACCCGGTTCCAGTGGGCGGCCTTCAAAGTCATGGGGAAACCGCGCTTCCTGCTCTTTGCGGCCTACGCGGTGGTCTATTCCCTCGGCTCCTTCGGCGTCGATGGGCTGGTGACCTACTTCATGTCGGAAGGGTTCGGCGCGACCGAGACCATGATCGGGCACTATGGCGCGCTGCGCGGCCTGGGCGCCGTCATCGGTGCGATCGGCGGCGGTTTCCTGATCGACCGGATTGGTCGCCGCAGAAGCGCTTTTGGCGCGATCGTGTTGATTTCACTGGCGGCCGCGGCCATCGGCGCCGCGTGGAATGCGACGGTCATCATCTGGTTGGGCCTGGTATGGGGCATCGTATGGGCATTCCAGGAAACCATCTTCTTCGCCCTCGCCATGGACATCGCCGACGCCCGCATCGCGGCCTCGATGTTCGCCATCATGATGGGTATCTCGAACCTGGGTTCAGCAGTGGCCGACGGCGGCGCAACGGCCTTGAGCGATAACCTGGGCTTCGCAATCGTGCTCTTCGTCCTGGCGGGCATCAACCTGTTGACCTTGCCCATCCTGGGGCAGCTGTTCAAGGCAGCGCCGGAAATCGCGCGAGATGGGGAGGGCGCCTGACAGCAACCAGC
>JAFGNR010000434.1 GCA_016926915.1 Anaerolineae bacterium
CTCGAAAAGGGCGCCCACATCGGCCCGGACGAAATGCTTGCGGTAGGCCGCGGTTTCCTCGAGCAGCCCGCGCAATTCCGTGTCGAGGGGACCGGTCCCCTCGACAGGTACAGTAGTAACAGCAGGCGTGGGCCTGCACACCACAACGGCATCTTCTCCCCACCGCTCGATGACGATGTAGCCCCGCGCAGCCAGCCACGCCAGACCTTTGCGGACGGTGCGCAGGCGTTGTGAAGTCGCCGCAGCTAACGCCAGTAGCGGCGCGCGTCCCTCACGGAAGTTGACTGCGTATTTGACCAGCCCCGCCAGCCGTTTCAGGAATGGGTCGAAACGATCAATGCCCGGATCCACCCCGAAAACGATCACCCGGCGCGGGGTCACCCGTTCCATTGCATGGCGGAGAATTTGCGGGCCTGGCGGCGCCGTCCAGATCACCAGGGTCTCGGCAGGTCGTAGGTCCTCCCGGGAGACGCCGGGCACTGTTGAGGCCATCTCGGCCCAGACCTGGGTATTCTGCCATGCCAACATCGGTTGCACCAGCGTCAAAGGATGGGGTTCGCGACGGTAATCGGCGATGTCCAAGATGGGCGCCACGGCCTCGAGGACGGTCGCCGCCTGGGGAACCGGGCGCGTATCGACCCACACCACCTGCACCTGCTGTTCCCCCCGGAAGGTGTTGGCACGAACGCTGAAGGCGAGATCGAAGCGGCCCACCGGCAGGTCATCGGCCGCGGCGCGCCACCACAAGACGCGCTGCGAAGCCCCTTTTGCGTCCTCAATGATCACGGCCAAATGGTCGCCGGTGCGTCCCAATGAAGTGTGGTGCGCGACGCTCACGTCGCGCACCGCCAGCGTCAGAGGCGGGTTGCCCGGCCCAAAGGGCGCCAGACGATCCAGCTGGTGGATCAAGTCCAGCGACAATGCCTCCAACGCGACGTATCCGTCGATCTGCAATGACGGTTTGGGCGGCGTGGTCCCCCGCTGGGCCTGCACTGACCGGGAAAGCCCGCGCCGGAATGCCGGAATGGCCTCCGCGGGCAGGGAAAGCCCCGCCGCCATGGCATGCCCGCCGAACTGGATCAGCAAAGCGCGTTGAGTCGCGATGGCCTCGGTGATGTGACAGCCCTCCACGGAGCGAGCCGATCCATGCGCCGGCGCATCTTGAGGTGCAGACAGGAGCACCACCGGGCGATTGAAACGCTCCGAAAGCCGGCTGGCAACGATGCCGATCACCCCGCCAGGCCAGTGAGGATTCGACAGCACCAGCGCTGCGTCATCCAGCAGCGCCGGGTCGCGCTCGATCTGGGTCAAGGCGCCCTGTTCGACGTCGTTACAGAGCCGTTTCCGCTCGTTGTTGAGCGCGTCCAGCTGGCCCGCCAGAATCCGCGCGCGGCCCCAGTCTTCCGTCGTGAAGAACTCTACGATGACGTTGGCATCCGCCAGACGGCCCAGCGCATTCAATCGCGGCCCGATGCTGAACCCGATGGTCTCCTCGTTGAGCTGCCGTGGATCGACGCGGGCCAGCTCAAACAGCGCACGCAGCCCGCGCCGTTTCGTCTCCCGGAGCGCCGGCAGGCCCCGTTGCAGCAGATAGCGGGTATCGCCGGCGAGCTCAGCGACATCGGCGACGATACCCAGCGCCACCAGATCGAGGTGCTTCCGGGCCTCCCCTTCGCGACCGGCTTCCACGTAGAGCGCCTGGGCCAGCTTGTAGGCGACGCCGACGCCGGGCAAGGTCGCTAGCGGGTGCCCTTCTGGCAGCCGGTGAGGATTGACGATAGCATGAGCCGCCGGCAGCCCATCGTCCGGCAATTCGTGGTGGTCGGTGATGACAACGTCGACGCCCTGGCGATTCGCGACCTCTACGGCCTCGTGCGCCGAGACGCCGGTGTCGCACGTCAGGAGCACGCGCGCGCCGGCATCGATCACCACCTGCAAATTCGGCACATTGACGCCGTGGGATTCCGTCGCCCGCACGGGAATGTGATGGAAGACGTCTCCGCCCAGATCGCGCAGGGTGGCAACGAGGAGCGTCGTCGAGGTCTGTCCATCGACGTCGAAATCGCCCCAGACGCAGATGCGCTCGCGACGTTGCAGCGCTGCGGAGAGCCGCGCCACTGCGCGCGCCATATCGGGGAAGTCAGAGGATGGCGCAGGCGTGTGCGCATCCGGATCCATGAAGTCGCGCGCCGCTGCAACCGTGTCGATGCCCCGGCGCACCAACGTCTCCGCCACCAGCGGGCGCCCGCCGACGAACGCCTGCACCTCCTCAGGGACAGACACAGGGTTGGGATCGAGCCAGCGAAAGAGCATGGAGCCGTCAGCCCTCAGCCTTCAGCCGCTTCAGTAAGCCGGTGAGCATACGTTTCACCTCGATGGTTTTCTGCGCCAAGGTCTCAGAGACCGGCGCTTGCAAGTATCAGAGGTCGTGCGCCAGGAGAATCTGATATTCCGGCTCGCTCGCCGAACCCAAAGCAATCATGACAAAATGGGCGAACTGTGTGTCGGTATCGCAAGCACAACCCTCGGCGATATTCGTCGGGATCGACGCCGCTGAACGCCGCATCTGGCTGGTCAAGCCAAACATCTCTTCTCTTGAAAATCCCTGCGTGACCGTGTAGACCTCCAGCGTAAGTGCGTGACACCGCTCCCAAACCTTCAACCTGCAAAAATCTTGCACCTGCGCCCCCAGAGAAATGCATCAGCCATCAGCAAATCACCCACCGGGCCTGCTGATGGCTGAGGGATGACCGCTGAAGGCTACTTCGCCTTCCCCTGGTTCGCGACGGCCTGCTGTGCTTTCTTGACCGCCTCCGGGTCGGCGAGGTAGTAGTGCTGGATGGGTTTGAGAGCCTCGTCCAACTCATAGATGAGCGGGATGCCGGTGGGGATATTGAGCCCGGGAATCACGTCGTCGGGAATCTCGTCCAGGTATTTCACCAGCGCCCGCAGGCTGTTGCCGTGCGCCGCGATAACGACGCGTTGGCCCGTCTTGATGGTGGGCGCAATCACGTCGTGCCAGTAGGGCAGGAACCGGGCAACCGTGTCCTTGAGGCACTCAGTGGCGGGGACATCCTCAGGGGCCAGGTCCTTGTAGCGGGGATCATGACCGGGCCAGCGAGGATCATCTTCGGTCAGCACAGGAGGCGGCACGTCATAGCTGCGACGCCAGATGTGCACCTGCTCGTCGCCGTATTTCGCTGCCGTCTCGGCCTTGTTCAGGCCCTGGAGCGCACCGTAATGCCGCTCGTTGAGCCGCCACGACCGGTAGACGGGAATCCACATCAGATCCATTTCGTCCAGCACGATCCACAACGTGCGGATTGCCCGCTTGAGCACCGAGGTAAACGCGACATCGAAGACGTACCCCTCTTCGCGCAGCGTCTTGCCGCCGGTATGCGCCTCGGATACCCCCTTCTCCGAAAGATCGACGTCGGTCCAACCCGTGAACAGATTGGCCTTGTTCCACTCACTCTCTCCATGACGAATCAACACCACTTTGTACATTCTGCCCTCCATTCTCTATCCTCTATCCTCAATTCCAAATTCACCTTCGCACGTTATAGCACGATCGAGCACGCAGGCAACCCGAGGGCAAACTCCGCGCCGCCCTCGGGAAAACCGCCAAGATCGCCAGGGGTAAAGACTGCCTACCCGCCTTGCTTTAAAGGAATCGCCAGATCCCCATCTCCAGCATAAGTCCCCCGCGGCCTAGAACGCGATTTCCGCGATCTGGTCGAAGTCCAGGTCGAACGCGGCGGCGTCTTCCTCCTCGAACGCCTCTTCCTCTGCAAACTCAGTCAGCAAGCCGGGATACTCCCCGCGATCGCATAACGAGCGATACGTGCAGTACTTGCACCGCCGTTCGTCGCCGGTGAGCGCGAAGTCTTCCTTTGTGGTGCACGCGAGAATTTCGCCGATCAGCGCAACCAGCCTGGCCTCGTCGGCCGCGTAGGCCTCCCCGCCATAGAGGAACACCACCGGCTCGTCGGGGTATTCGGAGAACCAGTAGATCATCGTCACCTGATCCGGTATAAACGCCCGACCCGCATTGAGCGCCGCACCCGCCCGCACCAGCAGGTAACGATAGACCCGCGTCTGCAGCCGGTCCAGGAGGCGCGCGCGGTGAGGCTGGCGCGGAGAGGTCTTCCAATCGAAGATGACCGCGTGTCCTTCCGGCGTCGCCGTGATCAGGTCGTACTTCGCCATCAGGCGGTAGGCGCCTGTAACCGGCGCGGGCGCCGAGAGCACCTGCTCGGGGAACCGCCGCCCCGGCAGATCGGCCGGGCGCGCCGCGAGAAAATGCTCCCACCACCGCGCCAGGTCGGGATCCGCTTGGGCCGACCGCGTCAGGCGCGCGACAGGAATCCCCAGCACATATTGGTAAACCAGGCGGTGAAACGCCTGCCCGCGCTCCAGCTGCTGCTCGTGCTCCTGAACCGGCTCCACCTGGATGGCGGGCCAGGGCAGCTGGAGCACGTGCCGCAGGTAGAAGCGTCGCGGGCAATCGACGTAGTCCTGCAAACTCGCCTGG
The DNA here is from genome assembly GCA_016926915.1 of Anaerolineae bacterium. GTDB lineage: Bacteria > Chloroflexota > Anaerolineae > B4-G1 > SLSP01 > JAFGNR01. Next base: position 4,535 of record JAFGNR010000434.1, read on the forward strand.
CTAAATTGGAAGTCAGCAGATAGGTCCATAGGTTTATGGGTCATAGTAAATAGCCATCGGCCTCCGATGGTCACAAGCCCAGATCACGGCGCGCGCGGGCAATGGCGTCCACGAGCGGGGCGCGCTGCGGGACGTAAGACGCCGACCATTCGACGGCTAACGCATCGAACCGCGCAGCGCTATCCGCGACGAGATCCAGGATACGGGCGGCATCGTAAGGCGGTCCTGGAAAGTCCAGCGCAGCGACGAAGTCGTTGCCCACGCCTCCCTCGCGGTGGATCGTTGTACCCACTGCCCGGTCGCGGAGCACCATCGCCAGCACGCAGACCGCGCGCACCAGGTCCAGCGCCAGATGCAGCGCGATGAGTAGATCGCCCCGCACCACCTTCTCCACAGCCACGACGCCCTTCCACCAGAAATCCGCCGCCATCCGTGCGAAATCGGCGTCCGACGACAGGCGCAGCGCAGGCGCCGGAAAGGTGCGCGCCAGCATCGTCGCTACCTCGGACGCGCGGGCGAAACAGACGTCCAGCCCCTTCCAGAACCCAATGCGCGCCCACGTATCGACGTGGGCCAGGCGCTCCGGTGTGGTGATAACGAGATCGAGACGGCGGAAATCATCGTAACAGAGGCGCGTCACCCACGTATCGTCGCCGGAAAATTGCTCGTGGGCGAACACCGTCCCCAGCAGCGCCAGCCAATCGAGCGCCGGGAAGAAGCGGGGGCGGGCCGCCTCCTGCACCACCAGCAACAGGTCGAGATCACTCCAGACGTCATGCACGGCGCCCACCCGCATGGAGCCGAACACGGCGAGGGCGACCACCTCCGGGTCAGGTTCCAACAACGCGCGCAGCTGCCGCAACGTCCCGCCCTGCCAGCCGCCAGCGAATGTTGAA
>JAFGNR010000435.1 GCA_016926915.1 Anaerolineae bacterium
GTACGGGGGGCCTGGAGGAGCGTGAGGCTCTGAGCGCCGCACCAGATCAGCCCGGCCGCTGCAAGCACCAACCATCCCACCAGACCGGCGCGAGGATAGCGCATCCGGGCCATGGGGACCGTCCAGAGCGCTGCCAATCCCAAAGCCCAAAGCGGTAAAGCCCAGACGAGATAACGGACGTGCTGCACCGGACGCAACTGCCAGGCCACAAAAGTCAAGACGCTTCCCAACACCAAGGCGCCGACGAGAATCCCGGCGCGGCGCGGCGCGCGGGAAACGAGCACCAGCCATCCGAGCGCTGCCAGTAGGAGCAGCCCGTATCCCAATCCCAGGGAAGGCGCACCGTTCAATGTTCGCAAGAACGTCCGGGCCGTCAGGAGATCCGGCCCAAGCTCTTCGAGAAATGTACCCGGCGTCGGAGGAAAGGCCGTGCCGAAACTCGCAAAGCCGAACGTCACCCGCGAAGCCACCCAGCCCCACAACAGCAAGGCCACGAACGGCGAACCGATCCATAGCAAGGCGCGCGGTTTCAGGAAAGAGCCCCATCCATCAGGCTCGCGGCGCTCAAGCAGCCACGCCACGAGCGCGCCGCCCGCGAGAGGGAACAAAGAGAAGTAATGGGTAAGCAGCGCCGCGGCCGCCGACACGCTCCACAGCCATTTACGCCGCGCCGCCAGCGCATATAAAGCCACCATCGCCCAAACCAACCAGATGGCGTACATGCGCGCGTCACGCGCGTACCACAGAAACGTGGGATGCCACGCCAGAAGCAACGGAAGCCCGGCTGCTCCGGGTAGACGGACGCGCCGCCCCAGCGGCGCCAGTACCGCCAATCCAATCAATCCGGCTGCCACACTCGGAAACCGTAGGAGGAATTCGATTCCTGTCGACGGGTCGATACCGGGCCGATAGCCCTGGACGTCAAGTAGCCACGTCCACCCTTTGAGGAAACCATAGTACAATGGGGGGTAAGGCTGTTCGAAACGCAAAACCCGGACGATGCTGGAAACGTCATGGCCCAACACCAAGTCAGCATTGAAAAGCTCATCGTACCACAGGCTTGGGACGCCCAGTTGATGGAGCGCCAGGGTCCAAAATCCCAATAGCGCGACAAGCACGATCAAGCGTTTGATTTGCTTCCGTATCGATGTTTTCATAACACGGGCATTATAATGAGGGGAGTTGGCGTGTCAATCACGAGGTTTCGAGCTTTACGAAGCCCGGAAATTAGAATAAAATAATGATACTAAACATCCCGCTAAGGAGGAAACGATGACACACGCGCGCCGCCTGCTGATTCGGGGAGGCACAATCGTGACCCACGAGGCCACGTTCGAGGGTGATGTATTGATCGAGGGAGAAACCATTCAGGCAATCGGCAAAAACTTGACCGCAGCACTGGCCTACGATACGCTCGATGCAAGAGGGCCTATTTCTCCGGCAGGTGATAGTCCCGCACTAGGAAAAGCGGCTTCCGGCAGCCAGGACCTGGACGTGATCGACGCCGGCGGGTTGCTGGTGCTGCCCGGTATCATCGATGCACACGCCCACATCGAGCTTGATACCGGCATCTACAAGACGCCCGACAGCTGGTTCGTCGAAAGCCGGGCCGCTGCTTTCGGCGGGGTCACCACTGTCATCGACTTTGCCACCCAATTCAAGGGGCAGACGCTAGAGGAAGCCGTTGCGGCACGCCGTCGAGAGACGGCTCCTTCGGTCATCGACTATGCCTATCACGTGATGGCGACCGACCTGGCGCCGGGACAGGAAGATGATCTGGGCATCCTTGGGGAGTTGGGCGCAACCAGTGTGAAACTGTACACGACGTACCGCCCCAACTACTACGCCGATGACGCAACCCTCCTGCGACTCCTGGAAGCGGCGGGACAGTATGGGTTGATGACGTTGGTTCACTGCGAAAACGACGCCCTGGTCACGGCCCAGACCCAGGCCCTAATCACCGCCGGGCATACGGGCTGGCGCCATCATGGGGCAGCGAGACCGGTATTGGCCGAACAGGAAGCTGCAAATCGGGTGCTCTTTCTCGCGCGTGAAGTCGCAGCGCCGGTGGTCATCGCCCACAACTCCAGCGCGCGAACGTCGATGTTGGTGGCAGTGGCGCGTGAGGCAGGCCAGGTCGCCTTCTGTGAGACCGCTCCCCAATATCTGCTACTAGACAACACCGTCTACGAAGGCAACGAACCCTGGCGATACATCCTCCAGCCTCCCCTGCGCGCGCCCGAAGAGAGAGAACTGCTCTGGGACGCCGTCAGCAGGGGATACGTGGATATGTTCATTACCGACCACTGCGCTTACACCCGCGACCAAAAAATCGCCCGAGATGATTTCACCAAAACGCCGGGAGGACTGCCGGGTCTGGAAACCCTCTTCCCGTTGATGGCAACCTATGGCGTTGCGGCAGGACGTCTTGACTGGCCCGATTTGGTGCGGATGCTGGCGACCAATCCGGCGCAGATCTACGGGCTGTGGCCGCGCAAGGGGGCGCTGTTACCCGGTTCCGACGCGGACCTGGTGCTCTACGATCCGGGCGGCGAACAGACGTTGGCGGCCGAGTCGCTGCACAGCGGCGCGGGCTATTCTCCCTATGAAGGCATGCCGGTGGTCGGGCGCGTAGCGGCTACCCTCCGACGGGGCGAATTACTGGTGCGGGATGGTGCATTCCTGGGGACAGAAGGCAGCGGGACATACCTCAAACGAGAACCGGTATTCTGGGAGTGAGCGCCCGATGGCGAGCGCTTGAGAGAAAATGAACCATCAGAAACGTCTCGGAAGCCTACCGCTTCTGCTGGCCCTAAGCGTCGTATTGGCGCTCTGTGTTGCTGCGCCTATGGCTCGCGCGCAGGGCCAAACTACCCACGTAGTGCAGCCTGGGGAAAATCTATTCCGCATCGCGCTGCGTTACGGAACGACGGTGGACGCCATTCGAGCAGCCAACGGCCTGGCGAACAATCTCATCTACGTCGGGCAACAATTGGTGATCCCTGGGACGGCAACGAACCCCACCCCAGAGGCGCCGGAGGCGCCCGAAGGCAACACAATTACCGTGCAAGTGGGCGACACCCTCAGCAGTATTGCACTGCGGCGCGGCGTGACGGTATGGACTTTGATGCAAGCCAACGACCTGCCCAGCGCGCATCTGATTTACCCGGGACAACAGCTGGCCATTCCATCTACCGGCGGCGCGGCGCCCCCGGAACCGATCCCGGCGACGTACGCAGTGCAGCCGGGAGACACGTTGGCCAGTATCGGTCGCCGGTTCAACACCACGGCGAGCGCGTTGGCGCAACGTAACGGCCTCATCAACCCGGCGCTCATCTACGTGGGGCAGGTGCTGCAAATCACAGGGAGTACGAACACAGCGCCGGCGCCGGTGGGGGGATATGGCGCCAAGGCCATCGTCGTAAACCTTTCAGAGCAGCACCTCTACGCTTACCAGGGCGGTCAGCTGGTCTACTCGTTCATCGCGTCCAGCGGCGCCGCCCCCTACTACACACGCACCGGCGAGTTCCACGTGCAGAGCAAGGTGCGCAATGCCTACGGTTCCACCTGGAATATCTGGATGCCCTACTGGCTCGGCATCTACTGGGCAGGTTCGACCGAGAACGGGATTCACGCGCTGCCCGAGCTTTCCAACGGGCAAACCCTGTGGGCTGGCTACCTGGGATCCCCGGTCTCCTTTGGCTGCATCGTGTTGGGAACATACGAAGCGGGTCTGCTCTACGAATGGGCCGACATCGGCACGCCGGTGACGATTCGGTATTGAGATAGGGGATAGCGGGATAGCAAGATAGGGAGTAGAGGGAATAGGATGGAGAATGGGGGCTGACGGCTGAGGGCTGATTGCTATTACAGAGGAGAGCGTTTCACTTGGAGTGGATTACATTAATCGTGGGGATTCTGGTGGGCGGGGCAGTGGTCGGCTATGTAGTATGGCAGCGACTCGAGATGGAACGCCGGACGCTGCGCGCCGAAATCCTGGAAGCTTTCGAGGCCAATGCCAAAGAGACGCAAGCCCGGCTGATTCAGAGCTATGAATCGCGTATCCAGCGGCTCAAAGAGTCCAGGGCTGCCGAGATCAAAGAAGCGCGCCAGCAGAGCACCGATCAAAGCCGCGCCGTTCTCAAGGGCAAGCTGGCCGAGCAAATCGCCCCGCTCCTGCCGGGCTTCGACTACTGGCCTTCCGACGCGCGGTTTCTCGGCGATCCCATCGATTACGTGGTGTTTGATGGTTACACTGCCGTCAAGGACCGCAACGCGAGCGGCGATGATCTGGAAGTGGTTATCCTCGACATCAAGAACGGTCGCACAGGGCTGAGCAGGGGACAGCGTCGCATCGCGCGCGCCGTGAGCGAAGGGCGGGTGCGGTTCGAAGTTGTGCGCGTCTTCGAAGATGGAACGGTGCACTCCCATACCTGGAAGATGAGAGACCGGGAATAGCCACAACCCACGGGAGCGTGTCTTCACTATACCGAAAAGGAGCCTTTACAGCTATGCTGACCATCGGAAGTACCGTCACATTGAACAACGGCGTCGAGATGCCGCGGCTCGGGTTAGGCGTCTACCAGGCGCGGGGTAAAACATGCGAGCAAGCCGTAACCTGGGCGTTAGCGGCCGGTTACCGACACATCGACACGGCCAAGTTTTACGGCAACGAGCGCGAGGTGGGACGGGCCGTCCGCGCCAGTGACGTACCGCGCGAGGAAGTCTTCGTCACTACAAAACTCTGGAACACCGATCACGGTTATGACCAGGCCCTCCGGGCTTTCGCCGAAAGCCAGCAAAAACTCGATCTGGGACCGGTGGACCTTTACTTGATTCATTGGCCTGTCTCGAACCAACGCGACGAGAGTTGGCGGGCGCTGGAGACTCTCTATGAAGAAGGAAAGACTCGCGCCATCGGCGTGAGCAACTACACCATCCGCCACCTGGAAGAACTACTGGGCAAGGCCAGGATCGTACCGGTGGTGAATCAGGTGGAGTTTCATCCCTGGCTATTCCAGAAGGACCTGCTCAACTTCTGTAGCGCGCACAACATCCGCCTGGAAGCCTACAGCCCGCTCACCAAAGGGGAGCGTCTGCGCAACCCGCAGCTGGCGACGATTGCCAAGAAATACGGAAAAAGCCCGGCGCAGCTTCTCATCCGGTGGGTCTTGCAGCACGAAGTCATCGTCATTCCCAAGTCGGCCAACAAGGGACGCATTCAGGAGAACGCCGACATTTACGATTTCGAAATCTCCGCAGAAGACATGTGCCGCCTGGATGCTTTCGACGAGCGCTATCACTGCACGTGGAATCCGGCAGGAGAACCCTGACCGTTATTGATGGACATATCATCACGCCCTGACATGGAGGAAAACATGGAGAAACCGGCACAACGACGCGACGCCCTGTGGGTCTATCTGCTCATTGCCAATGGGATCACCTGGCTCTGCTGGATCCCGGCCCTGATCATCGCCCGGCAGCAAGGGTATCTGCTGCCCACTATCGACAACACACCCGCGCTGGCGCAGCAAGGGTACGCCAACGCCCAGCATCGCCTCATCAGCTCCGTCTTCAGCTTCGCCGTCTACGGTCCTCTTATCGGCGGCATCGTCGCTACGTGGCTGGAGGGCGGGCGCGCCGGCCTTGCCGACCTGCTGCGAAGGGTCATTAAGTGGCGCGTGGCTCCCAAATGGTACGGCTACGCGGTTCTGATCGCGACCAGCCTGACTGCGTTGCCCGTCGGGATCGCGTTGTTGGTGAACGCCATTCCGGCGTCATCGCTGAACATAAGTCGCTATCTGCCCTATCTCGCCCTGATGTTAGGGCGCCAACTGCTAACCAGCGGGCTAGGCGAAGAACCCGGTTGGCGCGGCTATCTGCTGCCCAAACTCCGCCGGCGCTTCCAGGGAGATACCTTCATCTGGGTGCTGGGCATCATTTGGGCCATCTGGCATTACCCAATCACGATCTATACAACGCTCGGCGCGTTCAACACCGGGAACACGGCGCAACTCATCGTCACGCTGCTGATGTCCCTGGCAGGACAAACCATCTCACTGATCGGCATGACCTACCTCTACGTCTGGCTCTACAACCACACACACAGCATCCTGCTGATGATGATCTTCCACGCCCTGACCAACACTGCCGCGACGTTGTTTGCCGGCGGCCTACAAGGCCCCGCAAGCTTGCTGGTCGCCGCAATGCCCTGGGCCGTTGTCTTGCTCCTGGAAAAAACCTGCGGCAAGACGTGCTTCACCGGGAGCCTTAATGACGATCCATCATCTTGACTGCGGCCCGATGCGGCCCATATGGCCCAACACAAAAGCTGTCACGCACTGCCTGCTCGTTGAAACGAACGATGGGTTGCTACTGGTCGATACCGGCTTCGGCGTCGCCGATGTTACGCGCCCTACGCGCTTCATGCGCGCGTTCACGGCATTGCTGCGCACAGGCCGCAACGTGGAGGATACCGCCCTCCGGCAGCTCACGCGCTTGGGCTACGATCCCACCGACGTGCGGCACATCGTGCTCACCCATTTACACCTGGATCACGCCGGCGGACTGCCGGACTTCCCGCAGGCCCAGGTTCACATCTACGCCGCCGAGTACGAAGCCAGCCGCCGTCCCACCCACCCCAGCACTTGGTTCTACCAGCCGGGCCAGTGGGCCCACGGTCCCAACTGGGTCATCCACCATCTGACCGGCGAGACCTGGTACGGATTTGACGCTATCGACATCCTGCCGGGATTGTCGCCGCGCGTTCTCCTGACGCCGCTGACCGGTCACACACGTGGACATTGCGGCGTCGCCATCGAGACAGGCGCCGGCGACCAGTCTGCGCCGGCAGGTCGCTGGCTGCTGCACTACGGCGACGGCGCCTACCCGTTCTACAACGAGGGGCGCACTTGGCGATTGTTCAGCAATCCCCCGTTGGAATTGGACCGCTGGTTCCTGGGAGACAATACCGGAAGGCTCAAGGCGCTGTTACAGGCGCACGGGGACGAGATCACCTTCATCAGCGCCCACGACCCGGCGGATTTCGAGAAATTCACGACCGAGGAGACACTTTCATGAACTGGCGCGACAAAGTTATCCTGATTACCGGCGGCAGCTCCGGCATCGGTAAGGCTACCGCGTTGGCGTTTGCCGGGCGCGGCGCGAATGTCGTCATCGCCAGCCGCGACCCGGAGCGCGGCGAGCAAGCGTTGACCGACATCCGCGAGGTTGGCGAAGCCCTCTGGGTTCAGACCGACGTCTCGCAAGCGGACCAGGTCGCAGCGCTGGTGCAGACCACCATCGAGACGTACGGCCGGCTCGATTACGCCTTCAACAATGGCGGCAGCGGCGGACAGGGCGGCTGGATCGCCGACCTGAACGAGGAAGACTGGAACGCCACCCTGCACGGCTACCTCACCAGCGTCTTCCTGTGCATGAAATACGAAATCGGCGCCATGTTGAAGACCGGCGGCGGGGTGATTGTCAACAACGCCTCGGTGGATGGCCTGCGCGCTTTCCCCTGGGACCCGGCCTACTCTGCCGCCAAACATGGCGTCATCGGGCTGACCAAATCCACAGCGCTGCAATACGCGCAACAAGGCATCCGCATCAATGCCGTCTGTCCGGGTTGGACTCGCACCCCACCGATCCAGCAATGGATCGACAACGACCCCGAAGCCGAAGGACGGATGCTGCAACACCAACCCATCGGGCGCCTGGGCGAGCCGGAAGAAATCGCCGAGGCCGTCGTCTGGCTCTGTTCCGACGGCGGGTCGCTGGTTACAGGCATCGCCTTACCGGTAGACGGCGGGTACACAGCACTGTAGCAGGACTCAGCAATCGACCATTCTGCCGTAAGCCTGACTGAGGCTGACGGCCATTCCACAGGAGCAATGCATGAAAGACATCATCGCAGATCTGAAACGCTGGCAAGCCGAGGGCCAGGGCGACATCGCCCTGGCAACCATCGTCGAGACGCGCGGTTCATCGCTGCGGGCGGCGGGCACGCGCATGGCCCTCAATGCAGAGGGGAAAATCGCCGGTTCCGTGAGCAGCGGCTGCGTCGACGGCGACGCCGTCGCGGAGATGGAAGCCGTGCTTCACGGCGACTTCAATTTGCGACGGCCCTTCTTCGGCGTGAGCGACGAACTGGCGTGGAGCGCGGGGCTTTCCTGCGGCGGCGCCATCGACGTCCTGGTGGAGCGGTATGCGCCCATCTACGATCGCTTCATCGCCGAAATCGAGACACGCAACCCGGTGGGCTTTGCCACCCGCACCAATGCCCCCATCCACCTGCTGCGCGATGCAACCGGCGCCGTCGAAGGCACGCTGGGAGACCCTGATCTTGACGCCGCCGTTCTCGCCGACATCGCTGCGTTCTGGCCCGGCCCGCACGCCAAGAAGCACACCTATCCCCAAGGAGAGGTCTTCGTCGAGGTAGTTCCACCGCCGCTGACGCTGCTGATCTTCGGCGCCACCGACATTGCTGCGCCGCTGGCAGAGATGGGCAACACCCTGGGGTTCGAGGTCATCGTAAGCGACGCACGTCGCGCGTTCCTCAAACCGGAGCGTTTCCCCGATGTTGAGGTACGCTTCGGCTGGCCTCAGGACGTCTTCACGCCGGACGATTTCGGACCGGGATGGGCCGTTGTAGTCCTGTTCCACGATCCCAAGTTCGATCTGCCCGCATTGACTCTGGCCCTGAAAAGCGAGGTATTCTACATCGGCTTCCTGGGCAGTCGCAAGACCCAGGCCGACCGTCGCCGCGACCTATTGGAGACCGGTTTCACCGAGAGCGACCTGGCGCGCATCCACGGGCCGGTGGGGCTGAACATCGGCGGCAAGGAGCCTGCCATGATCGCACTGAGCATCCTTTCGGAAGTGGTTGCCGTGCGCCATCGCCGCGACGGCGGGATGATGGGAAAGTAAGGGCGGGAAACCAACATGAGGCCCGAACCCGTCATCGATCAAGATGCCCTGCTTGGCGCCCTGCGCGCTGCCTACGGCATTCCAGCGAGGCGAGTACGCTATTTTCCCACCGAGTGGTCGGACTACTGTTACGTTGTCACCGGCGCGGATGACCGCCGTTACTTTCTCAAACTCCACCCACCACAGAGAGTCGCCAGCGCCTCCGCGGCCAGCTCCCTGGACTTCTACCTCCCCTTGATTCATACTCTACACGCACAGGGCATCCTGCCCCACATCCCCTACCCCATCGAAACCACAGAGGGCCGCCTGACAGCGGACTTCGCAGAATACCGGTTGATTCTCGTGCACTTCATCGAGGGAGAGGTACTAGGGCAAGCGCGCCTTGAGACAGCGGAATACCAGCGATACATTGCCCGGCTGGTGGGCGTCCTACATGCCAGCACGTCCGTTTTAAGCATGCCCAACCCGCTCGTCGAGCAGTACGCCCTGGCCTTTGAACCCGTGCTCAAGGATATGCTGTGTACGTTACCCGCCCTTCCCAAGCAGGCCACGGATAGCCAACGAGTACTGCGAGACTTCGTGGCGCCACGTACAGAGCAGTTCCTGGATTTCGTGCGCCGGGCCCGGGAATTGCAGGCCCACGCGCGGGCCCTTGATAAGCCCCGGGTGATTTGCCATACCGATCTCCACGGCGAAAACATGATGCGCGATACCGATGGAGAGCTCTACTTGCTGGATTGGGAAAACGCTATGCTCGCTCCACCGGAGCACGATCTGTTTTTCTTCGCGGGAGAAGCCGGCTTCTGGGAAGACTTCCTGCCGCAGTATGAGCGCGTCGCCGGCACGGCTTACCTCGACGCCGAAGTTTTCGGTTTCTACTATTACCGGCGCGCCCTCGAAGATATGACCGAGTGTATGGTTCACATCCTGCACGGGAATGGAGACGACCCAGACATGTTGCTTGACATCACGGTAGAGTGTTTCGAGGGGATGCCCTCCATCGAGACGACAATTGCTCGGCTCAAGACACGGCTGGCGCCGGATTGTAAATACGGCCGCCCCCCTGCATAATGGCGCCCCCCCTCTGAAATCAACACAACTTTCACCGGTCCGGCGAACCAAAGACTGATTCTTAAGGAGATCTCATGAATCTGCACATTCGTCCCGTTGTTGAAGCCGACATCGATAAACTGGTCCAGCTGTCGCTAGCGGCATGGGTGCCGGTCTTCGCATCCTTCCGGGAGATTCTGGGTCCCGAGATCAATGGCTTCCTGAACCCGAATTGGGAACAGAGCCAGAGCGCGCTGGTCGAAAAAGTATGCCATGACGAAGAAACCCTGGTCTACGTCGCCGAAGTTGAGGGCATGGTAGTGGGATTCATCGCCTATAAGCTCAACAATGAGAACAAGAACGGCGAAGTCTGGCTGCTTGCCGTAGACCCAACCTACCAAAACGCCGGCGCCGGTACCGAACTCAACCGCTTTGTACTGGACAAAATGAAAGCTGCGGGCATGAAGCTGGCCGTGGTGGAGACCGGCGGCGATCCCTCACACGCCCCAGCCCGGCGCTCATATGAGAAAGCGGGCTATACGCCCTTTCCCATCGTGCGTTACTTCAAATATCTGGAGATATAACCCCCGACCATGACGCACCCCACTGACATCGACCATTTATCGACACTGAGGTTATGAAACATGTTTTCGGTGAATCTGAAAGGGATCACCCGGCTCGACCCGCCGCCCTATGCGATATCGAGACTCAACCTGGAGAAATGGGGGAGTATCAATGCCATCAAGTATTCGCCCGACGGCAGGCAGCTCGCCATCGCGGCAGGGAGCCGTGTGATGCTGCTCAGAGCAAACTCGCTAAAACAGCTATGGGGTAAGAGGGCTGCCCGTTCATGGGTTGCAGGCATGGATTTCGATACGCAAGGGCGATATCTCGTACTTGGAACCAGTGATCGCCAGGTTGCGCTGCTGAAGACAAAAACCGGCGCAGTCCAGAAGCGGTTTTTCGGCCACACCCACTGGGTACACGACGTCGCGTTCAGCCCTGATGCTGCCCAGATCGCTTCGGCATCACAAGACAAAACGGTGCGGCTCTGGGACCGTGCCAGCGGGAAGCTGCAACAAACCCTTACCGCGCCTGATACCGGCAGTGTGTGGACCGTCGTCTACCATCCCACTAGGAGCTCCCTCATGTCGGGATCACAGAGCGGATCCATTATTCGATGGGATCACACAACCGGATGGCCAATCGAGACCATCAACCGGCACCGCAAACAAGTTTGGGATCTTGCCTTTAGTCCAGATGGCGCCTTCCTGGCCTCTGCATCGGAAGATGGCAAGATTATTCTATGGGATGGCCTGACCGGTTCGTACCTCCGCACGCTCCGTGACCACCACGCCGAAGTTCAATGCGTGACATTCAGTCCCGATAGCCGGATATTGGCAAGTGGAGGATGGGATATGACGATCAAGATATGGGAGGTCGCCACAGGAGACTGTATCAACACACTCATCGGACACGGAGCCCAAGTGAGCAGCCTCTCCTTCACACCTGATGGACAGCACCTGGCCTCAGACGCATTCGACCGTACTGTTATCATCTGGAAACATGTCTGGTAGATCGATGAGCATAACAGATCATCCCGAAGTCAATACCCTGATTCGAGAACTCGTCCAACAAGTTCGAAACACTCTCGGATCCCACCTGGTGGGCGTCTATCTCTTCGGTTCGATCGCGACCGGCGATTTCGATCA
>JAFGNR010000436.1 GCA_016926915.1 Anaerolineae bacterium
CATGGCCCGGTTGATGGCTTCTACAGGAATAGGAAGCCGCTGGCAGTGTCGATGTTAGTCGCCCAGCCCGTGTTGAATGGCCAGCACGGCTGCCTGCGTCCGGTCGGCGACGTTGAGTTTTGCCAGGATGGCGCTGACGTGGTTGCGGACGGTGCCTTCTGAGAGAAAGAGCCGTGCGGCGATATCGGCGTTGGTCAAGCCTTGCGCCAACAGGCGCAAGACGTCCTCCTCCCGGGCGGTGAGTTTGTCCGTCAACAGGGTAGGGGAGCGCGTCTGGGCGCCGGCGACCTGGCTGACCAGCTTGCCGGCGACCGCCGGATCCACGAACGCTTTGCCCTCCACGGTGCCCCGGAGGGCGCGGAGCACTTCGGCGCGGGGGGTGTCTTTGAGCAGGTACCCGGCGGCCCCGGCGCGTAGGGCATCGAAGACCCATTCGTCGTCATCATAGGTGGTGAGCACCAGCACTTTGACCCCGGGGTGGTGGGTGTGGATGCGCCGGGTTGCCTCAATGCCGTTCATCCCCGGCATTTTGAGATCCATCAACACTAGATCGGGTTGGTGTCGCGCCGTCAGTGCGACCGCTTCCGCGCCATCCTGGGCCAGCCCTACTACCTCGATGTCCCGTTCCAGCCGGAGCAGCATCTCAAGGCTATCGCGAATCAACGCCTGGTCGTCACAGATCAAGACTTTCATGCGAGTTGTTATCCTTTGCGCGGCTGTTTCTCCTGTGGAGATAGCGGCAGCTCGAAGGTGACGGTCGTGCCGTTGCCCGGCCGGCCCTCGATGCGCAGTATTCCGCCTACCAGGGCGGCGCGTTCTTGCATTCCCGGCAGACCGAAATGCCCGGCGTGGGCTTCCGGCGCTGCTGTGAACCCGATGCCGTCATCCTGTACTTGCAGAGAAAGTGTATCCTCAACTTCCAACGCCACGGTCAGTGCGCTGGCGTGGGCATGGTGGACGACGTTCGCCAGCGCCTCCTGTGCGATCCGGTAGAGGGTCTGTTCCACGGGCGGGGAGAGCGCCGGAAGCCGTTCCGGCAGCGATAACGCCAGGTGCACGTGGGCTCGCGAAGCATTTTCTTCTGCCAGTTGGCGCAGGGCCAGCAATAGCCCCAGGTCCTCCAGCGGCGCGGCCCGCAGCGCTTTGAGCGCGCGCCGGGTCTCTTGTAAGCCGGAGCGAGTTGCTGTGAGTGATGTGTCCAGCATGGCCTGGGCAGCTGCCGGATCCACATCCCAGTAAGCCTTCGTCGTTTCCAACTGTACGCTTAGAGCGCTGAGGGTGTGGGCCAGCGTGTCGTGGAGCTCCCGCGCCAACCGGTTGCGCTCCCGGCTGATGGTCAGCGCTTCCAGCGCGCCGGCATAGTTCACGAGACGGGCATTCGCCATTTCCAACGCGCGTTGTTTTTCTTTCAAGCGGGTCATGAGCACGTTGATGAAATAGCCGACAACGAGAAAACTCACGGTTTGGATGATCACGACCGTAACCGGCGGCAGCAGCGAGGCCCCACCCGGACGATAGAATAGCAGGTGCAGTCCCAGCGAGAAGAGGTTGATTCCCAGACTGAACGCAATGACGACCTGCCACCGGTATTTCCAGGCGGTCAACGCCAGGGCGATGAACAACACCGGCAGGATTCGCAGCATGATGGCTTCCGGGCGGTTTGCGGCGCTGGGCGGCAGTCCTAATATCGCCAGATTACTGGTGATCACCGGCGCCAGCGACATCAGGGCAATGATGAGAGGGAGAAAAGCGCGTTCCAGCCAGACTTGCGCCCGTCGCCACGTCACCAATCCCAACACCACCAGGGCATCCAGGCCGTTGATCAGATAGTAGCGCGGTGGAAAGATCGGGCGCGGGTAAAAGAGATGATCGATCGCCATCAGCGTCACGAGGTAGCCTATCCACAAGGCTACCGCCAGACGCAGCGGGTACGTCAAATCGATTCTGGAATCAGCGTCTTTCATGCTTACATTATAGTATGGAATCGCGCGGCTGGCGTGTGCGTTGTGTCAGCATTTCTGCGCGTGACCCATGACAGAAGTCATGGCCGGCAATGCGCCAGGTCACGGAGAAGAGGACGAAATCATGGTTGGCGACACTGTGAGAAGGGCTGGCTCTTTGATAAAGTGGGAGCAGAGGTCAATCAAGTACCTGGAGGTGAAGAGATGAACACGATCTATTGGCGAATTGGTATGCTGGTTCTATTACTGGCGGCCGGCGTGGTCTGGTTTCAATTGGAACGATCTTCGGGCAACCCTGCGCCGGTTTCGGCGACCACCGGCGATCTGACGTATCCGGTGGTCGATACCGGACAAACCATCTGCTACGATGACGGTGATGAGCTGGCTTGTCCGGCAGCGGGCGAGGCGTTCTACGGGCAGGATGCCCAGTTCGACGGCAACGCGCCGGGCTACACGGACAATGGCAACGGTACGGTGACAGACAACGTTACCGGGTTGATGTGGCAGCAGAGCCCGGATACCGATGAAGATGGCGACATCGACGTCGCCGATAAGTTTACCTATGCTGAGGCGTGCGCCTACTGCGAAGCCCTCGACTTGGCGGGTTATGATGACTGGCAACTGCCTGGCATCAAGCAGCTCTATTCCCTGATCGACTTCAGCGGCATCGATCCCAGCGGCTATCAGGGTAATGACACGACCGGGCTGAATCCCTTTATCGACACTGACTATTTCGACTTTGCCTATGGCGATACCAACGCGGGGGAGCGCCTCATCGATGCCCAGTTTGCATCTAGTACACTCTACGTCGCTGCCACCCCTATGCAACTGCTGTTCGGCGTCAACTTCGCCGATGGACGGATCAAAGGCTATGGCCTGACGATGCCCGGACCTGGCGGCGGAGAGAAGACCTTCTACGTGCTCTGCAGCCGGGGTAACACGAGTTACGGCCAAAACAGTTTCGTGGATAATCAAGACGGCACGATTACCGACAGCGCCTCCGGCCTGATGTGGGCGCAGGATGACAGTGAACAGGGTCTCAACTGGGAAGAGGCGCTGGCCTGGGTTGAGGAGAAGAACGCGGAGAACTACCTGGGCTACAGCGACTGGCGCCTGCCCAACGTCAAAGAACTGCAGAGTCTGGTCGATTACACACGCTCGCCGGATACCACGGGGTCTGCTGCTATCGATCCACTCTTCGATGTCACAGCGATCACCAATGAGGCTGGGGCGACGGACTATCCCTTCTACTGGAGCAGCACGACCCACGCGAACTGGACGGAATCCCCTGGCGCGTATGGCGCTTACGTGGCATTCGGTCGGGCGTTGGGTTATATGAACAACACCTGGGTCGATGTGCATGGCGCGGGGGCGCAGCGCAGCGATCCCAAGTCCGGCGATCCGGTGGATTGGCCTTATGGGCACGGCCCGCAGGGCGACGCTATCCGCATCTACAACTACGTCCGGCTGGTACGGGACGTCGATGAATCTCCGACCGTGGTCCCGACATCAACCGCGACGCCCCTGCCGACCAGCACTGCGACGCCCGGACCTACCACCACGCCCGACCCGCCGCCCGCGCCGGACCCATTGCCTGAAACGGTTATGCTCCCGTTGCTAGTCAACGCAGGCATCCCCTGGGCGACTGGGGATTGACAGCACTCCAAAACCGGTGTATGATTATCTATGGATACTCATTATCCGTAAGGAGTGACGACGGTTTCAATGGCAGATCCCGATGCCCGATTTGAGGCCTTGTTGGCCAAATTCCGCGAGCGTGACCATCGTATCACGCCGCAACGTCTGGCATTATTGCGGCTGCTGGCTGCTAGTGAAGGTCATCCCAGCGCCTCACAGATTCACGAACAGTTGCACGCGCAATTCCCTACCATGAGTCTGGCAACCGTCTACAAGACACTGAATCTGTTGAAAGAGATGGGAGAAATACTAGAGCTGGGATTTGGCGACGACGACAATCGCTACGATGCCAATGAACCCTTTCCCCACCCTCATCTGATCTGCATCCGCTGCCACAAGATTATTGACCCTGAAGTGCCCGAATACCGCGCACTGGCCCATGAGGTGGCTGCCACTTCGGGTTTTCGGGTTGTGAGTCACCGGTTGGATTTCTACGGCATTTGCCCGGACTGCCAGCGTCTCGAAGCCGGTTAGTTTTTTTTCGTTTTTATGGAAAATGATTTTCTATA
>JAFGNR010000022.1 GCA_016926915.1 Anaerolineae bacterium
GCGATTCTGGTGTACACTGACTCATGGTACGTTCAGTGCGAAAAATCAGAAAAGCACGTAAACCGTTGTCATCAAAAAGGAAGCAAGGAAAATGAAACGAAACCACGTAGGGGCTTATCTGGGGTTGGTGCTGGGAAGTGGTCTCACCTATTTCATAGGCATGCAGCGGAATGTTCCGCTGGCAGCCTGGCTGGCGCCGGTGTTTTTGATACGCTTCTTTCGCAGCCGGGAGACGTGGTGGGAAACCCTGATCGCGGTCCCGTTTCTGGGGTTAAGCGGATTCCTGAAAATGCATGGGGGATGGGATCTGACGATCTGGGGCGAGATCGGCTTCGGTCTCCTGATCAGTTTGCCGTTGTTGTTCTCCCTCTATCTAGACCGAGCCCAACGTCGCCGGAATTCTCTGGCGGCCACGCTGGTTTTCCCGGCTGCCTATACTACCTTGGAATACCTATTCAGTCTGACGCCAATCGGGTCTTCGCTTTCCCTGGCGGTGACCCAATTCGACGCGCTGCCCCTGATCCAAATCGTGTCGCTGACCGGAATCTGGGGGATTCCGTTCCTGACGGGCTGGTTTGCCGTCACAGTGAACATCCTCTGGGAGCAGGCGTTCGATCTTAAGCGCGTTGCGAAACCGGTAATCGCTTTCACCACGGTACTGATGGCCGTTCTGCTCTACGGCGGTCTGCGCCTGGCAGTGCTGCGTCCTGAGAGCAGCACCGTCCGGATTGGGGCCATCACCGTAGCGCAACCAACAGATTATTGGGCCGAAATCATCGATCAGAAAACGCCGGAAGAGGTCGCCCACCGGTACGATCAGGAATATGCAGTGATCCGGAATCAGCTGTTTGACGAAAGCAAACGAGCGGCAGGGCTCGGTGCAAACGTTATCTTCTGGTCAGAAGCGAACCTGCCCCTGCATCCGGACCAGGAAGCGGTCTTTCTGGAAAGCGCGCGTGCATTTGCCCGGGAACACGACGTTTACTTCGTCCCCGCGGTGCTGGTTTTTGACTATGGTGAGGTCTATGCCGAAAATAAGTTAGTGATGATCACACCGGACGGGGAGATTGCCTACCAATACGAGAAAACCAAATCCTGGTACGAGACACATTCCGATGACCAGCTCCGGTACGTGGAAACCCCATATGGTCGCATTGCGACAGCGATTTGTTTCGACATGGATTTTCCGGCCTTTATCCGGCAGCTTTCTCCGGCGCACATCGACATCATGTTGGCGCCGGCGTTTGATTGGGAGCCCATCAAGTCCTTCCATACCCAGGTGGGACTGCTGCGAGGCATTGAAAATGGATTTTCCGTCGTGCGCCAGACTAACCAAGGGACATCCATGGCAATCAACCATTTGGGCCGGCTTCTCGCGTATCAAGATTACTTCACCACCGAGAACCCGGTCATGATGGTTGATCTGCCAACGGCAGGCATTCAGACGCCTTACGGTTTCCTCGGCGATTGGCTGGCTTACCTCTCGATCCTCTTTTCTGCGGGGGTGATTTTTCTGCAAAGTGTCAAACGATAAGCGCCCCCTCAAAGGACTACCAGCCCACGTCTCCCTTCCGTTTTTTTTGAGCAAGGCAGATCATTCCTGGTAGCGGGTCATAGGCCAGGGGGCACGCGAACAGAATCCCCGATAAAGTAAGGAGCTCCCATGGGGGATGCCACACCCACGAGGATGAAACTGGATAGGTGCGACTTCAGAAAGTCCCGGGTGTCCTCGGTCTCTGCGGTGCGCAGCGTCACCCAATGAGGTACGAATTTCGATGGTATGGGCGGCCTTTTCGTGGATCACCCACCGGCGCAGAGCCTCCCCTTCGCCGGTGGTGATGGTCACCGTGCAAAAATCGGGGACTGCATCGCCGGCCTCTATCGTGGTCGCACCATCCCGACCCAGCTTTCGATAACCGCGCAGACCAGCTTCAGATCAAACAATGAACTGGTCAACGTTCTGTAGATATCCCCGTGTCCCGCCCACCCTGGTCCATCTCCTGATCGATTTGCGAATGCGCTTCAAACAGGCGATGAGTTCTTCTACGGTCACCTGTCTTGGAATGACGGGCATTTCACCCCCATCTGGTGTCACCAGACTCTCTCGCCCCAACCGGATGTCACACATCGCCTCTACATTGCTATGCACTGCTGCGGCTAATTCCGATAAGTCTGGCTTTGTGAAAGCTTTCTGCTCGCGTTCGGCCCGATACGCTCTGGCCAACGTACTGAGCGCCTCATCTACCTCATAATCTGTCAGATCTTTGTGGTTTCGATAGACGCTGACAATAGCAAATTCGATATTCTGCAGTACATCCAGATACTCATCCTCAAAGTCCGGCATTGTATTCCGCCTCGCCGCGCTAACCTTCCGGAGAGCGCATCTTCACTTGAGATTGCCAAGCACAATCCCCCCAACGGTCGCTAGGACACACCCGGCGAAGATCAACCGTGCGGCGCGGGTTTTCGGGGGCGGCTCACGAAGCCCATAGATGCCGATGAGCGCGCTCACAACCACCGAGAGTTGGGAAATCGTGAAGCCTTTGCCCGCACCGATGGCGCCGACAAGCAGGAGCATGCCGTAATTGCCCACACTCCACAGCGCACCGGTCAAAATAGCGCGCAGATAATCGCCTGATGACGCCAATCGCCACGAGTGCCGGGACAGCAGCGCCAGGGTCACGCCGCCGGCAGCCATGCCCAGCGCCAGAGGGAATGCCCCAGCCCAAGGAGACACGCCGGCATACTTGACCGGAAGAAAATAGCTGCCCCACAGAATACCGGCCCCGATCGCGCCGGCAAGGCCCAACCGGAACGCGCCTGGCTCTTGAGCGCCTTCGCCAGCCCCCTTCGCAAAAATGATCAGCAGGACGCCGGCAAGAATAGTCAGAATCGCCGCAACCAGCAAAAGAAAGGTCCCCGCGCTCAGATCGACGAATTCCTGAAACAGAACCGCCCCCCAGATCAGGCCGACCACGATGTTGAGCGGCGCCCAGATGCCGAACGCTTTGGCCATACCCAGCCTGTGCGTCCCGGTGAACGCCGACAAGCCGCCTGCTGCCCAAATCAGGCCGCCGAGAAACGTCAATCCAAACGTGGCAGGAGCCAATTCCCACACGCTACCCTGCGCCAGGGCAATCACCGCTGCAATGCCCAGATTGGTCGCAGCCACATACAGGGTGCGGATCTGCTGATTGGGAAACCTGACCTTTTGCGAAGGCGCCAGCCAGGCGCCCCACCCAACCACGGTAATCAGTGCATACAAGATACTACGCATCGTCACTTCCTGGCGCTCAAGGCTTACGGTCAAGGATGTCCACGCAGACGGCGTCCAGCACCGCCGTGTCAGCCTCGCCGTCTTCTATCCTATTATCGCACGCCCTGGCAAGAAGCGCCATAGCGTAATCCTCATCGTAGATCAGATAGCTGCGATCGTCGCCATTGGGAAATCCCAGCATCGCCATCCCGTAAGGCTGACCCGGCGGCTGGGCTTCAGAAGGAACCACCGGGTGAAGCCGAGGCTGCAACTGCTCGTAGACCGCGTCGATATCGAAGACGCCTTCACGAATGGGCTGAGAGGTGGGCAGCGCCGCGTAGAAGAGATGCGCCCCCCGGTCTCTATGTATCAGGACCCGCGCTTCGCCATGTGGGAAGTCCAGGCTGATGCTTGTCACCTGGCCGGCGCGGGGAATACAGCCTGACAAAACCAGAATTACGACCATCCCCAGCATGCATATGCATTGCCATTTCATACGCGTGTTCCTCGAGAATAGCAATCAGCCTTCAGCCAGCCGAAGACAAAACAGGCGACCCTAACCGGGAAAAGACAGTTTCGGCGCTTTCTTTGAGATCCGGCTCAACACGCACGGTAGTCACAGGGGTTTTTGCGTATGGCTTTCTCCCATTAGTTGCATAGCTATTGTAAATACATGTTACCATAGAATCTTTCGCTTGACAAAGCAAAAAATCAAGCGCCCAGGGTCTTATCATTCTCCATCCAGCTGCGAAGAGGCTCACGGATACGCACGGATGAACACAGGGGGTCCCCCTCTGTGTATCTCTGGGTCTGCTCTGTGCATCTCTGTGTGAGGATTTTCTGGCTTTATTGTCTTGACGTACCTGTCAATGTCCTGAAGCCGCACAACAAGCGCTTCATTATCCTCAGCAAACACCAGCCTCGAGAGCAGACCCATGCCTCGCATTGCCCCGCCGGGAGTCGCAGGTACAATAAGGCGCGACACGATACGACCAAGGGGCGCCCAATGGATAACAACCAAGACTTGATGTCAAAACTAATTTCGCTATGCAAGCGGCGTGGATTCATTTTCCAATCGAGCGAGATCTACGGCGGCATCGGCGGTTTTTACGACTACGGCCCGCTGGGCGTGGAGCTCAAGCGGAATCTGAAGGAGGCGTGGTGGCACGATATGGTCCGGGGTCATGACGATACGCTGGCGCCGGAAGGGGCGCCCTCCCCTCACGAGATGGTGGGACTGGATACCAGTATCATCATGCATCCCCAGGTGTGGAAGGTGAGCGGGCATTACGATCTGTTTCACGATATGCTGGTCGATTGCCGTACCTGTAAGGCCCGGTTTCGCGCCGATCAGCTCGACAGC
>JAFGNR010000125.1 GCA_016926915.1 Anaerolineae bacterium
ATATAATGGAGCTTGTAAATACCATTTGGGTAGAACAGCTATCCGAAGTGACTCCACCGGGAGCCAGGCTGGCAACCACAAATGCGGCAGAGATTTGTCCTTGGTTGGTTCATTGGAATCGTGTCTTTGCTTCTGGTAAGCATGAAAAGTGAGGTAAGCGGATCAAAAGTCGCCTTGGTTATGAACTTTCATTTTCCAGTGTTGGTATATACTTAGGGGAATCTACATACTTGGTATTGGTAAAGGTTGCGCGTGCGCAAAATGGATCATGCTTTTTTAACGGTTGCCCGACCGAGATTTCGACGCTGTGACCGCACTAGGGTCAGTGCGCGGCGCAGAGACGAAACCAAGACCGGGCGACGCCTGAGTCCTTAAGGAGCCACAATCAAATGTCTGTCAGTCAAGTACAATCTCCCTCCAACCACCTGCTCGAGGTGAGAGATCTCACCACTCGCTTCTACACCGAAGATGGCGTTGTGCACGCCGTCAACGGTGTATCGTACACCCTTGACGAGGGTGAGACATTAGGCGTCGTCGGTGAAAGCGGCTGCGGAAAGAGCGTCCACGCGCTCTCCATTATGCGGCTGATTCCCCAACCCCCCGGCAAAATTGAGAAAGGCGAAGTGTTCTTTCGCGGACGCGACCTGTTATCCATCAGCGAAGATGCCATGCGCCGGGTGCGCGGCGCCGAAATCGCGATGATTTTCCAGGATCCGATGACCTCCCTTAATCCGGTCTTGACCGTGGGATTCCAGATTGTCGAGGCGCTCAAGCTGCACCAGGGCATGGACGACAAAGCCGCCCGCACCCGCGCCGAAGAATTGCTCACCATGGTGGGTATTCCGGAAGCAGCCCAGCGACTTGACGACTATCCTCACCAATTCTCCGGGGGGATGCGCCAACGGGCAATGATTGCCATGGGACTGTCCTGTAACCCTAGCATCTTGATCGCCGACGAGCCCACCACGGCGTTGGATGTGACCATCCAGGCACAGATTGTGGATCTGGTCAAACGCCTGCAACAGAAACTGGGCATGACCGTGATCTGGATTACGCACGACCTGGGCGTGATCGCCGGTATGGCGACGCGCGTCAACGTCATGTATGCCGGTAGCATTATCGAGACCGCGCACGTCAAGGAGATTTACGGCAATCCTCACCATCCATACACGGTCGGGTTGTTAGGCTCACTCCCCCATATTGGCGCGCGGCGTCGCGAAAAACTCTATTCTATCAAAGGAGAGCCGCCGGACCTGGTCGGTCTCCCCAAAGGGTGCCCATTTGCCCCCCGATGTACATACAAAGTCGAACGCTGCGAATTTGAAACCCCGATCTTGGAGGCAATTAGCCCCGGACACTATGTCGCGTGTTGGGAACAGGACAAGGTGAGGAAAGCACAATGACCATCGAGAACACAACCATGGAAACAAGCACTCCCCGGGAAATCGTCCTTCAGGTCAACAACCTCAAGAAGTATTTCCCCATCAAGCGCGGCGTGTTCCAAACCAAGGTCGGCGACGTCAAAGCCGTCGATGGCGTGAGTTTCGAGGTCTTCAAGGGAGAGACCCTGGGATTGGTTGGCGAAAGCGGCTGCGGTAAAACTACGACCGGGCGCACCATCATTCGCCTTTATGAACCCACCGCCGGTCACGTCGACTTCATGGGAGCCGACATGGCGCAGCTCCGGGGTGAAGAGCTGCGCAATATCCGCAAGCGGATGCAAATGATCTTCCAGGACCCGTATGCATCCTTGAATCCACGCATGAGCGTGCTCAAGATCGTCGGGGAACCACTGGAAGTCTTTCACGTCGCCAATCGCGAGGAGCGCAAAGAGCGCGTCGCCGAATTGTTGGAGATGGTGGGATTGAACCCGGATTTCATGCGGCGCTATCCCCACGAGTTCTCCGGGGGGCAGCGCCAACGTATCGGATTGGCCCGCGCGCTGGCGCTCAATCCGGAGATGATTATTTGCGATGAGCCGATCTCCGCCCTGGACGTATCGATCCAGGCCCAGGTGGTCAACCTGCTCGAAGAACTGCAGGATAAGTTGGGACTGACCTACATCTTTATCGCGCACGACTTGAGCATGGTGCGCCACATCAGCGACCGGGTAGCCGTGATGTACCTGGGCAAGATTGTGGAACTCACCACCCGTGAGGAGCTCTACCAACACCCACTGCACCCTTACACCGAAGCGCTGCTTTCGGCGGTTCCGGTGCCCGATCCGGTCGTCGAAGAACAGCGCAAACGCATCTTGCTAGAGGGCGACTTGCCTAGTCCCGCCAACCCTCCTCACGGCTGCAATTTCAACACCCGTTGCCCGAAAGCCTTCGAGCTCTGTTTCCAGGAAGAACCGGAATATCTGGAAGTGAAACCTGGGCACTTCTGTGCTTGCCACCTGGTCAAACCCTGAACGCAGCCCGATCGCAAAGGGTCAGACCGGAAAAGCGTCACGTGAAGTGAAACGCAAGTTCTGATTGGTGTTAGTTTCGATCCCATGAAAGGGGGTGATGGCTAGCGAAGATTGACAGAATGCTTGGCAGCATGGACGATTCTGTAAACACCTTTTCTAAAATTGAAGGAGGAGCAAATGTCTAAGAAAACCTGGTGGATGATTGCGAGTTTGCTGTTGGTGGTTAGCATGCTCTTGGCAGCTTGCGGCCCCTCGCCGACGCCTGAGACCATCGTGGAGACCGTTGTGGTCACCGTCGAGAAGGAAGGCGAGATCGTCGAAGTCATCGTGACCGCGACGCCGGAGCCCGAGATGCCTGTGGAGTTCAAGTCCGCCGATCCGACCACGCTGTATGACATCGTGGGCGCCGGCGACACCGACACGCTGGACCCGGCCTGGAACTATGAGAGCGCCGGCGATGCGATCATCCTCAACGTCTATGACCAATTGGTCACCTATGCCGGTCCCTCGGCGACCGAGTTCGTGCCCGCCCTGGCGGAAGACTGGGACATCAGCCCCGACGGCCTGATCTACACCTTCTATGTCCGCGAGGGTGTGACCTTCCACAACGGCGCCGAACTGACGCCTGAAGACGTTGCCTACAGTCTGCAGCGCGGCGTTCTGCAGGGCGGCACCTGGTCGCCGCAGTGGCTGTTCACCGAGCCGTTCTTCGGCGAGGGCATCTACGATATCGCCGAGCTGGTCGATCCGACCGGCGCGCTGGACGATGATCCCGAGGGTCTGCAGGCTGCCGACCCCGAAGCCTTGATGGCTGCTTGTGAAGCCGCCATGAACGCGATCCAGTACGACGATGCTGCCGGCACCGTGACCTTCACGCTGGCGCAATCCTGGGGACCCTTCCTGCCCACCCTGGCCCAGAGCTGGGGCTCCATCCTGGATAAGGATTGGGCGATCGAGAACGGCACGTGGGATGGCGACTGCGCCACCTGGCAGAACTACTACGGTGTGACCTCCGAGACCGCGCCGCTGCGCGATATCATGAACGGCTCCGGCCCCTACATGTTCGATCACTGGACCCCCGGTGAAGAGACTGTGTTGGTCAAGAACCCGAACTACTGGCGCACCGAGCCCACCTTTGAGGGCGGAGCGACAGGCCCGACCATCGACCGCATCGTCAAGAAGCTGGTGAACGAGTGGGGCACGCGCTACGCCATGTTGCAGGCCGGCGATTCCGATATCACCTACATCCCGCGCGAGAACATCGCCCAGGTCGATCCCATGGTCGGTGTGTGGTGCGAGTACAACTTCGACACCCTGGGCTATGACTGCGAGCCCACGGAAAATCCCGACGCCCCCCTGATCCTCTACAAGGGCGCCCCCAGCGCCACCCGCACCGATGCCTTCTTCGTCTTCGACATCGACGTCGAGGGCGGCAACCCCTACATCGGCAGTGGTGAACTGGACGGCAACGGCATTCCGGCAGACTTCTTCTCGGATGAGCACGTCCGGAAAGCCTTCAACTACTGCTTCGACTGGGATGCCTACATCGCGGACGCTCTGGCGGGCGAGGGCATTCAGAACGTCGGTTACCTGATCCCCGGCATGATCGGCTATGATCCCAATGGCCCGAAATACACCTTCGACCCCGCCATGTGCGAGGAAGAGCTGAAACTGGCCTGGGATGGCGCCGTATGGGAGAATGGTTTCCGGTTCCAGATCGGCTACAACACGGGTAACGTAACCCGCCAGACTATCGCGCAGATTCTGCAGGCCACCTTCTCCGACATCGACCCCAAGTTCAACATCGAGATCATCGGCCTGCCGTGGCCGAGCTTCCTCGCCGCCTACCGCGCCAGCCGTCTGCCCATGGCAGTCACCGGCTGGATTGAGGACCTGCACGATCCGCACAACTGGGCGCAGCCCTTCTTGATCGGAACCTACGCCTCCCGCCAGCGCATGCCTGACTGGATGGTGGATGAGTTCCAGGTCCTGGTGAGTGAAGGCGTGGGCGCCCCCACGGACGAAGCCCGGGCCGAGATCTACAAGCAGCTGACGCAGCTCGACTACAACTACGCCCCGGCAATCCGCCTGGCCGTAGCCACCGGTCGCGCCTACTTCCCGCGCTGGATTTCCGGGTACTACTATAACCCGATCCATCAGCTGGACTCCCGCTACTACACGCTCACGAAGCAGTAGAGGCGGTTTCTAAGCCACAAGCAGGAGAGAGCCGCTGGGCTCTCTCCTGCTTCTCTCGGAGGAGAAACGCATGCTCAACTACATCATTCGCCGTTTGTTGCTCGTGCCCTTACTGTTGTTTGGGGTTACGGTTCTCATCTTCGCCATGTTGCAGGCGCTCACGCCGGTAGAACGGTCGGCCCTTTACGTGCGGGACATTCCCAGAAATGATCGCGTTCTCGATGGCATCATCAGGCGCTATGGCCTGGACCAGCCCATCCACGTGCAGTATTGGAAATGGCTCACCGGCACCGTTGATCCCCAGAGCGGCGAGCGTGTGGGCGGGGTGCTGCGCGGCGACTTTGGTTACTCGCGAACAGCTTCGCAGCCCGTCGCCGACATGCT
Organism: Anaerolineae bacterium; assembly: GCA_016926915.1. Taxonomy (GTDB): domain Bacteria; phylum Chloroflexota; class Anaerolineae; order B4-G1; family SLSP01; genus JAFGNR01. The sequence goes on from JAFGNR010000125.1 coordinate 4,994, forward strand.
GGCGCATCGCTTCCCGGCAACGTTGGAGATGGCGCTGCTAGCCGTGATTCCGGTGGTCGCCGGCGGTATTGTGTTGGGCGTCATCGGCGCCGTGAACCACAACAAACCGCTAGACCACATCGTGCGTATCTTCGGCATCGTCGGTTGGTCCCTGCCCGACTTCGTCTTCGGCCTGCTATTGTTGATGGCCTTCTACGCGGGCACCGGGTGGTTCCCACCAGGCCGTATCTCCGACTGGGCCAACCAGGTGATTGCCTCCGATGCCTTCAGAAGTTACACACAGCTCATCACGGTGGATGCCTTACTCAACTTGCGTTTCGATATCTTTTGGGATGCGCTGCGGCACTTGATCATGCCGGTCATCACGCTGGCCTACCTCTGGTGGGCGCTCACGCTGCGCGTGACCCGCTCCTCGATGCTGGAGACGCTCCGGCAAGACTATATCACAACCGCCCGGGCTAAAGGGTTGGCCGAGGGCGTTGTCATACGCCGGCACGCCCTACCGAACGCCCTGATGCCCGTCATTACCCTGGGCGGCGGTACCATCGTAGGGCTGTTGAGCGGCGTCGTTATCGTCGAAACGGTCTTCAACTACCCGGGAATCGGTTCGGCAGCAGCCAACGCAGCGGTGAACCTTGATGTCATCACCGTGTTGTCATTCGTGCTGCTGAACGGCTTCGTCCTGGTCATGGCCAACCTGATCGTCGATGTTCTCTACGCCTACATAGATCCACGCGTGCGGCTGGATTAGTTAGAAGGAGCCTGGAACATGGCAGTTGCAGAAACACAAATCGAAAAACGCAAAGAGATTGGCTGGTTGGAACGGTGGCTAGGCCACGATACGTACCGCACGGTCAAAGGCATGGCTACCAATCCGATCTCGGTCATCGGCCTGGTGTTGCTGGCCTTCTTCATCCTGGTTGCGCTTCTCGCGCCAGTCCTGGCGCCTGTGCAACCCGGCGGCGATCCCTACCGCATCCCCCGTGATGGTTATGGATCGGTGCCGGAACCTCCGGGAACCCCCTGGGAAAGCCGGCAGCCGCCGATCCCCTTCTGGTGGTCTTGGGTGATGCCGGAGGAATATCACGATCAGTGGATCCACATCATGGGTACCGCCAGTGGGCAATGGGACATTTACTACGGCGTTGTCTGGGGGACCCGCACGGCGTTGGAAGTAGGATTGCAGATCACGTTCGTGGGCGCGCTCGTGGGCGTCACGCTGGGCGCCATTTCTGCCTATTACGGCGGGGCCGTCGATATGGTCATCATGCGTATCGCCGACATCTTCCTGGCGTTCCCCTTCACGCTGGCAGCGATGACCCTCTCGGCAGTACTGACGCCCGTGCTGGGCAAAGGATTGGTGCCGCCCAAGATTGCCCTGATGGCTTTTGGCTGGACGGGCTTCGCTCGCCTGCTGCGCAGCGATATCCTCAGTGTTCGCGAGCGTGAATATGTACTCGCAGCCCGCGTGGTGGGCGTCAAAGACGCGCGCATTCTCTTCCGGCACATTCTCCCGAACGCGATCTTCCCCACCCTGGTGCTGGGGTCCATGCGCATTGGAAGCTATGTCATCACCTTTGCCGCGCTCAGTTTCCTGGGCATCGGCGCCGAAGTCGGTTATGCCGACTGGGGACAGCTGCTTTCATTCGCCCGCGCCTGGATGACCAACCTGGGGACCTACTGGTATATCGTCATCTATCCTGGCGTGGCCCTGGTGCTGTTCGTGCTGGCGTGGAACCTGGTAGGCGACGCGCTGCGCGACGTCCTCGACCCGCGCCTTCAGGGATCGCGTTAGCAGTCGTCCGCTTCTCCGAGAGCAACAGGGATGCGTGGGAAGACGCATCCCTGTTTTTCTTTACCTATGCTTTATGAGGATCAGGGGCTCCCCGCGCTTTCTGGGTCCCCGTCTCCTATCCCGCTATCCCCTATCTCGCTTCCAGTACCAGAACGTCGCATGCCTGGCTCTCGGATTGAACCAGGTGTTCAACCCATCGCCCAAGAGATTCCAACCAATGCCATAGAGCACCAGAGCCAACGTAGCGGGCAGAAACACCCACCAATAGGTCAGGGGATTCCCGCCAGGCCCCACAATCCAGTCCCGGCCGGCCACCAACAGCACGCCCCACGGCAAGCCCGCCCCCAAGCCGATGAACGTGAACGCGGCCTCCAGGATTACCAGACCGCCGATATCGCGCGCCAGCAGGACGATTGCCGGCGCCATGGCATTCGGCGCCAGATGCCGGAACACGATACGCAAGGGCGGAGCGCCCACCGTCTTCGCTGCCAACGCGAAATCCGTCTGCTTGAGTTTCAGCACATTAGCGTTGATCAACCGCGCATAAGGCATCCAGGAAAACATCACGAACGCCAAAATCACGGGCAAGGCCGTCTGTACCTCCGACAGGGGAACCAGCGGATCAACCCTATACAGCAAAATTCGGCGAAAGAGAAAGACGCCGGCCAGCGATGGGAATGTGAGAAATGCATCGGTAATGCGCATCACCAACCGATTGAACAACCCGCCGGTATACCCACTGAGGGCGCCCACCACGACGCCGAAACACGCAGTCCCCAGAGCTGCCAGAAATCCAAACCGTAGCACCGCTCGCGTGCCCCAGACCAACGAATAGAACACATCCAGACCCCCGGTCACCGTCCCCAATGGCACGTCGCCAGCAGGAGGGCGGGGAACCTGGCGCGATGACGTCGTTCTCGAGCCATTCGCAGCCGGTGCAACCCGGAACGGCGCCGGGTTCTCCGGATCATCCGGCGGCGCCAGATAGGGAGCCGCAAGGGCGACCCCGATGAAACCAAAGATGATCAGAATTGCTGCCACGTTTGTCCACCGCGAGAAAAACCGGCCCAGCCCCTTCATAGCTCCGCCACCCCCTCCCGAATTCGGGGATCGACCACGGCCTGCAGAATGTCGAGGATGAGCATCAGGGGCAGCACCAGCAAGACGCTGTAGACCGAGAACCCCATGGCAACCGGAAGATCAGGCACGAACCACAGCGAGCCAGTCACCAACTCGGACACGCCGGCAATGCCGAACACCACTTCTACCACAAATACCCCGGTCACCAGCGAAGCAGCCGAGAGGGCAATGCTATTGAGCGCCGGGGCCAAAGCATTGCGCAACGCGTGTCGCCAGAGCAAAGTGCGATCCTTGAGACCGCGACCTCGCCCTGCGGTGATGTAATCTTTCTCCAGTTCCTCAATGACGGTGATTCGCGTCACGCGCCCCAGGGTAGCCCAATGTGCCAGGCTCAACGTGAAAGCGGGAAGCACCAGATGCCGCAGTGCGTCGATACTGATCTCGGGGGAGCCATTGAGAAATCCATCTACAGTCAACAATCCCGTGAACATCTTGAAACTCGGATCCTCAACCGTAAACCGGTAGATCGCGCTGATCCGCCCCGGGGGAAACCAGCGCAATCCCGCGTAGAAAATGGTCAGCAGCACCAGGGCCAGCACAAAGGGGGGGATGGAGGCGCCGATAAACGCCATCAGTCGAAAGCCGTGATCCACCAGGCGACCGGCTCTATGACTGGCAATGACGCCGCTCGCAATACCGAGCGGCGCCAGTAACATCACGGAGTAGAGTGTTAGCTCCACTGTTGCCGGCGTCCGCACCAGCAAAGCCTCCAACACATCTCCGCGTAATGCCGGGCTCCACCCCCAATCCCCCTGAAGCAGGGCGGATACCCAGCGCGCGTACTGCACGGGATAGGGATCGTTAAGACCTTTGGCCTCGATGATCTGCTGCACGACAACGTCGGTGCGCAGGTTCGGGTTTTTAGAATCTCCTCTGGGCAGATAGAGCTTGGCGCGTTCTTCCACCGGAGCCAGCATGATAATGCCGTACAGCACAGCCGTCACGACAAACAGCGTGACGGGAATCGAAAACAGACGGCGCAGCAAGAACTTGAGAATCGGCGGCATACTCGGGAAATCTCCTTGGCAGGTAAAGCACGTTGTAGGGTAAACGTGAACTCAAGGATACGATCCAACACACTCTTCGACGTAGATGGGAGCGGCGCCTCGGAACCGGCAGTGCATCTCAAAACCATTGTCGAAGCGAGTCCGCATCCAGACATATCCCCCTTGTTGCCCTTCACGCTCCACGGTAAAGGACTCGGTCAAGGCGCCGCCGTTTGCATCGAGCCAGGCCAGAACCCCATCCGAAACTTTGATCCGTTGTCCGGTACCGGTAAGCCAACGCTGCTCTCCGGTCAAACCGGCATGAATCAGATCATCAACCCAACCGGAAAATCGCCGGGAGATATCGTCGCAGTAATTGACATAGATGCCGGCAGTGGCACAACGCATCACAAAGTCGCCGGGGAATTCCACATCCACAAAAGCAGAGTATAGCGTGTCGGTTGCAGCGTAGAACTCCACGAAATGGAGAGTATACGGGTCGGCAAAACGATCGCCATACCGTTCGGCAGTGGCATAGTTGAGACCCTGCTGCTTCACGGCCTCGACGCCCTCCACAAGGGTCGTCTCGACCAGCATGCCAACACGCGTCAGGGGCAAACGCAAAGGCTGATTGATCAAACTATTGACCACCAGAGCGGGAAGCAACGCCAGAGGAATACATACCCACAAAACCAGCCACGACCGCACGCTCAATTTGCCGGTAGGGGTTGCATAGTCCCAGACGCGCTCGATAACGTTCATTTCGACAAATCCCACGACCAGCCCCACAAATGCCAGGGCCAACGCCGCCAACAAGGTCCGCACCTCTTGAGAATGCGCAAAAGGGAGGATCTCCAGACCGCGAAAGCGTATATCTCCCCATCCGATAACCCAGTTGCGCAGATCATACGGCACGTGTCCGGCCAAAATGCCAAAGACGCCTCCGGTTACCCCCCAGAACACCACGGAGAGAAAAACGGACGAAGACAGCGAAGTCACGTAGCCCGTGAGCGCCCCCAGAATCACAGCCACGGGCAACCCGATCAGCAGATTGAGTGCGGCACGGTCCACATGATGTATACCCAGGATCACCGCGTCGCTGCCCCATGTCAATAACGCAAAGGCCAATCCAAAGGCCGCACCAAACGCGATGGCAGCAAAGCGAAACACCCGCGCGGCATTCCGCTCGTATTGCGACGCCGAATCAGATGTGCCCACAGTGTTCATACCCACCTCCCTGAATAAGTACGCGATAGCCCTGTATCCGGTTCATTAGGAGGACGTACAACCTCAGACAGCTAAAACACCTTAACCGCGAAGCGCGCAAGGACAAGACCGGAATCTTTCAAGAATGACACAGCAGAGTCCCACGACTCAGGTCTACTTCATGTTCTCTCTACGGTGAATTTCGGCTTCTTGCAGTGGGATCATTATAGTCCCAAGCGGTCTGGAAGACCAGAACGCCGTTTTGAAGGGGTGTATTAGGTGTGCCCGAATATTGCGAATCCCTTGCACTTGTCGATAAACTATGGTAAGATTTAAGAAACTGCATCCTAGTGCCAGCCATACCTATAATCGAAAAACTGTCAGAACACTAACGATGAAATAGGAGGAGACCTATGAAACCCCGGTGGTTCCTAGTGGGCTTTTTGCTTATTGTCGCGTTGGCTGTTGCAACGTCGATGGGCTATGCGAATGCCTCTCCAGGCGTCTCAGGAGCCAGCGTTGTCTCAGCTGAAGAAGCAGCGCTCCCTGTCAAGGAAGAAGCTGCCGCACCCTTCACAGCAGTCGAAGAGACAGCCTCTGAGATTGGGATCGCTCTGGAACAGAAAGATGAACCGGTAGAAGGCAAAGATGGCCCGGTTCCGGCCCAGCCTCCCGTTGTAGGACAAGGGGGAACCTGCATCTCGGGTTTTGCCATCGATCATTATCACCAACCCCGAGGCGCCGGTTGGACGGTGACGGTCACTCCAGAATCCGGCGCCGCCAAGACAATGACCCTGGATGCCCAGGGCAAGTTCAAATTCGAGAATCTTGGCGGGGGCACGTGGGTGGTAAAGCTGGATATCCCCGGAGCAGGATGGCGCCCCATCACGCCTTCTGAGTTCTCGGTAACCCTCAGCGGTACCGGTAAGGACTGCGCCGAGGTTCGCATCAAGTTGGAGGCCCTACCCTGCCTTGAAGTCACGAAATATGATGCCAACGGCAAGATGGGGTTCTCCCAGATGGTAGGCATTCCCGGATGGGAGTTCACGGCCGAGAATAAAACCGGCACGACCCTGATAGGCGTGACCAATGGAGAAGGTAAAACCGTTTTCGAGAATCTCGCCACCGGCGTCTGGACTGTAACCGAAGCGACCGTGATTGGGTGGATTCCAGCTTCCGGCTATTCCAGTGAACAAGTCATCGATCTCATCTCCCCCCGCAATCCCGGAGAATGCCAAACCCTGAAATTCGTGAACCGGCAGATTCATGGAGGATGTATTCAGGTCCGCAAGGTAGATGCTCAGGGGAAACCCCTCGCCGGATGGACCATCACCCTAATCCGCAACGATGGCACTCAAGCGAGCCTTTCCAAAACTACCAACAGCCTGGGCATCGCGACCTTCGACGGCCTGGCGCTGGGTGAATGGACGGTCAAAGAAGCTGTAAAAGAGAACTGGCGTTCTGTCGGCCCACAGCAAACCGTCGTCGACCTGGATACGCCGGGATGGTGTGTCAATGTAACTTTCCAGAACGAAGCCCTGGGATGCGTAGCCGGTTACAAGATCAACCAATTCGATCAAGGGCTGATAGGCTGGACCATCGTCGCCACGAACAAGGAGACCGAAGAACAATTCACCACTGTGACCGACAAGAATGGTTTCTTCCAGTTCCATGAGCTCGCGATGGGAACATGGACCATCTCCGAGGTGTTGCAGACAGGATGGGAACCTGTCACGCCGGCCGAGTTTGAGGTAGAGGTGACCAAACCCATCGAATGCGTCCACGTGCGCTTCAAGAACAAGACGAACTTCGCCTGTGTTGACGTCTTCAAGAAGGATGCCACCGACGGCACCGGGATTCCCGGCTGGGAAATTACGCTCAAGCCGGCGTATGGCGGCGCTGCCGTTTCCGGAACGACCGACGGCACCGGGCACGTGCGGTTCAACGGTCTGACGCCGGGCGCCTACGTCATCTCCGAAACCATGCAAACCGGCTGGGTCGCAGTGACGCCGCAGAAACAGACGGTCAACCTGGAAGCCACCGGAACCTGCGGTGTTGTAACGTTCAAGAACCGGCAAAGCAGCGGCGGCATGATCCTGCCGCCCACCGGCGCCGGTTGTAGCGGCACTCACGTGGTGCAGCCGGGCAATACATTGTTCTCCATTGCCCGGTGGTATGGTTCCAGTGTATCTGCGATCAAGCAGGCGAACCGTCTCTGGTCCGATACGATATGGGTAGGACAGAAGTTGTGCATCCCCTAGATGCACCCTAATCACCCGGATAGACGTTTACCGACGCACGGGGCGGCCGCTCCGTGCGTCGGTCTGTTGTCCGGCAACACCTTGTGTCCCGCCAAAGAACGGCTATACTCTCACCTGCTCGCACACTATCCGGGCACGAAAACCTTGCAACGGACGTAGGTAACACCTTATGCAAACTTCAGTCCAAACGGCAGTACTGCCGCCGGCGCTCGCGCCGCCGGTGTTCGCGCAATCATCGCTTCAGCCATTCGCCATTCGCACATTCCCCCTTTCGACAAGGAGCTGACCGTGCCATCAATGGCAGTTCAGACACACGCGCTTACCAAGCGCTTCCCCCCGCCCATTCGCTTGAAACAGCTCCTGTATCCCAGACAATCCGGGGAAGGCGTGCTCGCAGTCGATCGGGTGAACCTGGCTATCCCCCAGGGACAAATCTTCGGGCTAGTGGGACCCAACGGCGCCGGAAAAACCACGCTGGTCAAGATGCTCTGCACACTGATTCTGCCGACCTCGGGCGCCGCGCACATTCACGGTCTGGCAACTTCCCAGGAGAGGCCCCTCAAGCGTCTGATTGGACTGATGACCGGCAACGAACGACACTTCTACTGGAGGTTGACCGGACGCGAGAACCTGCGCTTCTATGCCGGTCTCCACAACCTAGACCGTGTCGCCGGGGAGAAGCGAATTGCCGAACTCGCCGGTCTTCTGAGGCTGGAGGAATTCATGGATCGCCGGTTCGATGCATATTCTACCGGGATGAAGCACCGCCTGGCGCTGGCGTGCAGCCTCATCCACAATCCGGCGCTGCTATTCCTCGATGAGCCAACCCGAAGCCTGGACCCGGTGGCAGCGTACCAATTCAGAGAAGTCATCTACACGCTGGCCCACAGTGAACAACGCACCATCTTCCTGGTAACACACAATCTCAATGAAGCCGTCGAGTTGTGCGACCAGGTGGCCGTGATGGTAGCCGGGCAATTGCGCCTCATCGAGTCTCCTAAAACGCTTCAGGAACAACTGCGCCCCCAGAACCGCTGCACCCTGACCCTGCGCAATATCAATGTGGCCATTGCCGGAGAATTGCGCGCGCTCGCAGAAGACGCTCAGCCGCTTGAGCCCCGGCTGCACCAGGCATCCACCAGGGTAACCATCAAACTACCGACAGGTAAGACATCGCTCCCCGAAGTACTTCAGAGCATCGAAGCCCACGGGGGGATCGTCGATAAGATCGAATTCGGCCCCGCCTCGTGGGAGCAGATTTTTGCCGACGCACGCGAAGTATTGCCGGAGCCGGCGAACGGCGACAAGACCCGGCCTATCTCTGTGCGAGAAAGCGCCCAGAACGAATCCGGTGTGACCCCAGACACGAAATTCCCCCTCACAGCAGGATGGAAACGCATCGCGCGCGGGCTTCGAAAGCCGCTCCTGTTCTTGCGCAGGGATTTTCTGAGTGAAGTAAGTTACCGTTTCGACTTCATCCTCCAAGTGATCGGTATTCTGTTTTCGACCACGGCTTTCTATTTCATCTCGGCCCTGTTAGGCCCCAGCGCGCTTCCCTATCTAGGCGACTACAGCGGCGACTACTTTGCCTTCGTGCTGCTTGGGATTGCATTCATGGGGTATCAAGGCGTTGCGCTGAGCACCTTTGCTAAAGTAATCCGATCAGGACAGGTTTCAGGTACACTAGAGGGATTACTGATCACACCAACGCGACTTTCGACCATCCTATTGTCGTCGAGCCTTTGGGACTTTCTCTTCACTACGCTGCGCGTGAGCGTCTATCTGCTGCTGGGCATCTTTGTTTTCGGTATGGACCTGGGCAGCGCCAACGTTGTCGCAGGCTTGAGCGTCCTGCTTCTGACCATGACTGCCGTGAGCGGCATCGGCATCTTTTCCGCTGCGTTCATCATGATCTTGAAACGGGGCGACCCGGTAGCCTTCATGTTTTCCAACCTATCCTCGCTGTTGGGAGGCGTGTACTATCCGGTCGAAATCTTACCTGCCTGGCTGCAACTCATCGCGCGGTTCTTCCCTCTTACGTATGCACTGGAAGCTATGCGCCGGGCGCTACTCAATGGGGATACCTTGGGAGCACTGTGGCGTGAGGTCGCGATGCTGGCTGTTTTTTCAGCGGTTTTGCTTCCCACCAGCCTCTATGCGTTCCGCAAAGCAGTCCGCCTGGCAAAACGTGACGGAAGCTTGACCCAATACTGAGACCCGCCCAACTATAAGCGCGACCGAGGGGGACTCGGTCGCGCTCTGATGTCAGATGCGGAGAAGCGAGATGCTTAGCGCATCAGCAAAGGCAAGAACACGACGCGCCCCGGGGGGTCCACTTGGGTAGAGACCTGATCCACATTATTCACAGTATTCGCTTCCTGTGTTGCGGTGCTGATGGCGGCAGCATTCTGCAAGACGCCGGTGAAAGCGACGTCCACAGTGCCCGTGATCGTGATCACCCCGCCCACCCCAGGATCAAGATCCTCGATATCCCACACGTACGCAGTCCCGGGGCGCGCCGTCGCCAGTACACCGGACGACGTCACCGAAACCCCCGTCAATTGCGCGGGCAAGGTATCGGTTAGCACCACGGAGGCGGCGGGCAGTACGTCGACGTTCATGAAGACCAACGTATACACCAGCTGCTCGCCGGCGACGACTTGCGTAGGCGCTGATTTGGTCAACACCAGATCGGCATAGGTCGGAGCATCCACCTGGGTAGAGACCTGATCCACGTTGTTTGACGTGCTCGCTTCTGGCGTCGCCGTGGTGATAGAAGCGGCATTCTGCAACACGCCGGTAAACGCCGCATCCACAGTGCCCGTGATCGTGATCACCCCGCCCACCCCGGGATCGAGATCCTCGATATCCCACACGTACGCAGTCCCGGGACGCGCCGTCGCCAGTACACCGGACGACGTTACCGATACCCCCGTCAATTGCGCGGGCAAGGTATCGGTTAGCACCACGGAGGCGGCGGGCAGTACGTCGACGTTCGTGAAGGCCAACGTATACACCAGCTGCTCGCCGGCGACGACTTGCGTAGGCGCTGATTTGGTAAGCGCCAGGTCGGCAACGGCAACGACCGTTTCGACAGGCGACGTCGCATTGTTCGTGGCATCGGAATCGAAAGAAGCCGTGGTCGTGATCATCGCCGAGTTGGACAAAGTACCACGGAAGGCTGGTTCGACCGTCGCCGTTACCGTGATCACTTCACTGTCCCCCGGGGCGAGGGTCGCGATATCCCACACAAAGGATGTCCCAGGGCGCGGCGTGAGGCTCCCGGTGGACGTCACCACCGGGCTCGTCAATCCCAACGGCAGACTATCCGTGATCACGACGCCCTCCGCCACTCCATTCCCAAGATTGCCATAGGTCAACACGTACGTCAGCGTCTGCCCTGGCAGCGCTTCTACGGGCCCCGTCTTCTCGATCCACAAGTCGCTCACCAGAACGCCTGTGTGCGTCTCTGCATGATTATTATCGATGAAGGCTTCTAACGTGTCGGTAGAAAGCGTCGCCTCGTTGATCAGCGTTCCGGAGAAATTCGGGTCTACCGTACCCTGCAAGACAATCGCCCCACCTTCATCGACATCCAGATCAGCCACGTCCCACACGAAGGTAGTACCCGGTCGCGGAATCACATTCTCCGTTGCGGAGATCACCGTGGGAGTCAACACCGCCGCCGGTATCAGATCGGTGATCACGCTGCCCGTCGCCAACGCTGTCCCCACGTTGGCGAACGTCAGAGTGTACGTGATGACCTCGCCCGGCAGCGCACTATGAGGCGCGGTCTTGTCGATCACAAGATCCGGAGCGATAACCTCGATAACCACAGGCTCCGAGGTGTTGTTGCCAAGATCATCATCCTGCGCCGACGTCTCGATCGTAGCGACATTCGTCAACAACCCGGCAAACCGGGGATTGACCTGCGCTGTGACTGTGATCACACCGCCCTCCCCGGCCTCCAGATCTGCAACGTCCCACACAAACATCGTTCCGGGCCGTAACGTGAGCATAGCCTCAGAAGACTGCACCGTAGGACTGATCAATCCCGCAGGCAACGTGTCGCTGATCACCACGTGATGCGCGGTCGCCGGGCCGGTGTTGGAGTAGGTCAACGTATAGGTCAACCAATCGCCAGGCCAGATAGGGCCGGCCGGGGATCCCATCTTTTCGATGCCAACGTCAGCCCCCAGAACGTTCAAGTGCGTGAGAGGATCGCCAAACAGGATATAGGTCTCGATGAGCTCATCGTGCCCTAAACCGCCCAAAGCGACTTTCCCAATAGTCGCTGCCGCCCCCAGGTCGATCACGTCATCGAAGAAAATGGCCTGGTACAGATACCGGTTCATGACATCATGCCCCGAAGCCACCCCCATGCCCGTGGGAGACCAGGACGCAATGGCGCCATGTTGCGCCAGGCGCACGATACTTTCACCCAACGACGAATAGTCAACACCGGGAGGACTAGGGTACGAAAAGCTACCTTCCAGACACGTCATCGGAACCACGAAAGGCAACCGCCCGGCATTGCTAATGCCGGGTAAATTGCTCAACTGAAGCAACTTCTCCGAAGCCCAGAATTGCGTCGAACTGTGTCCGATGTAGTTGACCAGCAAACGCCCGGCGTTGAGCGCGTTCATGAGAGCCGTGCGCGCCCCCGAGGTGTCATGGGTGACGCCCAGATAAATCTTCTCGGTCGTATAGGGAGAAGGTACATAGTTGTCGGCAATTGTATTCGAGAATCCCGCGAAGTTGCCCCCAGCATCTGCGTTGTCGGCGACGAAGATCGCCTGTTCATTCCATGTACCTGCTGGAGGGCTTTGCTCATAGGCGAGAATCTTATCGACCAGGGCCGTCGCTTCGGCCGCTGAATGAACCGGGAGCCTACCCAGATGCATGTCAGGCAGCACGTCGGCCCCACTGATAGAAACATACCGGTTGTCAGCGGGCGCCTCACTAATCCACGGATCGACGTCAGCCAGGTAGGGAGGGATGTAGCTGATCTCACCATAACCTTGATTATCCTTGGGGTCATGGTTCCCGTCCCCTACCAGAAGCACATAGGCCGGCGCCGGCGCTACCCAGGTATCGTACGCATACGCGAGGAAATCACGAATGGCCTCAGGATCGTACAGGCCAAAACCGAACTCATCGAAAACATCCTGCACATCCGTCAACATCACACGATACCCCTGGGATTCACGATACTGGGCCAGGGGCGCGACGGCAGCGTAGAAATCAGCATAGCTGATGATAATCAGGTCGGCTGCGTTCTCCGGATTTCGGAGATCCGATATCGTATCCCGCTCGATCTTTGCCGGAATCAGTCGCTGCCCTTCTCCCAAAGCGAGATAGTGATGTTCCCCTGTGATGGTATGCTGGAACGCAAGCGTATACGGACCGGCAAGCTGCACCGCGCCGTTGAGAATCCGCGCGGGCACTTTGGGATTGGTGATATCGAGAACGTCCAAGGCCAAAGAATCGAAACCGGCGACTTCGTACTTCCACGTGCCGGACTGATCGCCATCAAAGAAGAGTTGATCGGCGCCGGTCTCGTAAGCGGCGTAGTAATCCACCTCGAACCAGTTGATCAGGGCAACATCCGTAGTGACGCCCAGGCCGCCTTCGACGGTAATGGTGTTCACACCTTTCGCCAAAAGCGCATGCGAGAAATCCACTGAAAAGGCGTGATAGTCGCCGGCATCCCATGTGGCCGTATAAACCGGTGCGCCGTTGATGCGAACCTGTGTACTATGATTGGGAATGGCGGAGAAGCTCATCAGCATCCCACGTAACGTAGCATCCGGCATTCCAACGGCAACCTGGGGCAAATCCAGTGTAAAGCTCAAAGGGTTCCTGACGGAAACACCGCCGGTCACGTAAACGTAGTCCCAATACCAGTGATCGTTATCTCTGTCCGGGCTGTTCGATTGATATAGAAGATCTTCCTCTAGCCGCATGGTGGTCCTGAAAGAGGTAGGCGTCACGCCGCTGCCGGGTGTCCCGTTGATCTCCGGCATCCGCGCACCGAAGAACGCATTCCACGTCAGCCAGTAGACGTTCGTGTCGGTATACTTCGCGTCAATGGCCTCTCCATAGAACAGGATCGCATCCCCTGGCTCAAAGGACTCCGGATCGTCTCCGGTAATGAAAATCGCGACCTCGACGCCCTGATTGGTCAAATGGAAGGTGCGGGGGTCTACCACACTGAGATCCACAGTAGGATCGACAGCCTGCAACGTCTCGTAAGTGATTTGGTACAATCCCGCCGTTTCCACGAGAATCCGGTACATCGGATTCGGCACTGATTGTGATCGCACCTCCGAAACGCCTGGGGCGCTTGCTACACGCCAGGCACGGGAAAGGTCATAGTTGACCAGTGTGTTCCCAAGCAACTCCTCGAAAAACCCTTCATCGACGCCGGGGTCGCCGGTGCGTGTGAACACAGGTTCGCTGAACGACACACGTACACGAGCCCACCGTGTCTGGAGGAGCGCGCCAGAAACCGGATTGTACTGAAGTGGACGGAAAAGCAGCTGCGCGACGCGCTGGCTCCGAATGAAACCCGTCGACGCAATCTCGACGGGAACGCTTGGGGTCAACGCATCCACCGAGTATTCAGAGGGATCAAAGATGCGCTTTTCACCCAGATATTGAGGAGGCTCGCCAATGCTCTGTTCTACGATGATCTCCGGCGCCGGACAGAGGGCCTGGGTCCCGAAAATCCTCTCGGTATCACGTTCCAGGATTTCGACAGCCACCTCGACGCCTTCAGGAATGCCGAGTGTTGCGTTCAATGCCGGCAGAGCTGGCGCACCAGGCGTTCCGGTTTCGGCGTAGCCCTCCATTGTCAACAAATCACAGGTTCCAGATTCCGTCTGCAACACTGCGACGGCAAGGTCCGGAGACCGCAACTCGATTTCGATCCCCCAGGAATCGTAGGAAACGATCTCGATGAACTCCCCCGACGAAATCAGGTTCCCTATCTCGGAAACCTCGCCGGTCTCGTCCCTCGCCAAAACAGGCGTGTGGACGCCGGCAAAAGGCCCCACGCCAACCACACCTAACCATACAAACGCGCACAGCAATCGGATTAGAAATCGCGATTTCATCGTTCCCCCCTGTATCTTTAGCTCGCAGCTATTATCCGGACACAACACCCATCTACGGCCTACTGTCACATAGAGCCACAGTCGCACCGGGATCGCCAGCCCGGCACACCTCATCCAGAATTCACCGAATAACCTAGATGATATTATAACATATTTTTACACTATCTTTCAGGTTTCCAGATGAGTAAGGACTCCACTACAAAAAGGGGGAATTCACCGCAAAGAGAACGCCAAGAGTGCAAAGATGACTTTAGTTTTGTTAGATTATATCAAATTATCCCTAGCATTCTCCCGGCATTCTCTGTGCCTCCGGGGTTCAGAGGCTTTGTTCAGGAGAGTCAGATATAGAAACAGAACCTGGCAGCTCTGGAGGGCA
>JAFGNR010000023.1 GCA_016926915.1 Anaerolineae bacterium
ATCAGTATGGGCGCCAGCATCGGCATGGCGCACGGCTTCACCCAAGCCGGCGGGCAGGAGGCGGCTGTCGCTACCATCGGAGACAGCACCTTCTTCCATTCGGGGCTTTCACCCCTGGCGGCGGCAGTCTATAATCGCGCCAAGATCACCATAGCCGTGCTCGACAACCGCATCACGGCCATGACAGGCCAACAACAACATCCAGGCACCGGCGTGACGCTTCAAGGTGAACCAGGCGTAGACATCAATATTGCAGATGTGGTCAAAGGCATGGGCGTCACATTTATCGAAGAAGTCAATGCCTGGGACGTGAACGGCGTCAACAAAGCGCTGCGGGCAGCCATGAAGCACGAGGATGGGCCTGCCGTGTTGATCGTGCGCGGGGCTTGCGTCTTCACGCCACACTTCCATCTACAACCACGGATGAAGGTCGACCCGGAAAAGTGCGTGGCCTGCCACGCCTGCCTGCGCGTCGGCTGTCCCGCCATTCTAAAGAGCGAGGCTCTCTACGAGACCAATCAGCGCGCCAAGACCATGATCGATCCACTCCTATGCACGGGGTGCACCGTCTGCATGCAGGTCTGTCCGACGCAGGCCATCGCACCGTTCGAATCCGAGTACGGAAAGGGGGCCTAGAATGATTCAGAGAATCAACCTGCTCTTTGTGGGTGTGGGTGGACAGGGTGTGCTCACCGCATCAGATATCGCAGCCCAGGTGGGATTGGATTTGGAGCTGGATGCCAAGAAGTCGGAGGTGCACGGTTTCGCGCAACGCGGCGGGGTAGTCGAAAGTCACATCCGTTGGGCGCCCGTAGTGGGATCGCCCACTTGTGAAGAGGGTACCGTCGATGTTCTCGTGGCTTTCGAGCTTTTGGAAGCGGCACGTTGGCTCCCATGGTTAAAGCCCGGCGGCACGATCATCGTCAACCGCCAAAAGATTACGCCCATGTCGGCAAGCGTTGGCAATGCCGTCTATCCCCCCAAGACGGATATCCTCGACGCACTGGGAACCCGCGCCGGTCGCGTCATCGTCGTCGATGCCTTGCCATTGGCCGAAGAAGCGGGGAATGCCCGCACCGTCAACACGATTTTGCTAGCAGCTCTATCGACGTTGCTGGACACGGATCCACAAGTCTGGGAAACTGCCATCCTGCGCCGGGTTCCCGAAGCTTATCGCGATGTCAACAAGGTAGCCTTCCGCCTGGGCCGGCAAGCTGCTGGCGGCTGAACCGACATACAGTAACAAGCCCTCCCAGGGTGCTCGTCCCCGGGAGGGCTTGTGGTTTCTGCGGCCTGATCCGCAAAGGACATCACGCAGTTTCGGCGCCGGCATCCTCTTCGGATGTGCGCAGTTTGCGCAGCGCCGCCGCGCCCAGAGCTGCGGCAGCGGCGCCGGCAGCGGGTAAAACCGAGACTGCGCTCGAAGCATCTAGCGATACCACCGTTGATACCGTCGGTTCATCAGGTTCATCGGCGCCCGGCACACAGACATCTGTCTCTCCGGCCCAAGGAGCGCACAAGTCCGGATCCTGCATTCCGGGGTCGCATACATCGGCTGCCGCCGCTGTGCACTGGTAGTCAACATCGCCTGTGGCAGGTAGACATTCATCCGCCTCATAGGGCGGGAGACACACGTCAGGGTCGAAGTCATCCGGATAGCAGTAGTCTTGCTCGCCTGCGCACCCCACGTCCATTTCATTGTACTGGGGATCACAGTAGTCCGGATCTGTCACCATTCCCGCCGGCACACAGTAGTCTGTGTCTCCCGGGGGATAGCAGCTATCGGGATCGGGCGGGCTGCCCTGTGGAATGCAGGTATCGGGCAGGCTCGGAGGATCACAAAGATCTTGCGCTGCCGCGTCCGATGCGCCGAAGTTCAAAATGCGGAAGTGGCTCACCCCGGCGGCCGCTGCCGAAGCGAGCACCGTCTTCAAGAACGCACGTCGATCCAGCTTCCGTTGCGTCATAAGATCCCTCCTTTACGACTAATCGTACAACTATCGCTGCTTCACGCTCCTGGTTTCTCGATTTCTCAATAGATCCCTCCTTTCCACCACCTCACTAACCAACACAAGCGTAGTCGCCGGCATCAGCGCAGCAAGGGTTCCACCGGCGTCTCGCCTATGAGCTGGCCGAAGTAATCCGGATAATGCTCGCGCAGTGTGTCGTAGAGCCAGATCCCCTGCTCATACCAATGCCGGATTTCATCGCACCACCAGTCTTCCGGCGGGCTGAAGGTACCATCCTGCCGTGAGACGTACCAGGGGCAGTACCCGCCGCAGAGGTTGATGGCCCAGCAGCTCTCACATTTCTGCTTGGTTGCGAAATACCCGCTGAGGTAATCCGCAAATCGGCCCTGATCGATGCCGGATTCCACGTCGCCCAGCACATACGCATCCATGCCCACGTAACGATGACAGGGATATAAGCGCCCGTCGCGGCCCGCCGTCGTGCATCCCCTCCCCACGCCGCACCGCATACGATGGTTCTGCCGGTTGTGAATAGCCTGAATCGCCCGCGCCCAGGGATTGAAACGGATCTTTTCGCCCCGTTCCAATTGCGAGAGCAAGCGGTCAATGAACGTATCATCTTGCGCGCTGAGAATGCGATTCTCTTCAGGGCCGATGTCGTACGGGCCTAGCCCATCCACGGCGCCCGTACACCGGCTCATCGCAATGTGCGAGAATCCGAACTCCTCCAGGAATTGCACGATCCGAATCCGATCCAACCAGCGATTACTGAGCGTGCAGCGCACGGTGACGCTGCGCCGCCGCTGCATCAGCTTGCGGATATTGCGCGTTGCGATTTCGAACGACCCCCGACCGTCGGCGAAAGGCCGCATCGTATCTTGAATCTCGCGCGGCCCATCCAGACTAACCATAAGTCCAAAATTGTAGCGTTTGATAAGATCGATCACGGCATCATCCAACAACGTTGCGTTGGTGGTCATGGAGTAGGAAACGCGCTTGCCCTGTTCAGCGCCCAACTGTTGGCTATAGGCGACTGCCTTGAAAAGCACCGCCTTGTTCAACAACGGTTCGCCGCCGAAGAAAGTGATGATCACGCTGTCGGCGGCGCCCGACCGTGCGAAAGCGAAATCGATAGCCTGTTTGGCCACAGGCCAGGGCATCAAACCGTTGTTGAGGGCCTCGTTCGCGTTGACGTAACAATAGCGACAGCGCAGGTTGCACGCCTCTGCCAGATAGAGTTCGATCTTGTTGGTCGATCTTTGGGTAAGGCTTTGAATGTAGACCGCATTTTCCCGGTCATCATAGGTAGTGAGCGGAGATCTGAATACCCCACGCGCTTGAAGCCAGTCCAACTCCGAGCGGACAGTCGTAGCGACTTCGGAACTATACCTGGCGGATAGCTGCCGGTGCACTTCATCCGGCAACAGTCCGGCAGCGAGGTGATTCAAGGCATCATAAGCAGATTCATCAAGATGAAGAACGGTCCCGGTAGCGATGTCAAGCGCGTATCCGCTGTCACGGAACCGGAACAGATGATAAGATGGTTGCGCCAGCGTTTTCACGATCTTGACTCCCCCTTTCAGCCAGTGTGAGGACACGATAGAGACTGCGAAGCACGCAAGGATAGAACGGAGACTACGTTGTGTCGATCAAGATGCTGTAGCAGGTGTTGAAGAGACAGGATAACTTCAGTATAGCACGGTTTCCCGTACAGGACAACACCACACAATAAATAGGAGAGAATCAAAAATAGCACAAATTACCCAGAGATCCTCAGCGCCAGCTGTGGAGCAGTGACGCCTATCTTTCCTGAAACACACCTAAGCCAGAGCTTGTGTCGCCCCCCTATCTAGCCAAGGTGAGCTACGAATAGACCGGAGGCTTTTGTGATGCGAATCACACCTTTAGTCTTCAGATGCTCCACTACCTGTTTCCTGAACGCTGCCTGCAAGGTCTCAGAAAGTGGAGTTTGCATCAACGTGTTGGAGGAAAGCACATAGGCAATGAGTGGTTCAGCCTCGTCAACCGCCAGGGCATCGTCATAAAGATAGCGGTCAACGTGGGTGAAAACATTGGCGAGCTGCACAGCGCCGTTTTCCAGGGTGAACCCGCGCGACGTGGCGGTAACAGCATCCATGACGTGTGGAACGAACGGCGCGACCAGATCCCAGAGTTCCCGCATGTGGGTTTCGCCTACGGTGGAAGCAAACAGACGCCCGCCAGGTCGTAGCACCCGTCCAATCTCGCAAAGCGCCGCTGGAAGGTCGGGCACGTGATAGAGCATGTGATTGGCAATCACGGCATCAAAAGCCGCATTGCAGAAAGGAATCGCCTGCGCATCGGCCGACAAGAGGGCCTGAATCTGAGGCGCACCGTCAAGTCTACGCCGCGCCTCTGCCGCCATTCCCCCTGAGAAATCGGTCAACGTAAGGGCCCAGCCTTCCGGAATCCGGTCCCGGTTCTCCTGCCACAAATTCGCCGGACCGCACCCCAATTCAAGCACACGACACGTCGCGGGCAGGTCCAAATGATCGAAAAGCCAGCGCATCCAGGGATAGGGATTGATACTGAACTGCGCGTGTAGAGCAATGCGCGCATTGAGATTGGTGGATGTGCGGTATTGTTCGGCTACCTGATCTTGATCCACTGCCGGCAACTGAATCTCCTGATGTGTCAAGCGATGCCTCCTTCCCCTCAGCTCAAAACGACCCCGTGATACGGCGATACCAGCCGTCAAGTTCGATCTCGGTGAGAAATCCACGCGCTGCCCCGGTCTCTCCAATCTTGTAAGAGGCAAAGACGACGGCTTTGTGAATCGCAGCGTAGGGATCCCGCGTCTGTGCATAGCCGTGGACGAACGCCGAGAAGAGCGCATCGCCGGCGCCGATGGTATTGACGACAGGGCGCGTGCTCACAGCAGGTATGTGGTACACTTTGCTGCCGTCACGGACGGCCAACAATGCCCCCTTCTCCCCAAGCCCAATAACGACGACGGAGGGGCCGTAACGCGCCAACACCTGCCGCGCCCAATCCTCTGGGGCGACAGGCAGAAACTCGTCGCTCATGAAGAGGACATCGGCGGCCGCCATGAAGTCGCGGTTGTAGTCATCATCCAGGCTGGAAAGCGTGTGCACGTCGGTGGCAATGGGAATGCCACGCTCGCGGGCGATGTGCAGAAAAGGGCGGGAGAAGTTGATGTTGCACAATGCCGCCAGCTGGACGTCGCGGAGCGCCGCCTCGAAACGCTCAGGCGGGTACATCTGCTCCTGCAAATCCTTGAGATCGACGTTGATCATACGGCGTCCGGCAGCGTCGTAGAGAATGACCGACTGCGCCGTCTCCTTGACATGCGAAAGGACGAAGTCGCCGGGCACCCCCTCTGAGCGCAACGCCTCTCGGACCAGCCGGGCCTGGGAATCCTGCCCCACCAGCGACGCGAAGCGTACCGTATCGCCCAATGTTGTCAGCGCTTTCGCCACATTGTATCCCACCCCAGACACCGTGGTATGAACGCCTCCAAAAGGGTAACGTACCGGCGTATAGTGGATCGGGAAACCGTCAACCCGCAAAGTCGTTTCGACATTGATCAAACCGGACACAAGAATCCGACTCAACACCGCCCTCCTACATCCACCCCGTGTGCGAGCGGGTTTTGTTGTTTGCAATGATTGCTTCCAGCACCTCTCCGGCATCGACCTGAAGCATCTCACATAATCCCAGGCAGTAGACCATGAGATCCCCAATGGCATCGACCATATCCGCTTTGTGGCTGACGTCCGGCGCTGGTTGCTTGTCGCTGTTCTTGTAGGCCCGGGCCAGCTCGCCGAGTTCTTCGACCATCAACACGATTTCTTTCCCCACATCGGTGACGTTCCACCCCCGGCGGACCTTGTTGGCGTAGATTTCGCGCTGCAATGTCTGTAAATCAGCCATGCGGCTCATGCTCCAGCAGCGCCTTCCAGGCATCCGGCGCCCACGGATCACCGGCTATCAATGACCACAAATTGGCCTGCACCTGTTGCGCGAGCGCCGCCGCAGAAGTCCCCCGGACTTCTGCAACGGCTTCGATGACATCTCGGACAAGCAGCGGCGTGCCAAATCGATCGATGAAGTCCCTGGCGCCGCCAGGATTGTCGGTTTCTGTCAACAGACGGTCATCCGGAATACGTGCTGTGATCGCTTTGATGGCGTCGGAGTAACGCGCGGCGATATTCACAGTGAAGTAAGCGCCACGCGCAATGAACGCATCCAAAATATCCAGGGGACCTGAATACCAATGCACAATGACGCGGGGCAAGTCATAGTCCTCAAGAATCTCTAGCACGTCGGCCTCGGCGCCCTTGGTATGCAAGCTCACCGTCTTCCGCTGCTGTTCCGCCGCAGCAAGGAAGCGTCGCAAGACCTTCACCTGCGCTGGATAGGCCGCCGAATCCTTAACGAAGTAGTAATCCAGACCCAGCTCGCCAAACATGGGGCTCTGGGCCAGAAGAGGTCCATAATCCTCCAGATGATCCACAGCTTCGACCGCATTCCACGGATGCACGCCGAAGACTGGCAGTATGAAAGGGCATGCTTCGGCGAGCTCCAAATTACGTACATACGACGCCACATCCATCGAGTTGCTGAGGGTCAGAATCCGGTGCGCGTCGATTTCGGCCAGGGCCGACGCCAGCATCGCTTCGCCAACCAGATCATACCTATCTATGTGGGTATGTGCATCGATCCACATATGTCCTCCTTCAAAAGTAGCCCTCCGCTTTTAGCCCTC
This sequence comes from Anaerolineae bacterium, assembly GCA_016926915.1. Taxonomy (GTDB): domain Bacteria; phylum Chloroflexota; class Anaerolineae; order B4-G1; family SLSP01; genus JAFGNR01. Next base: position 6,739 of record JAFGNR010000023.1, read on the forward strand.
AGTCGTCAGCCAGATAGGAGTCGTAGCCGCGATTTCCGCATCGCGCGCTTGGGCCGGTCACTGGAGCATGCAGGTACCGCAAATCACCCGTCGCCTGAAGTCGCACCTGCCCAGTTTCATCCTCGTGGGTGTGGCATCCCCCATGGGAACTCCTGTGAGACTAGTGCTGGACACTGGCGAATTTGGTTCGTAGTAGCGACTTGAGTCGCTCATGACGTCAAAGAACGACTGAAGTCGTTACGCCGAACCCCTATCGTGTGTTTGTGCGAGAACGCTCCAGTGAATATAGAACTCCCAAGAATTCGCCAGACTCCGGAATAGAGATCAGCCTTCAGAGGCCAAGGGTAAGCAATGCGGCCGCCAACCAGACACCTCCGTTCACCAACATCACGCGACCATCGGAGAAAGTCTCTTTGAAGAAAAGCACGAAGCCAACGTTGACGAAAACGTGGAAAACGACCGCGATCAGTAGATTGTGGCCCGTGCCTTGCATCACAATCCCCAGAATTATGGAGGAGGCCACGGTGAACAGGGTGAACCCTATGACAAACAGCGCCCCATGGGTATAGTACCCAAAATGCCAAAGCCCCCAAGCCAACCCGACCATTGTCGAGGCCAGCACCAGACTCAAACGCGTCTCCAGGACAGGCTGAAGATACCCTCGCCAGCCCACTTCTTCTCCAATGGCGCCGATCAACAAGATTCCCAACGTGGCAAGCACCCCGCCGGTGGAACCGTTCGAAACCTTGGGCCAAGTCATCTGTGAACCCACAGCCTGTGCACCTAGCCAACCGGCAAGCGCGCTGAGCCCCAACGGTAAAGCTAGCCCCACCACCGTCCGGAAAAGCACAATGCGGTCGAACGCGACATTTAGGGGCATCCGCGCCTTTGCGATCACCGAAGACACGCAAATCACTGCCAATACTGGGCTGACAGCGGCAACCCCGATATCCTTGAAGGCTGCGACGTTTTTCTGAATTATCGTAAGCCCCAGGGCGATCAACCAAGTGAGCACATAGAACGTGATAGCTTTAGCAAACGATGAAATCTTCGACCCCCTATCGCTTCATCTGATGGCATGACACGGCACAAGGGTACTCGGAAACGCCAAAAAGGGAAGAGACTGACAGCACAAGTACTTCATAACGCTGTTGTACAGAAGTCCCCAGGCGTCTCTCTGTGTATCTCGATCCCCTATCGGTGAATCTCCGCGCCACAACTTCCGTTATGCAACGACACATAACGAGATGCGGAATCGCGCTCCCCAAAACAACGTGGGCTTTCCAGCCTGTGAATGTGTTGGTTTGTAGGAGGCCAGAGTCATACTATAATCGTCTTCCAAACTCATTATCGGAGCCAAGATCAACATGAACCGACCACGATACTTCCGCGCCCTCTGGCTAGCTGGTGTACTTTTTGTGATGCTTCTGGGTCATGCGGGCGGCGTGCAAGGATTCGCCGAAGAAGAACTGGGGTTCGTCGATCGTGACGGGACCTACTATCCACCCACCGGTGATTTTCCCGATGACCGGATCAGCACAGTGCACGACGATCTCACGCTGGCGCTGGCGCTTTCCGCAGGTTTCTCTGTGACCGACAGTCACACCTTGCGCATTTGGAATCAGCTGGTGGATTCAGAAGTATTGCCCAGCACGCCGATCTCATATACCTACGGCAATACAGGGTTCTACGATCCCCCCAACCCGCTCATTGCCTGCATCGGCGCCAATCACGCCAGGCAAATCTGGCCCACAGGCCGGTTCGATCCGGATACGGCCTCGGTCACATCAAGATTTGGGCCATACTCCCCCTTCTTCCACTTCCCCCACCTTGGCGGAGCGGATCTCCAAGCGTTGCACGATTGGGCATGGGGCAAGACGGATATCCTGGTAGGATATGAAGCGTATGCCTGGGGAAGGCTCAATGACTTGACCTTGATGCGCGCCGTGCAGAACAACGGCTGTATCATCACCCGCACGGTCGCTATCAGCATGCCCATTCCAGCAGGATCGCTGGAAGCCTTCGGGACCTATCTTCATACCCTGGGAGATGCCTATTCCCACGATGCCTGTCTACGCGCATTGGCAGAGGTCACACCCTCCGCGCCCTGGGGCACACACACCGTGCCCGCCTTGGGAGACACAAGCGTCTACGCCTGCGACTACAACCCGACCAACCCGCGCAATGACGATGCGCACGGTCGCGAGTTCGGCGGCGTCTACAGCGACACACAACAGACAATCGCTGCCGCCCTTGCCATCTATGATGAATTGTCGGCCCGCAGCATCGCCCGCGAAGGTATCTATTGGCCGCTGCCGTTGAGCACGCCCTTGATCGTCAGCGACACGACCACCACGCTGGAAGGCGCCATCGTGCACTTCGTCAAGGACCGGGACTACGACCAGCCCGAGTACCGCCGGGCCTACGCCGCCAACCTGGCCCAGGCGGTACAGGCTTACCCCCGCTCACCCATCCGCAGGATCTATTTACCCCTGGTGTTACGGTGAGACAGTGAGTTCGCCATTCTCAGACTCACCATTTCAAAAGGAGTTCACATGTAGGATTCCCACGCCAACGAAAAGTGAAAACTTCTCAGCATATTGAGTGGATTTTAAGAGGTTTTAATCTTGTTAATCCTGTCTATTTTTGGAGGAGCCCTATCATGCGATCCGAAGCTAAAACCGTAGACGCATATCTCGCGGAACTCCCCGACGACCGGCGCGAGATGATCGAGACCGTGCGCCAGGTCATTCTGGAGAACCTGCCCGAAGGCTACGAAGAGGCCATGAACTGGGGGATGATCTCGTATCAAGTACCCCTGGAGGTCTATCCTGATACCTATAACGGACAGCCGTTGTCCTATGTAGCCCTGGCCTCGCAGAAAAACTACGCATCCCTCTACCTGATCGCCATCTACATGGACAAGGAAGCGGGCGCAGCCTTCGAAGCAGCTTACAAAGCCACCGGTAAACGCTATGATGTGGGGAAATCATGCGTGCGGTTCAGAAAACTGGATGATCTCCCACTCCCCGTCATAGCGGAAGCCGTTGCACACATGGAGATGGAAGATTTTGTGGAACGCGTGAAAGCGGCTCACCCAGTGCGGAAAAACCGGACATAGCCCAAAGGTCCGCAGCGACAACACTGCCAGAGCGTTGCGCATTAGGGACTAAAACCACGGGTGGGGAAGCGTAGCTGGGCTTGAGCTTCCAGCATGACGTGGCTGCCCCAACAACTACTGGATGCCGGTGGAGGTGATACATGGACTTCTCAAAGATTTCCAGCAAGACCTTGTTCGGGAAAGTCGTGCGTTTCCCACTCAAATTGATCCACAAGGGGGCAACGCTCCCCATCATGCAGGACCGGTTACGGGGCAAGAAATGGGTCGTGGGCGCATTCTATCATGGATGCTGGCTTGGCAGCTTTGAATTCCAGAAGCAGCGCTTGCTAGAGAGCCTCATCAAGCCAGGAAGCGTCGTCTTCGACATCGGAGCCCACACAGGCTTCATGACCTTGCTATGTTCGGAGCTTGTGGGCGCCGCAGGCCACGTCTTTGCATTCGAACCCAACGAGCGCCATCTGATGCATCTGGAGAACCATCTGACGCTGAATGGCAGCGAAAACGTCACCGTCGTCAACGCCCTGGTCGGCGACAGTGATGATCCACTACCGAAGTCCGGGAATTCTCCCTCATACAGAGAGGTAACGCTGGATACGCTGCTCCAAGAAAAGGGGATGCTGGCGCCCAATTACATTGTCATGGACATCGGGCGCAGCAAACGGAACAGCGAACTTGCCGTGTTGCGCGGCGCCCGTGAAACCCTCGAACAGCTAAACCCAGTGGTAGTGCTGTCGGCCAACGAGCACACCTACGAGGCCTGCCGGGAGTTCTTGGAAGATCTGGCATTCCACGTGGAGGTGTTCACAACGCGTCATAACGACGGCAACGGAGCCCTCTCCTACCGCATCCTGGCAAAGAAACGCCCATAAGTAGCCGCATAAACCCTACGGTGAACCGTTACTGGCTCACAACTCCAGACAGGCCTCTGCCGCCAGCCAGAGCAAATGCTCCCGGATAGAAGCACGTTGCCACTCACGGTGGTCCCACTCGGCGCCGCTGACGTCATCGCCGCCGTAGAGCAGCTGCCCGAAACGGACACCTCGGAATTGCGTCACGGCGAAGAACGCTGCGACCTCCATTTCTACGGTGATACAGCCTTCGGTGCGACGTAGCGCGACCTTGCCCGGGGTTTCCCGATAAAACCCATCGGTGGTCCACGTCTTGCCCACCACATAGGGGACGCCGCGCCGCTTCAAGACCCGTTCCAGAACTGCCACGCTCTCTGGGTCTGCCGCAACCTCGCGTGAAGGCGGTAGATAGTGATAAGAAACTCCTTCATCCCGGACCGCAGCATTGGGAATGACCACGTGTCCCACGGCAATTTCGGAATCAAGCACGCCGGCGCCGCCGCAGGCTACGATCTTCCGGCAGCCCATGGCGATGAGTTCCTCCAACAGTCCTGCCGCCAGAGGGGCGCCTACCCCTGGATGGAACAGGGTCAACGCCTGTCCGTTGTAAATGAGCTTGTAGAATGGGTGGCCCCCCATCTCCGTTCTGAGCCGATCAACTTCGGCGGCTTCGCCCGTCGCTGCCAACCCATCGATCACGTCTTTGAAGAAGCACACCACGCCATGTTCAGAAACGTCCTCCCGCACCGGAATCAACCTGGCAGGATCGATGACAGCCTCGCGGTCAGGGTCGAACTCAAGCAATGGAATCGTATCTAGTTCTAACAAGGCGCACCTCAGGCCGTCAGAATCTCGACGCCCTCTTCCGTCACCAGAATCGTGTGCTCCCATTGCGCCGAAAGGGATCCATCAGCCGTCACCGCCGTCCAGCCATCGGGAAGCACTCTTACCGCATAGCCGCCGGCATTGATCATTGGCTCGATGGTGAACACCATGTTGGGCGCCAACGGCATACCGGTCCCGGGTTGTCCATAGTGGTGTACATCAGGAGGCTCGTGGAAGTGAATGCCGGTGCCGTGCCCTACAAAGGCGCGCACCACAGAATAGCCACGCGATTCTGCGTGGCGCTGGATGGCGTGCCCAATATCGCCCAGCCGATTTCCGGGTTTCACCTGTTCGATGCCGAGCATCATGCACTCATAGGTCACGTCGACCAGTTTACGAGCCGCCTCAGACACCTCGCCAACCAGGAACATACGACTCGAATCTCCATAATAGCCATTCAGGATAGAAGTAACGTCGATATTGAGAATATCGCCTTCCTTGAGCACCCGTGGGCCGGGGATGCCATGACAAACCACCTCATTCAACGATGTACAGACACTCTTGGGATAACCACGATAGTTCAGGGGCGCCGGGATGGCGCCGTTCTCCACGGTCATCTCGTGAACCCACCGATCGATCTGCTCGGTCGTAATGTCCGGCTCGACGCGGGTCTCGAGCATATCAAGAATCGCTTTGGTCAGCCGGCAGCTTTCGCGGATGCCCGCGATCTGTTCGGGCGTCTTCAGAATCACCCGGCGTTCAGGGACGGTCTCGCCGCGTCGTTTCGCGCGTTCCTGTTCCTGATCCAGACGAAGATGGCAATGTTTGTATTTCTTGCCACTGCCACACCAGCACAAGTCGTTTCGAGAGAGTTTTTGCAACGGATACCTTCTTTCATCGTTCATGATAACGCGCGCGGGAAACAGCAGGAACACTAACCAGTTCCATCCCGCCTGAGAATTGATGACAGGCCGAACAGCTGCCGCCATTCACAAGCACGTCGCTGAGTATAAGACCACCGGGGGGCAGGTCAAGCCCGCTCATTTCGGTTCCTTGACCACATGGCCGTACACGATGTCGGAATACTTGCCAAGCACGCGTCCCAACAAACGGGACAGCTGCTCCATATCCGGCGGCTTGAGCATCCATCCGGCTAACCCTTGAGCCTGTAGAGTCTTCAACTCGGTCTCCATGGGCTGGCCGCTCAACATCACCACCGGCAGGTCAATGCCCATTTGTCGCATTGCCCGGAACAAAGCCTGTCCTCCCATCTCCGGCATCACCAGATCACTCAAGATCAATGCCACGTTGTCCACCTGCTGGACCAAAAGCGTCAAGGCCTCTCGCCCATTTGCAGCCTGTAGCACCCTGTAGTTCAGCAATGCCAACGTATCGGCAAGCGCTTCGCGCAGAATTTCATTGTCCTCTACAATCAAGACCAGTTCCCCATGCCCTTTGACCAGGATTTCCTCTTCCCGGATTGGAGCCACGATATTCTGCCCCGACAAACCCGGTAAATAGAGCGCAAAAGCCGTACCTGCACCGATCTCTGTGACCACACCGATGTGACCTTCGTGCTGCGCAACGATGCCATATACCTGCGGGAGTCCCAATCCGGTCCCCTCGCCA
>JAFGNR010000126.1 GCA_016926915.1 Anaerolineae bacterium
CGGCGTCTTTCACCCCAGGCTCGCGTTCGAGAATCCGGTCGATCTCGACCATCTGATCCGGCGAGAGCGGCCCAAACGCCATCGCTCCGCAGTTTTCTTCTACCTGGCGGACCGACTTGAAGCCGGGGATCGGCAACGTGTGTTCGCTGCGCGCCCACAGCCAGGCCAGCGCCCCCTGAGCCAACGTCCGCCCGCCGGAAGTGAGAATATCCCGGATGGCCTCGAGCTTGCCCAACCACTCAGGGTTGGGACGTCCGTCCTTGAAATACTTTATCCAATCGGGCGCGTTCGCGCCGCGCACATCGTTATCGCCCAGCTGCGACCCCGCCTGGTATTTCCCGGTGAGCAGCCCCATCGCCAACGGACCCCGATTGAGGCCCGCCAAGTTCTCCGCCTTGCACAACGCCGCCATCTCCGGCGCGTCGTCGAGCACGTTCATCTGGAACTGGACGGCGGCGCAGTGGGGTCCTTGGGCAAAGACGCGCCCTCGATCCACGAAGTCGGTGCTCCACCCATACGCCCGAATCTTGCCCCCTGCGACCAAAGCTTCCAGGGTATCCCGCACCTCATCCGCCTGCTCTGCAGGGAAGACATTGAGGTGGAACTGGTAGAGGTCGATGACCTCGACGTTCAGCCGCCGTAGGGACGCCTCGCAGGCGCTGCGGATGTAGGCGGAGGAAGCATTCTCGCCGGACATCTGTCGGGTCTGCGGATCGAAGACGACGCCGAATTTGGTGGCGATCACGACCTCGTGACGGCGCCCGGCAAAGGCCCGCGCCAGCACTTCCTCGCTGTGTCCTGTCCCGTAGACGTCGGCAGTATCGAAGAAGGTAACGCCGAGGTCGAGCGCGCGGTGAATCGCGCGAATCGACTCCGCGTCGTCGATCTGCCCCCATCCCACCGGCGTCTCGCCAGCCCAAAACGGGCCGCCGATAGCCCAACATCCCAGCCCCATGGGGCTGACCACAATACCACTGCGACCAAGAACTCGCATATCCATACTCATACCTCCTCTGAGAATCGCTTTTATCCGCCAGCCGTCAGAAACCGCGCCTTCTACGACACGCTTCCGCTTTACTGGCGTCTAGCATCTCCAGTATAGAGGCAGGAAAAGCAAGCGTCACCCTCCGAAAGGAGGGCAAAAGGAGGGCTGCGGCCTAGAGCAGGTTGAGCTCGCGAGCGCGGGCCAGCGCCTGAGTCCGGCGATTGACGTGCAATTTCCCATAGATGTTACGCAGGTACCACTTGACCGTGCTCACGGCCATGACCATCTCGTCAGCGATTTCCTGGTTCGAGCGCCCCTGCGCGATGTGGTGCAACACTTCGAGCTCGCGCTGGCGCAGCGGCTCGATCAGGTGCGGCGAGGAATGCAGCGCCTGCTGGACATGCAACGGCCGGGGGCGTTCAGTAGAGCGGGAGCCGGCTTTCCCGCCTTCGTAGGCCGCCAACACCCGCGTGGCGTAGCGCGCCACGTCGGACTGCGCCCTTACCTGGCGCAACAGGGCCGCCAGCGGTTCCCCGTGATCCGCAAAGGTCCGCACCAGCCCCATGGGTTCGGCCTGTACCAGCAGCGCCGCCAGGCGATCGAGCGCCGGCCCCAGCTGCCCCAGCGTCTGATCCACCCGCGCTGCCCACAAACCCCAGCCGATGGCGTGATAGGCGCGCTGTTGCGCTGTGGCGACCGCCATCTCGTGAAGCGCCCGTTCACGCAGCCGGCCCAGGGCGGCTGCATCCACCGGCTGGCTTGCCAGATGATACCAGGCGAGCATGGTAAGCTCGTGAAATTGAAGGTCCGCCTTTTGCAAGTCGATCCCCTGTAGCTGGAGCCAGCGCCCGGCGGCATCCACCTTTCCCTGTTCCACCCACAGCTGAACCCGCGCCAGATCGACCTGCTCGCCGATCACCTGAATGTGCGATTGGGCGACGACCGCGGTCGCTGCGTCCAACACGCGCGCTGCCGCATCCGGACGCCGCTGCGCCTGAAAGGCTGCCGCCAGCGGGATACGCGGGTACATCAGCACCTTCACCTCGCCGCACCGCTGCGCCAAGGCAACGGCTTTTTCCAGATGCGTGATCGCATCGTCAAGATGGTTCCACTCATAGGCCAGCCGCCCCAAGCCCGCGTGCGCCCAACAGGCCAACGGCGAGGGCGGCGTCAAGGCTTCACACCAGGCCAGCCCCTCCTGGCACCGGCGGGCCGCCTCATGCAAGCGCCCCTGGGTCAGTTCCATGTCGCCCAGGTAGTAGAGGGCCAACATGGCCGTCCGCAGGTTACCAGCAGCGCGGCTCACACCGATGGCCTGCTCCATACTCTCGCGGGCTACCGCATAGGCATGTTGCGCGCTGTGCGCGAAACCCAGATCGAGAAAGATCTCGCTGCGCTGGACGGCGGCATCCTCCGGCAGCAAAGCCAGGGCCTGCTCGGAATACCGGATGTTCGCCGGGGTATCCTGGCGAATGACGGCGATGCGCGCCCGCACGCTCGCGGCCTCGCCCAACAGGAGATTTGTCTCCGTATCTTCCGGCGGCAAGGACTCCAGCTGGCCCAGATAACGCTCCGCCGCTTCGCCATGCCCGGCATTCGCCAGCACCGAGGCCGAGATGACGCACAACTCGGGGCGCGCCAGGATCGCGGGCTCCGGGAGCGCCTGGAACCACGCCCGCAGGGTCGCGAACTCGCCGCGCAGCAGGTAGTCACGTGCAGCCGCAGCCACATGAGCCGCAGCCGTACCGGTGTCGCCGGCTGCTAGCGCGTGCCGGATCGCGCGCTCAAGGTCCCCCACCCTGGCATACCAGGTCGCGGCCCGGCGATGCAAAGATGCCGCGTCGCCATGCGCGCCGCTCTTCAGCCGGTCGCGCAGGAAATCGGCAAAGAGGTAGTGATAGCGATAGGCGCCCTTGCTGTTGAGCGCCGTGATGAAGAAATTGCGGTGCAGCAGCTCCGCCAGAACTACCGCGCTATCGTCACGTCCCGTGACGGCAGCGCACACCGGGCCTTCCAGCGTCTCCAGGATGGATGTCTGCGCCAGAAAGTCCTGCAACCAGGCCGGCTGTTGGGCAAAGACCTCGGTCGCCAGGTAGTTGACAATGTAATAGTGGTCGCCGCGAAACCCGCGCAGCAGCGCCACGCCGGCCTGCTCCTGGACTGCCAGCGCCGCCAGCTGCAGCCCAGCCGCCCACCCCTCGGTCTGCCGCTGCAACGCCAACGCAACGTCCTGAGATAGGTCCGGCGACATCGCCCTTTGGAGCAGTTGCAGGGTCTCATCGAAGGAAAACTGCAAGTCGCGCACGCCCAGCGCCTGGATCTGCCCCCGGGCCCGCCAGCGCGCCAGCGGCAGCGGCGGGTCGCTGCGGGCCGCCAGGATTACATGCATGGTCTCCGGCTGGCAACTGAGCACCGTCGCCAGTGCAGCATGCACCGCGTCGTTCTGGATTACGTGGTAGTCATCCAGCACCAGCACAAAATCGCCGGGAATCGTCGCCGCCGCGTTGACCAACGCCGCCAGCAGGAAATCATCGAGGATAGGACGCGGCGCGCGCAACAGGGCCAGCAAGTGCTCGCCCAAATCGGGTTCGAGTTTTCCCAACGCCGTGATCACGTACGACCAGAAGTGAAGCGGATCGTTGTCCGTGGCATCCAGCGACACCCAGGCCACAGGATAATCCGTCGTCTGGCTCCAGCCGCTCAACAGGGTCGTCTTGCCGTAACCTGCCGGGGCCGAAACCAGCGTCAGCCGATAATTTGTGCAGAGATCGAGCTTGCTATGCAGGCGGTCGCGGGACACACGGTTGCCGCGCACCGCCGGAATACTGAGTTTCGTCGCAATCTGCGGAAAGGCCGCCACGCCCATACTGAACATCTCCCGAATTCGTGGTTTCGAACGCGCGTCCAGTATAAAGAAAATCTGCCAGTTCGCAAGGAAGCGTGTTGGGTATATAATCCAGCTGCAAGCTAACAGCTACCCTGAGGGAAAGGAAGTAGGGAGTAAGAAAGCATGATAGCACCGACGGCGCGCTGCGCGAATGGGTGGCGTGGCCCACGCGGCTGGTGTACCCGCTGCCGGACTCGCTGACCCCGGCGGATGGCGCGATGCTGGAACCCCTGGGCGTCGCGCTGCACGCCGTCGATCTGGCGCGCCTGCGCACAGGCATGACCGTAGGCGTCTACGGCTGCGGCCCCATCGGCCTGCTGGTGCTACAGGCAGCCCGGCTGGCGGGCGCCACACGCATCATCGCCACCGACCGGCTGCCGCACCGCGTCCGGGCCGCCCGCGCACTGGGAGCCGAGGTTGCCTTCCTTTCCCGGGGCGGCGACGAGAACCCGGGGATCCTGACCGCCGCCGGCGGGCGGGGCGTCGACGTGGCCTTCGAGTGCGCAGGCGAAAACGACGCCGTGGAGACGGCGGTCGAGACAACCGGGCGCGGCGGCGCGGTGCTCCTGGCCGGCATTCCGGCCGGCGACCGCATTGCGTTCACCGCCTCATCTGCCCGGCGCAAGGGGCTGACCTTGAAGCTGGTGCGCCGCATGAAGCACACCTATCCCCGCGCCATCGACCTGGCGGCCCGGGGACTGGTGGACGTGCGCAGCCTGGTGACGGACACCTTGCCGCTGGATGCCTACGCTGAAGCCTTCGCTACGGCCCGCCGCCGCGAGGGAGTGAAGGTGATGATAGGGGAGGAGTAAGAAGTGCGGAGGATAGAGGAATCGTTGTGAGCTGGTTGCTGGCGGCTGAGCGCTGACGGCCGATAGCTATTTCCAAGGAGGGAACCGATGGCAAAGACTATGAAACCAACGGCAATTTACCAGATCAAGGCAACGTTGAAGTACAGCAAGCCGCCCATCTGGCGGCGTATCCTGGCGCCGGACACCTTTACCCTGAGACAGCTTCATGCTGTCCTGCAAATCGCCATGGGATGGACGAATTCCCACTTGCACCAGTTCATCGTGGGTAATAGGAAAAATGAAGTCTACTATGGAGATACCAGCTGGGATGACGGCGACTGGGGGCCGCCCATGGTGAATGAGGCCCAGGTCCGCCTGAACCAGCTGGTTACCGGCGAGAAGTTCCGCTTCGTCTACGAATACGACTTCGGCGACAGCTGGATACACCAGCTGGTCGTAGAGAAGATTCTGCCGGTGGATCCCGACCAGCACTACCCCGTTTGCATCAAGGGCAAACGCGCCTGCCCGGTAGAGGACGCGGGGGGCGTCTGGGGCTATATGATATTCCTGGAAGCGATCAACGATCCGGAGCACCCGCAGCACGACGAGTACGAGGAGTGGATCGGGCTCGATCACTTCGACCCGGAGGAATTCGACCTCGAGGCGGTCAACAAGCAGCTGGAAAGGTTTTAGGCAGTTGTGAGCGGCTGGAAGATGGTTGCTGAGTTGCTGGGTGCTCGTTGCCGAAGGCTGATGGCTGATCTATGACGACGTACAACGATGATGATGGCGCCTTCGAGCAGCTGGTTGCCGGCGCTCTGGCGCAAGGCTTCTCCGGTTGGGATTTCTCTTGTCTCAAAGAGCGGTGGCGCGAGATGCCGCCGCCCTGGGATTACCGCCGGCGCGCTTACGAGGCCAGCCGCAACGTCGCCGCGTTGCTCGACCAGGGCACCGGCGGCGGGGAAGTGCTTGCTTCGCTGGCGCCGCTGCCGCCC
>JAFGNR010000437.1 GCA_016926915.1 Anaerolineae bacterium
GAGCATTTGGTGGGTTAATTAACAAAACTTTCATGGTTTTCCTGACCTCATCTTTGTAATGACATCGGCTAACAAGCCGGTGGCCGCAATCTGAACTGCTGCCATAGCGATAATCACCGTAGTGATATCCATAACTTGATCCATCCAGAAATAACTACCCAGCAACACCGTTAAGGCCAAACCAAAGAGAAACAGGCTCAAGGGTAAAAAGACCTTAAGGGGTTTGAAATATACCACGATCCGAATCACCAGCAAGAAAAAACTAATCGTATCCTGGAACGGTCTGATCTTCGAACGTCCGACCCTCTGCAAGTAATTGATCGGTTCGAAGAAAATGTAGTAATCGTTGGTGAGCATGGCCAGGGTGATGGTCGATGTGAAAGAGAAGCCATTCGGATACAGGTGAAAGAATTCCAGAGCCGCATCTCGGCGAAACACCCGCTGACCGGAATTCAAATCCGGGATCTGCACCCCCACCAACAGGCTGGCAAACTTCGTCAACAACCATTTGAAGGGCCGACGCACCCAGGGAATGTTGACGTCTTCGCCTGTGCGCGCCCCCACGACCATGTCGTATTGCTCACGGACGAGTAAATCCAACAGCCGGGGTAAGTTCGAAGCCGCGTAGGTGCCATCAGCATCCGTAATGGCGATAATATCCCCGGTGGCATACTTGATCCCCGTTTTCAGGGCAGCCCCATATCCCCGGTTCTGCGGATGTTTCAAGATTTGAACGGATGCTTCCTGTATCGCATCCACAGTCTGATCCGAAGAACCATAGTCGACAACGATGATTTCATATTCATACGCCAGGGACTCCATCACCATTTTGAGATCGGCAATACATGGTTTGATGCTCTCGACCTCGTTGTAAACCGGAATAATAATACTTACTTTCATCAATGCCCCCAACACTGGATTTAGTGCGCGTCACCGGCAAATAGTGCGATCAAATTCGAAAAGCATAACCCGATCTTGATGGTATAACAAATGAAATGACGGACTCTGCTGCAATTGTTGCCCATCAAAGAGGGGAGAAGAGGCCAAGCCTGTCGCTACTTTGTCCAGAACGGCCTGGCGTTGTCCGAGATAAAGATGCGTTATGGGAGAGGGAAACGCACACAGCGCCGCAATCCCCTCAGCCGACGTCACCGGAACCTCCAGCAAACGTTGCGTGAGATTGTTCACCGCTTCTGTGTAGCCTTCTTGCTCTGATTGCTCACTTTGCAGCAAATAGGGGAGAGGAATCACACTGGCCCGGCGAGTCAATACAGAAAGCCATGCACCGCCATCCAACCCGTGCGCATGAGGCCCCACCACAGCCGTCCACCAGGCCGTTTCTTCGCCTGCGCTGCCGAAATATATCGTTCCCCTGGTCAACAGCACTGCATCGGCGGGGAGATTTGCTTCGATCCACTGCGCCGCACGCACATCAGGTCGAGTTGCCAGAGCAAACCCACGATCAATCCACTGCAGTGAGAATAAACTCTGATAAAGGGTAAAACCCGTCAGGAGTACACCGGCTAACAGCCCCCTCCATCTTTTTGCGCCCAGCTTCTCGCCCCAATGGCCGAGCAATGTGCCCCAGGTCAAAGCCTGCGGCATGTACAGGCTGGTATTAATGGTAAAGGTCTGGATGATGCTGACGCCGGGTAAGGGAAACTGCCGCAAAATTGGCAAAGCCATTAGCAGCCACCCCCATACGGCGGGCAAGATGGCGGCATCGTTAATCCATATCCCTAACAACCCGCCCAAGAAAATCCATAGGGCATGGTTAAGGGGCCAGGAAATACGAATCTGTTGCGCCAGTTGCAGCAAATCCTGGAACTGTAATGAGGGCGTCGACGCGAACAATATGGTAGAGACATTAGGCTGCATGATGATCCGAAACAGCCACGGAAACGCCAAAAGTCCCCCAAGGATGCCTATCCCCGCCAGACAGAGCCAGTAACGCCATTTCCGTAAAACGGCGAAATCCTTCGAAACGATGAGCAGACTTGCCAGTATAAATGTGACATAATGGAAAATCATGCGGTAATACACCAGGACGACACCGGCCAGGGTTAAGCCGCCGCCCAAGACCCAGGGCCAGAGCTTGCGTGTGGACTCTCGCGCACACCATCCCCACCAGGCCGCAAACATCAGAATAGCCTGCCCGCACATCTGAGGATAGCGGCCCCAGTTCGTATAAAAGGCCGGCAACTGCAGGAACACACCCGCCAGTAGCATGGTGAAAATGCCCGCCCATACGCCCTTCATACGATAAGCCAAAGGATACAGCGCCACGACTGCCAGAACGTTCAACGCCTGCCCGGACAATAGCACGGCCTGAGAAGCCTCGACGCCGGTCAACCATGCCCATACCGCTACCAAAGTGTGAAACCCAAATTGCTGCGAGAAGGTCTGATAGGGCGCGTAAGGTTGCCAGGATTGAAACAATCCGCCCGCCTCTACTATCCGCTGCACAATCATCGTATGCTGGACAGAATCCATCCACAACGGCAGCTCCAACCCGACGATCATCAGAAACCGCTGCAAGCCGACAAAGCACACCACGCCGATAAAGACCAGGTCGGACCAGGGTACTGTCCTGCGCCTGCGTTCCTGAACTGCGGTCTTGAGCATGGACCAGCGCCAATGCCAGGGTCGATAATGCCAGACCAGGGTCGCTATACCCAAAAGAACCGGCAACCAAGCATAAAAAGCGCCCAGCTGTAGCCCCACCAGATATGTCCACAGCATCAAACATGGATACAGCGCCAGGCTTAAGCCTACCGCAACGCCAACACCCTCTGTCCAATGCCTAACCAGCGGGCCGGCGTAGCGTTGGATCAAAATCAACAAAGCCCATCCTGGAACACCATACAGCAACCCGGTGATTGCCAGAGACCCCAATCCCTGAAATACAGCCTGTAGCAGCCCTGTTCCCAGTCCCCACCAATCATACGCCAACCGAAACGTCATTTGACCATCAACCGGTTGGTGACTGCGATATAAAGAGCCATCCCAATAAACATCGGGGGCTGCCGCACCGACAAACACCTGGGCTGCTTCTTCGACTTCTAAAAAAAGATAGTAGTCACGATTGTGGGAGGCTGAAAAAGGGGCAAAAGCAAAACGGTAAAAACCCGGTTGCGTCACCTGCGATAAGGGTAGAATTACCAGAGCCAGATCGGTCTCAGACTGCGAATCCGAACGCAAGTGCAAGCGCATATTGCCATCTGCACTCCCTGGTTCCAACCAGATATCCACACCATTCAACCGGGCATGGCGTGCGGCAAATGATTGTCCAACGGGAAATTCTGCCTGTAAAACGACTGTAGCCTCAGCAGCGCGTTGAGGTTGGTCTTGATCTACAAACGAAGTACAACCCGCCAGAAGCAACAGACTGATCCATAACCACGCCCAAGCGCTGAGACGTATCTTACTGGTCGGATGGCGCTTCATCAGCGGTCGCTCCTTCGCCCTGCGCTCCCAACTCGATTTTCCGCACGCGATAAAGCATCTCTTCCAGAATGCCACGATTGAGACCGATCAGATCCGCAACCATCCCTAATAAAACCGATTGCAGGCCCAAGGCCCAAAAGATAACCGTCAGAATGAGCGATTGAGCATGTTCGGCACCCTGCCCCTTGAAATAGAAGATGCTGAATCGCACCGCCCACACGAGGCCGGACAGCAGCAACACGCCGCCAAAGGTAAAGAACACCCGCATGGGACGGTACATCGTATACGCGCGCAGAATCGTCACCGCGGAATTCACAATGTAGTGTGGAATGTTACGCATCAGCCGGGACTTGCGCGTCTGTGGATTGACGTGAATCGGCACGTAAACCACTGCCATCCGGCGCGCGCCGGCCTGAATGAGAGATTCAAGCGTATAGGAATATTGGCTGAGGATCAGTGTGCGCAAGGCCGCATCACGGGTCAAGGCACGGAAACCGCTGGTCGCATCTGGTGTAGCAACACCCGACGCCGTCTGCACCACCCAACTGCCGATCCGCTGCAACAGGCGCTTGATGGGTGAGAACTCCGGCAGGCTGGCGACGCCACGATCTCCGACAACGATATCGGCGCGCCCATCCAGGATCGGTTGCACCAGGCGTGGAATGTCTTCACCGCGATATTGGTTGTCCGCATCGGTGTTGACGATGATATCGGCACCCGCCGCCAACGAGGCCTCCAAGCCCCGCACAAACGCGTTCGCCAGCCCGCGGTTCCGCCCCAGACGCACGACATGCTCAACCCCGTGCGTCTGCGCCACCTCCGCGGTCTTGTCTCTGCTGCCGTCATCGATGATCAGGACTTCAATCTCGTCTATGCCGTCGATCTCGCGTGGCAGATCACGGAGCGTGCCTGGTAATGTACTTTCTTCATTGTAACACGGGATTTGAATGACCAGCTTCATAATGTCGCCCACGCCTTATCGCATATTCAGTCGAGATACGTCTCGGATTATAACACGCTCAGCCGTATCGTCCACTCAATCAGAGACTTGCGATGCACTGCCCTTCACGGAGCGTCGTCTTGCGCGCCCAACCGCTCGCGCCAGTGCTGGCACTCGCAACGCCAACAACACCGCCACCGCCGCCACATACGGCAGCGCCTGGCGCGGTTCCTTGAGCAGCCACGCAAAGTGCAGCACCGCCAGCACATTCGCCAGATAGACGAGACGTTGCAGGCGCTTCCACCCCTTGCCCAACCGGCGCTGCCAGCCCCGCGTGGAGGTGATCGCCAGCGCCAGCAGAATCAGCCCGGCGATGAAACCCACGATCACATACCGCTGATAGAACACCGCCTCCCAGAGCATCCGCAGATCAAAACCGTAGTCCAATCCGGCAAACGTGAGGAAATGCAGTGCGACGTACAGGAAGGCGTACAACCCCGACGTCCGGCGCGCGCGCAGCAACGGCGCAAAGCCGGTGAGGGTATAGAACGGCGTGCATGCCAGGGAAAGCACCAGCAGGTTGAGCGAAGCACGACCCGTACGGGTCAGGATCTCCCCTACCGGATCGACGAGGAAGCTTCCCCAGGCCAGATCCCAGAGAATGTGCGCGAGCGGCCACAGCGCCAATCCGTGGACCAGGAGATGAAACCAGTTGGCACGCCACCACGTTGCAGACCGCCAACTCGCGCCCTTGCGATTCAGCATCAATAGTACCAGTCCCGCGAATCCAGGTCGGGATACAGGCTGGCGACCTCGTCGGCATAGCCGTTGAGGAAGAGCGTCTCGCGGCGGCCATTCTCGCCGATCCGGCGCTCCGTAGCCTGCGACCAGCGCGGATGCGGCACCTTGGGGTTCACATTCGCCCAGAAGCCGTACTCGCGCGGGTTCGTCACCAGCCACAACGACTGCGGCATTTCCTCCACCAGATCGATCTTGACGATCGATTTGATCGACTTAAAGCCGTACTTCCAGGGGACGACCAACCGTACCGGCGCGCCGTTTTGCGGTTGCAAGTCCTGACCATACAGCCCGGTCGCCAGAAGCGTGAGATCGTGCAGCGCCTCATCGAGACGCAACCCTTCGACGTAGGGCCACGGGAAGCTCCTGTCCTTCTGCCCTGGCATGTTGTCGGGGTCGTAGATCGTTTCGAAGCGTACGTATTTGGCCGTAGACAAGGGTTCAACCTCTTTCAGCAGCCGCGACAGTGGAAACCCGAACCAGGGGATGACCATTGCCCAGGCTTCGACACAGCGCATACGATAGATACGCTCTTCTTGCTCGAACTTACGCAGGTCATCGATGTCGAACGTTTTGGGCTGGTTGACCAGCCCGCCCACGGCGACCTGCCACGGCGAGGTCGAGAAGCCCTGCGCCAAACGCGCCACGCCGTTCGGGTTCAGCGTAAATTCATAGTAGTTGGCATACCCTAGCACGCTCTCCAACGATGTGAGCGCATTGCCCAACTCATCCGTGCCCTCGCCAAGAGCCGGAACAGCACCGGGCGTTGTCGTGCCGGTAGACAGCGGCACCGGTTGGCGCCCGCACGCTGCCAGCAGCGCGGCGTTTGCCGCCAGCAGGCCCGCCGCCTGCAAAAACTTCCGCCGTGACAGGTAAATGTGTTCCGGCGTTATTTCAGAAGACTTAATCGGAACCATGGTAACCCCCTTTTCCAACGATAAACGATAACCTCATCAATCGCCCCAACCAACCCGTCAAAGGCTAAAGCCGTGCGCCGCCGCTCCGAACAAGGCGATTTTGGGATGCAGAATCACATATACGGGCATCTGCGCGAGCAAATGCGAGAGGCGTCCCTTGTTGCGGAACGCCGCGCGGAAGGTGTTGCTGTCGAGCATCGCGCGGAGATGCACCGGAATGCCGCCCCCCAGGTAAACCCCACCGGTCGACAACACGCGCAGCGCCATGTTGCCCGCCTCGGCTCCCAAAATGGAGACGAAAATCTCCAGCGTCTTGCGGCACAACTCGCAGGGCTGTTCACGCTCCAACGCCGCCTGCGCGATCACCGGGTTAGGGTCGCGTGCGGAAGCCAACTGCTCCGCCAGCCACGGCGGTTCTTCCGCGTAGCCGCTATCGCGGAGAAAGGCGTAGATGTTGGGGATACCCAACCCGGAGCAAACCCGCTCGTAGCTCACCCGGCGCAACCGCGCCTGGAGATAGCGCAGGAGATCGACTTCCAGCGCATTCGTGGGCGCGAAGTCGCAGTGCCCGCCCTCGGAGGCGTGCGCGCGATAGTGCGTGCCATCCCAGGTGAGATAGCCCTCACCCAGCCCGGTCCCCGGCGCAACGACGGCCAACGCCCCACCCGGTTGCGCCTGACCCGGATGTATGCCGTACAAATCGTCCGCGTCCAAAAACGGCACGCCGCTCGCAATCGCCACCAGATCGTTCAACAGGGTGAAAGAGGAAAAGCCCAGGTCGACGGC
>JAFGNR010000127.1 GCA_016926915.1 Anaerolineae bacterium
TGCCCGAATTGCGGCGGCCTGTTGGATGTCGAACACGATCTCGACGCCCTGCGGGATCGCAGCGCGGCAGCCTGGATGCGCCTTTTCGATCAGCGGACGCGTACCAATGCATGGCCCTACGGCAGTGGGGTGTGGGGAAAGAAGGAGTGGGTTTGTCCACAGGTCGACGACGAAAATGTCGTCTCGATGTACGAGGGACACACCAATTGCTTCTGGGCCGAACGGTTGGGGAGCCAGATCGGCGTTCCGGATCTGTGGGTAAAGCTCTGCGGCAACAGTCACACCGGTTCATTCAAGGATTTGGGGATGACAGTCCTGGTTTCCGTGGTCAAGCAGATGATTGCGGATGGCAAACCCATCCGCGCTGTGGCTTGTGCCTCTACCGGTGATACGTCGGCGGCGCTGGCCGCCTATGCCGCCGCTGCCGGTATTCCTGCTGTGGTGCTGTTGCCCAAGGGCAAAGTCTCCACGGCGCAACTTATCCAACCGATTGCCAACGGCGCCCTCGTGTTAGCCCTGGACACCGACTTTGACGGTTGCATGGCGATTGTCCAGCGTATCACCGAAGATCCCACAGTCTACCTGGCAAACTCCATGAACTCGCTGCGCATGGAGGGTCAGAAAACGGTGGCCTTCGAGATTGTCCAGCAGTTCGATTGGCAGGTTCCTGATTGGATTGTGATTCCGGTGGGCAATCTGGGTAACGTCAGTGCATTGGGGAAAGGCTTTTTGATGTTGAAGGCGTTAGGGCTGATCGACAAATTGCCCCGGATCATCTGTGCGCAGGCGGCGCAGGCGAACCCGCTCTATTTGAGCTACCAGACGCAATTCCAGGACTATCATGCCGTCAAGGCAGGAAGGACTCTGGCGAGTGCGATTCAGATCGGCGATCCGGTGAGCTACGAGCGCGCGGTCAAGGTTCTTCAGACATTCGACGGCGTGGTAGAGCAGGCTACCGAGGATGAATTAGCGAACGCTGCCGCGCTCGCCGACCGGACGGGCATGTATTGCTGTCCCCACACCGGTGTAGCGCTGGCGGTGCTCTTCAAGTTGGCGGCGCGGGGCGACGTTCGACGCGATGATCGGGTCGTGGTGATCTCCACGGCTCATGGTTTGAAATTCACACAGTTCAAAGTGGGGTATCACGAACAGACGTTGGCGGATGTCATTGCACAACAGGCAAATCCGCCGTTGGCGCTTCCCGCCGATTATCAGGCTGTCAGTGAGGCCATCGATCGGGTCATTGCGCGGTGAGGTGTTCTGTGTACACCGCGTAATCATGACGTTATATGTCATGATCGTGATATAGACTGAGTTGATGTCTGAATATTCACCAGGATAAGGAGTCGTCAAGATGAACAATATGATGGCTTATTGTGGATTGATCTGCAGCAATTGCCCGGCCTATATCGCGACACAAGCCAACGACCGCGAGGGGCTGGAGAAAGCTGCTGCGAACTGGAACACCGAACCCGACGCACTGATTTGTGATGGCTGTAAGGTCGCCGGTCAGGGACGTCTGGCGGCGTTCTGTTCGGAATGTCAGATTCGCGCCTGCGCTATTGCCAGGGGTTACGAGACGTGTGCCCCCTGCGCGGACTATGAGACCTGCGAGAAGTTGGCCGGGTTCCACAAATACGCGCCGGAAGCGCGGGCGGCGCTCGACCAGCTGCGCGCCGGTGCGTGAGCAACCTCAAGGCCCGGATGTTGGTATAGCGGAGTCTGGCGTCCTCTTGATATCTTGCTGCGGCAAGGCTCTAAAAGAAGAACCACCAGGGCATGGAGTCCACGAAGGAAGCCGGAACCGGTCTTCGCGTTCTCTACGCCCCGGTGGTGGAAATCCTGTAGAGTGTTTGGGATCAGGCGCTGACGCCTAGCTCCCGGCCCACTTTGGCGAATTTTTCCAGCCCGAACTCCAAATCGTCCTTCGCCAGAGATGCCGAGACCATGACGCGGATGCGGGCCAGCCCTTCCGGCACCGTGGGGAACCCCAGCGCCATCGCGAACACCCCCTCGTCGAACAATCGCGCGCTGAAAGTCTTCGCCAGTTTCACATCCCCTAGCATTACAGGCGTGATAGGGGTCACGCTATGCCCCACGTCGAAGCCTAGCGCTGCCATCTCTCCCTTGAAGAACTCTGTATTGGCCCACAGCCGGTCCACCAGTTCCGTCGATTCCGTGAGGAGCTGCACTGCCGCAAGGCAAGCGCCGGTGTCGGCAGCTGTGACGGCATTGGAGAAGAGGAAGGGCCGCGCCTTCTGGCGCAGATAATCAATGATGACTTTCTTGCCGGCAATTACCCCGCCGACGACGCCGAATGCCTTGGAGAAAGTGCCGATCTCGACGTCGAACTTGCCGTGCAGGCCGAAATGATCGACGATGCCTCGTCCCCCGTGGCCCAAAACACCTTCGCCGTGTGCATCATCGACCATGGTCATGAGGCCATAGGTCTCGGCGACGTCGTAAAGCTTGTCCAATGGCGCGACATCGCCATCCATTGAGAAAACGCCGTCGGTCACTACCAATCCCCGCCGGTAGTGCGTTAGATGCTCCTCGACCTTGGCGGCCAGATCGTCGGGATCAGAGTGCTCGTAAACAATGATCTTGGCCCGGCTCAGGCGAGCGCCGTCGATGATGCTGGCGTGATTCAAGCGGTCGGAAAAGATTACATCTTCCTTGCCTACCAGCGGAGGGATGGCTGCCTGATTGGCCAGAAAGCCGCTTTGCACGTAGAGGGCATCTTCTACGTGTTTGAAGTCGGCCATCGCCGTTTCAAGTTCCCGATGCAAGGCCAATGTTCCCGCAATGGAACGGACGGCGGTGGGGCCCGCGCCATAGGTCTCCAGCGCGGTCTGTGCTGCCTGGACCAGCCGTGGGTGGTTGGCCAATCCTAGATAGTTGTTTGTGCACAAGTTGAGCACATTCTTGCCATCAACTGTCATCCAGGCGCCCGGCGGCGACGCGATGGTGCGCAGGTTGATGATCAAACCACGCTCTTTAAGGTCTGCGACGTCTTCCTCGATCCAATGTAGTTTTCCTTCGGTCATGAGAACCTCCTTTATTCTCCGGGATACATAACGATCTTGCCGCTTCGTCCCGAGGCCATCGTCTCGACGGCTTCGTGCCAGCGGCTCAGCGGGAATTCATGGGTGATGATGGGGCGCAGATCAACGGCGCCGGAGGCGATGAGTGCTCGCATTTGGTACCAGGTCTGCCATAGTCTCCGTCCCGCAATGCCATGCACTGTGACGCCTTTCATGATAACCAGATTGTTGAGATCGAAATCGTTGAGGGTTCCGGGCGCTAATCCCAACAACGACGCTTCCCCGCCCGCCTTCAGCAATCCCAATCCCTGTTTGAGCGCCGATGATGCGCCGGACATCTCGATGAGCACATCGAACCCCTTGCCGCGCACGGCGTCCTGGGCGCGTTTGAAGAAATCCACGGCTGTGGGATCGATGGCGAGGTCTGCCCCGGCTTTCTGCGCCAGATCGAGCCGGTAAGGGCTCAGATCGGTTGCCACGATGGTTTCTGCACCAAAAGCCCGTGCTACAGGAATGGCCATCAACCCTGCAGGGCCACATCCTGTGACCAAAACGGTCTTGGCCCGTACATCGACTTCCGAAACTGTGTGTACCGCATTCCCAAAGTTCTCCTGGAGACTGGCAACTTGCACCGGCATATCAGGAGGGTTTTTCCAGGCATTTTCGACCGGGATACTGACGTATTCCGCGTAACACCCGTCGATGTCGACGCCGATGATACGGGTGTTGGGGCAGATGTGTGCTCGCCCCAGCTTGCATTGCTGACAGGTGCCACATACAATGTGGCTTTCTGCTGAAATGTAGTCGCCGACCTGCGGTTCGTCCGGGCGCACCTGTTCGCCCACGGCGCTGATCTCGCCGGTGAATTCATGTCCTACGATGAGCGGCGGCTTGATACGGCCCTGTGACCAGCGGTCCCATTTGTAGATATGTACATCGGTTCCGCATATCGACGTAGCCTTGACTTTGACCAACACATCGCGGGGACCGGGCGCAGGAACGACGGTTCGTGTGCTCTCAAAGCCCGGACCAGGCTGCGCCTTGATAATAGCTTGCATTGTATCCATTGAGTTTCCTTTCGTGGTAGATGATATCTGTCAATAGTGTGCACGGTCGTTCTCGGCCGCGGTTTTGCTGATGGTTTCGCGATGGAGGCCCGGTGAACAGGTCCGCCCCCTGCGGCGTCACGGCGCTAACAGGCCATTTCTGATAGTTGCGGGCGTGGTGTTGCGCCGGCCAGTATAAGGCTTCCGTCAGCATGGTTCATATTCCTCTGGCAAGCAAGGCACTCCCGCTGGTGTACAGACGGCGTCTCGGGTGAATACCCTGGTGGAATTGAACGCAAGCGAAAGCCGCTTCATATTGTGAGTATAGCATCGACCTCTATGGCGTTCAATGTGCAGACGGAGCTTTCCCGGATGACATCTGTAATCTGTAAAGGATTATACTGAAGGATTCTTTTGGCTCCTTATGCTTCATGGTATACTTAACTTGGACATCGAATTACACCTGGAGGGAGGTCGTTAAATGAAGCATTTTCTCTCATTGGCCGAGTTGTCACCGGAGGAATTGAAGTCCATCCTTGATTTGGCGGTGCAGATCAAAGATGCATGGCGCGCCGGAAACGCCGCCCCTGTTCTCAAGGGGAAGGTCATGGGAATGATCTTCCAGAAGCCCAGCTTGCGCACCCGGGTCTCTTTCGACGTGGCGATGTTGCAGTTGGGAGGGAATGCCCTCTATCTCTCACCTAATGAGATTCAGTTGGGTAAGCGTGAGAGTGTTGCCGATGTGGCGCGGGTTATCTCGCGCTACGTCGACATTGTCATGGCGCGTGTCTTCTCGCATCATGATCTGGTAGAGTTTGCCAAGTACGCCGCCGTCCCCCTCATCAATGGGCTATCCGATTATAGTCATCCTTGCCAGGGTGTTGCGGATTTCCTGACGATGGTGGAACACAAGGGAACTCTTCAGGGTAAGAAGCTGGTATATTTGGGGGATGGGAACAACGTCTCCACCTCGTTGCTATTTGGCGCCAGCTTGCTGGGTATGGACTTTGCGATTGCAACGCCAAAGGGATACGAGCTCAATCCCGCCGTCTGGACTCTGGGTGAGAAGTTTGCTGCAGAGAGCGGCGCTCAACTGCTCGCCACCTACGATCCGGTGGAAGCTGTATCAGGCGCCGATGTTCTCTATACTGATGCCTGGGCCTCGATGGGGCAAGAGGAAGAGGCTGAAAAGCGACGACGGGTCTTCCCGCCGTATCGGATCGATGAGGGCCTACTGGCTCACGCAAAAGAGGATGCAATCGTGATGCATTGCTTGCCGGCCCATCGTGGGGAAGAAATCACCGATGCGGTTGCCGATGGACCACAGTCGGTGCTTTTCGATGAAGCCGAGAACCGGTTGCATGCGCAAAAAGCCATCATCGTGTGGCTACTTGACGCGATGTAACCTGGGCGATGCAGCATCCAATTGCGTAGCAACAACGGCGCTGCGCGTGACCGGGCAAGCGTTTTCTGCTGTGGATCACGCGCGGCGCCGGGGCGCGATGATCGCGGGGCAATGGCTGCACCGCATCCGATGTTGTCACCTTCGCGAAGAAGGTGTTACTGTGAGACCCCAACCTGCTAGGTTGTCGTCTGTAAGGTTGACACTGGGGGTGTCTCGTGGCAGGTAATCGTGCGCGATTTGAAGAAGCGCTACAGCGCGCTAATGACCTCGTTTGGAGGGAAAAGTGGTCTGATGCAGCAGAAACCTTCAGCCGTGCGCTTCAGGAATTTCCCGAAGATGTCTCGGCTTTGATGGGGTATGCCTGGGCGCTATTCAACACCGGCGATTTCGAAAAAGCAGGTGAGATCTACACGCGCCTGACACGTTTGGCCCCCAAGGATCCCGGTCCCTTTGAGCGCCTGGCCTGGATCATGGCAAAACGTGGTGAGACGCAAAAAGCTGCCACGCTTTACGAGCAAGCTGCTAACCTTCACCGGAGCCAGGGGATGGCGGACAAACAGATGGCCGATCTGGAGGTTTCGATTAAATTGGTTCCCGACAACGACAAGGCGTGGGGCGACCTTTTGAAGTTCTATCAAGAGAACGGCAGCTTGGATAAGGCGATCCTTGCGACGCTGTGGCTGGCGTATCTGTATCAGGAAACGCATCCTCGTTGGGCCGTCGAAATCTGCCGCCAGATGCAGCATTTTGCTCCTCAAGATCGCCGGTTGGGCCAGGTGATGCTGCTGCTGCAGAGCGGGCGTGGTATTCCCCGCCCGCCTGTGACCAGCGAACTGGATGACGTGACGGTGACGCATGACCTGGTTCAGGTTGAGGAAAACTTGGGTGGAGAGGCCGGAAGCGTTACCGAAGTGACGCGGCAACGGGCGCTGGAATCGTTGGCAGAATCGATTTTTGCCGAGGAACGCCCTGAAACACTCTCGATGTCACCGGAAGAGGTCAGTCTATTGATCGGCAAGGCGGTGGATGCCCAGACCCGGGGCGATCTTGAAGCGGCGCAGGCAGCTTATGAGGAATTGACCGGTGTGGGTATTTCCATGCCCTCGATCCATTTCAATCTCGGCCTGCTTTACAAAGAGCAGATGCGGTTTGATGATGCGATCGCGCAATTTCAGCTTTCGCTGCCGGATTCGCAATTCGCCCTGGGAAGCCAATTCGCTCTGGGTGAATGCTACCAGGTGAAGGGAGCCTTCAACGAAGCCCTCGTCCATTTTTTGGAGGCGGTCAAGGTGATCGATCTGGCAATTGTGGAGCGTGAACAGGTCGATGACCTGATTCGCGTCTACGAGGGGGTGGCTGAGACCCTGGTGAGCACCGGGGAGCAGGACCGCACCGAGTCTTTGTTGCAAACGCTCGTGGGATTCTTGGGGCAACGTGGTTGGGAAGAGGAGGCCATGAAGGCGCGGCGGCGGCTGGACAGCCTGGTCAAAAAGGGGACCGTACTTAGTCTGGCGGAGTTGATCAGCCTGCCCGGTTCGGAGCGGGTTCTGGGTTCGGTAGCCCTGGCGCAGGAGTACCGGCGTCGTGGTCGACTCTATCTCGCTCTGGAAGAAATCCTGTTTTCGATTGGCCAGGCGCCTTTCTACTTGCCGATCCATACGGTGCTGGCCAATCTGTTGATCGAGAATGGGGAATTGGAAATTGGGTTAGACAAGTTCCGGGGGATCGCGCGAACCTACGAAATTCGCGGGCAGGCTCCGATGGCATTGGCGACTTACCGCCAGATTCTGGAGCTCTCGCCGTTGGATGTGGTCATTCACACTCGGGTCATCGATTTGCTGACGCAACGGGGGCAGATCGACGATGCGCTGGCGCAATATCTCCAATTGGCCGATTCATACTATCAGCTGGCGCAACCTGAACGCGCCCGTGACACGTATGTCGAGGCGTTGCGACTGGCGCCACGCGGGGACCCTGAACGTGATTGGCACGTGCGTATCCTTCACCGCCTTGCGGACCTGGATATGCAACGTCTTGACTGGAAAGGCGCAATCAAGGACTACAGCGAGGTCATTCGCTACGCGCCCGATGATGAACGCGCGCATCTGGGGCTCATGCGCTTGTATCCCCGTATTGGGCGTCCGAACCTGGGCACGATGGCTTTGGATCAGTTGCTCAAACGGTATGTCGAAACCCGGCGCGTACAGAAGGCCCTGGCCGTTCTCGAAGATCTGATCTCGGAGCAGCCGGGCTCCATTCCGCTGCGCTACCGGGCTGCGCAATTCTACCTGAACACCGGTCAAAAAGAGAAGGCCCTGGAACACCTGGACGTACTCGGCGACTTGCAGCTGGAGGCCGGTCAGGAAAAGGATGCCATCAAGACTGTGGAGACGATCATTGCGCTCAACCCGACAGACTCCAGTGCGTACGTTGCGTTGTACAAGGACCTGACCGGTCGTGAACCGAAACTCAACGGATAACAGCGGCGATTGCTGCATCGGCAAAGGCGCCGCGCCAGAAGAATGTCATAGGTGTGACACACGGTTACAGTGAATCACGATGTGGGAGCTCAGTTGGTTAATTGAACGGCTTTCTTGGCCGGATTTGATCGATATCGCGCTGGTCGCAACGCTCTTCTTTGCGCTGTTCTATGCGCTTCGTGGAACGCGTGCCGTGCCCTTGATTCGTGGGATTACGGCTTTGTTGTTTTCACTAGCCCTGTTGAGCCGGTTGGTGCGTCTGCAGGCGCTTTCATGGTTAGTGACGCAGATTCTGCCAGTGATCCTGGTGGCCGTTCCCGTAATTTTCCAGCCTGAATTACGACGCGCGCTTGAGCGCCTGGGACGCGGGCGGTTGTTTTCTCTCACGACACCTCATGACGATTCTTATGAGCATATTCTGGAGGCTACGGTGGTGGCTGCGCGGCAGATGGCGGCGCGCAAGATCGGCGCACTGATTGTCTTTGAGCGTGAGACCGGTCTCCAGGAGCAAATCGAGACGGGCATTCCTCTCGATGCCACAGTTACGTCGGAACTGTTGACGACGATTTTCGATCCGAACACGGTGTTGCATGACGGTGCAGTGATTATCCGAGAGGGCCGAATTGCGGCCGCGGCCTGTGTGATGCCCCTGACATCGGCTTTTCTGTCAGATCGTCATCTGGGGTTACGCCACCGGGCTGCCATCGGAACTACTGAGGATAGTGACGCTGTCGCTGTTGTTGTCTCCGAGGAAAGGGGCCGCATCTCCATTACTCATAATGGTCGTATCATCCGCGATCTCGAGGGCGAAAGGTTGGAGGCAATTTTGGGCGCCTTCTTTGCCCACCGGAAATCCGGCTCATCGTCTGCCTTGCAGCGCTGGCGCCGCCGCAATTCACAGCGCGGTTCGCCCGTCGCGAGGGGAGGCCGCCGGTGAAGCTACGCGCCGGACAGAACCTCGGGCTTCTGTTGTTGTCCATCTTGTTGGCGTTTTTCTTCTGGGCCGTGGCAACCGAAACCGAAAATCCCACCGCAGAGCGTACTTACCCGGCTTCGATTTCTGTCGAGGTCCGGGGTGTAGACCAAGAACGGATGATGGCGTATGGTGCGGAGGGCGTGAAGGCGCGGGTTGTCTTGCGTGCGCCGCAATCGGTGTGGGATATTCTGCAGCTAGAAGATATTCGCGCTTACGTTGATCTTTCCGATGCCAGTACCGGCGAGATCACGGCGCCGGTTCACATCGAGGTGCTTCGTGGTCCGGTGCAGGTTGTCGAATCATCGCCCCAAGAGATCACATTGAATCTGGAACCTCTGGCGGAGAAAGAGATTCCGGTTGTGGTGACTGTGAGCGGTACGCCGTCTCTCGGGTTTGTAGCGCGTTCTCCTACCTATGCTCCACGCGCGGTCCTGGTGAAGGGCCCGGAATCAAAAGTCGATGAAGTGACACGCGCTGCGATTTCGGTCTCTGTGAGCGAACAACGCCAGAGCGTGACGGGAGATTTTCAACCGGCTCCGGTGGACGAGACCGGCAATGTGGTAGCGTATGTACAGGCTGTGCCGAAAACTGTAACGGTTAAAGTCCCTATCGAGCAGTTGGGGAATATCCGGGACGTAGCGGTCCGCGTCATTCTTGCCGGGCAGCCGGCGCCTGGATTCCGGGTGGGGGCGGTGACGGTTGACCCGCCGGTAGTGACGGTGATTGGGCGACTTGATGTGGTACAAGATATCGCGGGATACGTAGAAACCGAGCCGATTGGTCTTCAAGAAGCTGCCGGAAGTTTCACAACCACCGTAGGCTTGCAGGTGCCGGAAGGGCTATCGGTTCTGCTCACCCCCCAGGTTCTTGTGACGGTGAATCTGGAAGCGGTAGAGAGTTCGCTTACGGTTCAGATTGAACCGGAGATTCAAGGACTGGAACCCACTTTGACCGTCACAGTGATTCCGGAGTCTGTGCAAATTATTGCAACTGGTCCGTTCGAAGCGATCAAACGGTTTGATCCGGCCAGTATTCGGGTGATTCTGGATTTGTCCGGGTTGTCTGTTGGTGAGCATACCGTGGTCCCGACAGTAGAGATTCCTGATGGAACCATTCGCGTTGACAGTATTCTGCCGCAATCTTCACTGACGGTGGTCATTGAGGAAGCGGAAACAGCCTTCGAACCCTGAAGACCGGGAGTCCACGCTTCGTCAGCGAAACCAGCGCCGAAAACGCCACAATATCCACGCCTCGATATCGCGATGGTTTCGCCAGACCCAGAAACCACCCATCCCCAGTGCGATCACAATTGGCGCACTTAGCCAGAGGGGGATGCTGGTTAGACGATCCCCAAGCAGCACGGCCGCGGCCACCCCTGGTATCCGCGCCAAGAGGGTCAGAATGAACAAGCGGCGCAGCGGGATAGCAGTCAAACCAGCAGCAAAGCAAGTCACATCGTCTGGTAAGAGCGGGAATAAGAATATTAGCAGGATCAGCGGGAGCCCCCATCTGCGCGTCAGCCGGTCATAGCGTGTGAGGACCGCCGGTGAGACGAACCGTTGTGCCAGAGGCCGGCCAAATTGCCGGGTTGCAGCCATCACCAGCAGGGATCCCAGTTGCACGCCGATGATGCTGTAAAGCGTACCCCACAGCGGCCCGAAAAGGTACCCATTGAGGGGTCCGAAGATTTGTCCCGGTATCGGGGCAATGATAACTTGCAGGCTATTCAGAGCAATGGATGCCAGGGGCGCCCAAACACCCCAGCGCCGGACGAAAGCCGTCACCCACGCGCGGTCTCCCAGAAAAGGCGCCAGCGCTACCCAGGCAACGCCGATGCCGGCAATCAAAATGCCCATCAGCAGCAGATACTTCCACGGGCCGTGGCCAGGGTCTATGAGGAACGCCCTGCTTCCATGGCGGACAGAGTTCTGGGGAGTGGCCCGATCAGGCATCGTTGAGATGCGTCATGCAGAATCGTGAAGTTTGCTGATTTCTTGTAACCCCTTCTTGAGTGCATTGACCGAAAGCATGGCGCACTTCACGCGTCCCATGCTGAGGCGGAGCCCGCCTAACATCTCTTCCACATCATGTAATTCCA
>JAFGNR010000128.1 GCA_016926915.1 Anaerolineae bacterium
CCGCGGGCTACCGCCAGCGCCCCATTCAACAGCTGGCGCGCGATCCCCCGGCGCTGGAATTCGGCGTCAACGAAGAGCAAAGAGACATGTGTGCACGCGCGCATCTCGATCATGCCGGCGAGCTTGTTGCCTACCTCGGCGACCAGCACGAAATGGTCCTGGGTCGAACGCTCGCGCAACCCCTCCACCGTGGCATAGTCGAAAAACGTTTGCACCCCCTCCGGAGCGTACGCAGGCGCCACAAACGCATTGAAGACCCGCGCGACCAGAGCAATCACACGCTCGGCATCGACGCGCCCGCTTTCGCCTGGCAGTAGCGGGCGAATCACAGGGATCGCGAGTTCCGGGTAGACCATTCGAAAACGCTCACAGACCACGGGCAGCGTCTCATGGAATACAAGTCCCAGCCGCTTGCATTCAGCTCCAAAGAAACTCCGGTGAACCTGGCGCCAATAAGCCAGCGCGCGGTCGCCCTCACCTTCACTGAAAGCATGGAGTGCATCGACCTCCATGAAGGGCGCGATATACGCGCAGGTGGTCTGAATAATGCAGAGCGGCTTCCCAACGCCATCGAGAATTACGTGATGGTCGCCGGGCCGGGGAAACGGTTCCCCATCCGCCTCCAGGGCTTCCGGCAAGGAAGCGGTCCCCGTTTTAAGTCCCTGGATCACCAGCTCCCCAAGTTCGTCAGCGGTTTCGGGTCTCAGACCAAAGGACCAAGCCAGGAAAGTCGCCGGAGGCACGCTGTCTTCCGGCAAGGTTGCTAGATAAGCAGCCCAATAGGCTTCGATCTCGGGAGCGTACGTCATGCCCGCTCCACCTGAATTCCCAACCGCGCATCGCCGGCAATCGCATCAAGCACAGCCTGGGGGCGCTCCTGGTGTGGCACGTGACCGGCATCCGGAATCATCGCCACCTGCGCCGAAGGTTGTACTTCTGCCAGCGCCGGAGCGTTCTCCGGCGACACAATCTGCTCTTGTTCACCGGCAATAACCAGCGTCGGCGTCTCAAGGTCCGCCAGCTGCTGGGCAAAAGTGCGCTGCCGGCTCATGACCCAGCGTCCCATGCTGCGCAGCACACTGAAATAGGCGCTGCGTTGGCGGTCGCTCCAGACACGTTGGTTGACGCGCCGGAAAAGGAATTCGCGATCCTTCTGCGGCAATCCCTCAAGATCGGCATAGTAAGGCCGCAGCGATTCGTAAGCTGCCTGTGGATCCTTGCGCAGCCGTGTATAGCGCCACTCCCCGATGAAAGGCAACAAGTTGAGCAACGTAGCCAGGTCCACGCGTTGCTTTGCCACGTAGAGCATGCCATCGAGCAGTACTAAAGCTTGTACACGCTCGGGAAGTTCAAGCGCCACCGCATGACAAATCATCGCCCCCAATGAGTTGCCGATAAGAGCAACCTCAGGGGCCTCGAGAGTACCGATCAGGGCTTTCACAACCTCGATCATGTCCGGCATTGTAATGCCGCCATCGGGAAGCGGGCTGCGACCAAAACCCGGTAAATCAGGCGCAATGACGCGATGGTGTACCGCCAACAGCTCAAAGACATGACGCCAGGTATCCGCCTCATCTCCCAACCCGTGGACGAGAATCACAGGGAGTCCCGTTTCCGGCCCGCCCACGTAAGCAAACAACGACGTGGCTTTCCCCGCCAATGGGATTTCCTGGGCATACGGCGCCAGCGCGGGCCACGGTTCCATTCTTCCGGTAAATGTATGCGACATCGTCTGCTCCTTTCTCGAAATACACCAACTACCGGCAATTGTACCTTCAATCGTCGCAGAAACTACATCGGATCCTCCACCCTCCATCCTCTATCCACCATTCTCTCCCCCACATCTTTCTGACCATTTTTGAAAGAGTCAGGTATAATGTAGGAACGATACAACGTGCACCCTGCGGAGGACAGCTTGGCCAAGAAAGAATTCAGCCTGGAAAATGAATATCCGTACAACCGTTCCGGTCCCGTACGTTGGATTTTCTCGCATCTGCTCCGGCATCCTATCTATCCACTAGCAACCCTCCTGGTCGCCATTCTCAATAACATCGCGTACAGCAACATCCAGGTCTACATCGGCCGGGGATTCGACCTGATCACCTCACCCAACTGGGAAAATCGCGCCCTGTGGCTGCTAACGCTGGGGCTGATTGGTTCAGCGTTGGCGCAGGGGGCCACAGGGTTGGCGCGTAACTTCTCGGTGGAGTTCACCGCGCAGCTGCTGGAACGGGATGCACGCGACGAATTCTACGCCGACTTGCTCGGCAAAAGCCAAACCTTTCACGGGCGGCAACGCATCGGCGACATCATGGCCCGCGCCACCAACGACGTACGCCAGCTGAATTACATGTTCAGCCCCGGCGTTATGCTAATCACCGATTCCGCGTTAGCGCTCATCATTCCCATCATCCTCATCGGACAGCTAGAATGGCGGCTGCTCCTGGTCCCACTGCTCTTTACTGTGGCCCTGGCGCTCACCGTATGGGATTACAATCGCCGGCTCAAGCCGGTGAGCCTGGCACAGCGAGAGCAGTTCGGCGCCATGAACGCGGGCCTGGCGGAAGCGGTCTCAGGCATCGAAGTCGTCAAGGCAAACACCCAGGAATGCTACGAGTGGGAGAAATTCACCTACGATGCCCGGCGATACCGCGACTACTTCGTCGAGCAGGGCATCATCGAGGCCAAATACCTGCCGATGTTGGCCTTCAGTATCGCCTGGGCAGGGGCTTTCCTCCATGGTCTGATTCTGTGGCGCTCCGATATTGTAAGCCTCGGACAGGTCGTCAGTTTCATGGGCCTGTTCGGCGCGCTCCGGTTTCCTACATTCATCTCGATTTTTTCCTTCAATCTGGTCCAGCTGGGCATTGCCAGCGCAGAGCGCATCCTCGCTCTGATCAACACCGAAACAGAGCTGGACGAAAACGAGACCGGGGTCAACAAGCCAATCCAGGGTGAAGTCGCGTTCAAGAACATCAGCTTCAGGTACAACGGTAAACCGGTCATCAAGAACGTCACGTTCACCGCTAATCCCGGCGAGACCATCGCCATCGTGGGACAGACAGGATCGGGGAAGACAACGCTGACCCGCCTGATCAACCGCATCTTCGACGCCGATGAGGGCTGCGTGCTCGTCGATGGCATCGATGTACGCGACTGGAATCTGGAGTCGCTGCGATCGCAAATCTCGACGATCGAACAAGATGTCTTCCTGTTCTCGAGAACCTTGGCCGAAAACATCGCGTTTGGCTGTGCCGATGCCTCGCAAGAGGCCATCGAACAGGCAGCGCGAGAGGCCCAGGCGCACGACTTCATCATGGATTTCAACGACGGCTACGAGACGGAAGTGGGTGAACGCGGGGTCACGCTCTCGGGCGGGCAGCGCCAGCGCATTGCCATTGCCCGCGCCTTCCTCACCAATCCGCGCATCCTGATCCTAGACGACAGCACCAGCGCCATCGACAGCTCCACCGAGGACAAGATCCAGCGGGCCATGCGCCGCATCAGCAGCGAACGCACCACCTTCCTCATCACGCACCGGTTGAGCCAGATTCGCTGGGCGGATCGGGTGCTCGTGTTGCACCAAGGCGCGCTGGCCGATCAAGGCACACACGAGGAGTTGATGGAACGCAGCGAGGACTATCGCAAGATCTTCGCCAGGTACGACTAATGGGCGCAAGAAAACACTTCACTGCTAATCATAGGAGTAATCGATGGGCTTCATCCTAGATGGTCTCGATACTGAATCCTACGATCGCAACTACAGCGACCGCGAACTGGTGCGACGTATCTTGCACTACTTCAAACCGTATACCCGGCAAATGACCGTTTCTGCGGCGATGATCATGCTCAACTCTGCAGCGGGAACGGCAGGGCCGATTATCATCGGACGCGCGCTGGATCTCGTCGGCGCCAACCCCACCTGGCAGATCATGGCGCTCATGGCAGGTGGCGTGTTGCTGATGGGAATCGCAGCCTGGGTCTTCAACTACATCCGCCGTACAATTTCAGCGCGCGTCATCGGCGACGTGGTACTGAAACTGCGTGAAGATGTCTTCGATGCGACCATGGGACACGACCTTTCCTTCTACGACGAGCACCCTTCCGGGAAGATCGTCAGCCGTGTCACCTCCGATACACAAGACTTCTCCAACGTCGTCACCCTGGTCCTCGACCTGCTCAGTCAAGTGCTTCTGGTGTTGATTCTATCCGTATGGCTGTTCCGCATCAACGCGTGGCTGACGCTGGCCCTGTTGGGAATGACGCCCTTTGCGG
Source organism: Anaerolineae bacterium (assembly GCA_016926915.1). Lineage (GTDB taxonomy): Bacteria > Chloroflexota > Anaerolineae > B4-G1 > SLSP01 > JAFGNR01. The sequence goes on from JAFGNR010000128.1 coordinate 4,276, forward strand.
CAGCGATCGCCTTGAGTTTCCGGCGGGTGGCCCGGAGAGTAACGCGCAATGCGCGGCAGATCACGGCTAAAATCAACGCCCAGATTCAAGAATCGATTAGCGGCATCGTAGTTGCCAAGAGCTTCCGGCAGGAACCGGCGATCTATGATACATTCGCGCGCAACAACAAAGAGGCCTACCGGGTCGGCGTGCGCCGGGGACTCATCATCAACACGATCTTTCCTATCATGGGCATGGCATCCGGATTGAGTATCGGCATCCTGTTCTATCTTAGCGGGCTGGCGACGCGCGGCGCGGGCGCGGTGAGTCCGGGCAATTGGTACCTCTTCATGCAGGCCGTGGGCTTCTACTGGTGGCCCCTCATGGGTATTGCCTCGTTCTGGAGCCAGTTCCAGGACGGGCTTTCCGCGGCAGAACGCGTTTTTGCGCTGATCGACGCCGACCCTCGGGTGGTGCAGATCGCTTCCGAACCGGTCGAACATCTCGACGGCGAGATTGAATTTCACAACCTGGCCTTCTCTTATACCGATGGCGAGGTCGTCCTGCCCGATTTCTCGCTGCATATTCGGCCCAAGGAAACCGTGGCGCTGGTAGGGCACACCGGCGCCGGAAAGAGCAGCATCGCGCGGCTCATCACCCGCTTCTATGAGTTTCAGGATGGGCAGCTGTTGGTGGACAGGCGCGACATCCGCACTTTCGAGCTGATGGACTACCGGCGGCACATCGGCCTGGTGCCGCAGGAGCCGTTCCTCTTCTCCGGAACTGTGCGGGATAACATCCGTTATGCTTATCCCAATGCGGGCGACGACGCGGTCCGTACTGCTGCGATGGCCATCAGCAATGGCGCGTGGCTCTCGGGGTTAACGGACGGCCTCGACACCGACGTGGGGGAACGGGGGGCGAATCTCTCCATGGGCCAGCGACAGCTGGTCGCTCTGGCGCGGGTGCTATTGAAAGACCCCGCCATCTTCATCCTCGATGAGGCGACAGCCAGCGTCGATCCCTTCACCGAGACACAGATTCAAGAGGGCCTCGACACCATTATGCGCGACCGCACAGCCATCGTCATCGCGCACCGTCTCTCGACGGTTAAGAACGCCGATCGCATTGTCGTGCTCGATCACGGACGGATCATCGAAGTAGGCGCCCACGCCGGGCTGCTGGCGCAGGGCGGACACTATGCTGAGCTCTACAACACCTACTTCCGGCACCAGTCGCTAGAATACATCGAGCATTTCGACGCGCTGGTTCCCGCAGGATGACGCATCCCGCAGGATGCGTCATCCTGCGGGATGTACATCCAGCGCACACTCAACATAGCAAGGTCCTATGTCATCAACACACGAATTCTATATCGATGGGCACAAACTGGTCGCGCTGGCCTTTCCCTCAGAAGCTGCCGGCCCGCCCCATATCCTGATCCATGGCATTACCAGCTCCGTCAGCTTCTGGACGCCGGATTTGCTGGCGCCATTCCTTGAACGAGGCCCCTGCTATTCCCTTAGCCTGCCCGGTCACTACCCTGCCGTGCTGCCCTCCGGCTTCCAACAAGATGACCTGACCGCTGAGATGGGATCCCGGGTGCTTGCCGTAGCCATTCGCGAATTAACCGGCGACCGGCCAGCAGTGTTGGTGGGGCACTCGACCGGCGGATTTGCCGTTCTCGATCTTGCTGCACACACCCCGGAACTGGCAAAAGCAGTCCTCAGCATCGCGGGCTTCGCCCACGGAAAGTGGACCGGCGCGCTGGGCAGCTACCAGAAGTGGGTTCAGAGCCGCGTGGGGCGCGCTGCGTTCAAGACGCTCTATCGATTGGTAGGCGCCCACCGCGCCCTGTTGCGGGCCTCCCTACACATCTACAGCCCCAACCCCAGGGCAATTCTCCGCTACCCGCACCTGGACGACGCTATGGATGCAGCCCTGATCCCTTACCGCCAGCTCGATCTCAACGCCATGGTCTGCTACTTCGCCGCCATGCCCCACATCGATATTACCCCACTCCTGCCGCGTATTACGGCGCCGGTGCTGGCGCTTGCCGGAACCTCCGATCCCGTCGTGCCGCCTGCACAGTCGCGCCTGATCGCCGAACAGGTAACGGGAGCAACGTTAGCGCTGATCGACAAAGCCGGTCACCTGCCTTTCTACGAGAATGCTGGCGCCTATCGCCAGGCCGTTGAGGACTGGTTGGACGCGCACATCAACTAAGACCGGCAAGGGATAACGTCCATGTGCGCACATTGGTCCGCAGCATCCGAAGCGTGCGTAGGTACGCACGGTTCATGATACCTGCCGCCGTCGCTCTCATTGACCGCAACGGTCACATGAGAAATCGTTGACAATTCGAAACAAGGTAGTATACTTCAACTAGAACATTCGTTCCACACACGAAAGGAGCCCTATGGCAGAGCAAATGATTGCCTATTGTGGCCTGATCTGCACCGACTGCCCCGCCTACGTCGCGACCCAGACCAACGACATGGCCAAACTCCAGGAATTAGCCAAGCATGCCAGCCAGCAATTTGGCATCACGGTGACAGCACAAGACACCATGTGTGATGGCTGTCTCGCGACGAGCGACCGCAAGTGCGGTTATTGCGCCGAATGCCAGGTGCGCGCCTGTGCCGTTGCGCGCGGCGTCGCTACCTGCGCCCACTGCGACAACTACGGCTGCGAAATCCTTACTGAATTCCTGAAGATGGCGCCAGAGGCGAAGGTAACCCTGGATGCCATTCGCGCCGACCTGTAAGACGTCGCATGCTCTCCGGTCCGGCGAAGGGGCAACACATTCGAACCACGCCAGATAAGCGTCCCACCTCTATACTCCATTCTCTATCCTTATTAGGGAGGTCTCCATGTCAGATGATGTGACCACGCAGGTGAAAACCCTGTTAGCAACCTACGACCCCACTGCGCCACAGGCGACCGCGGATGCGCTACGCGATCTGTGGCTCCAGGGTGAGGTCAAGAGTCTCGGCGCGATCAAAGAGGACCAGCAAGCCCAGCAAGAGACCACGGGCATTGCCATCGCCGACTTGAGAGCCATTGGCAAGGTCATTGCGTCCGAGGCGCGCAAACATGTGGACGAGTTCATCCCCCTCGCACGCATCTTATGGGAGGACTATGGACGCGAGGGCCGCGTCGTGGCGCTCTTTCCGCTAGGCAAGATGGAACTCATCGCGCCGGACAGGATCATGCCGCTGCTGATGACGCTGTGTCGCAGTTGCGTCAGCTGGGAAGACGCCGACCGCCTGGCGATGGATGCGCTTGAACCAATCGTGAGAAAGGATCCCGCACAGTGGCTGGACGCTCTCCGGCCCTGGCTCGAGGATGACAACAAATGGGTTCGCCGCGCCGGGATCACCGTGATCGCCCGCGTCCCCATGAAACATGCAGCGTTCACCGCGCGCTGCCTGGACTTGGCCGAAAGCCTGCTTTGGGATGAGGAGATCGACGTCAAGAAGGCCGTCAGCTTTGCAATTCGACTCGCGGCCCGTGGCGACATCGCCCCGGTTCACAATTTCCTGGCCCGGCACGTGCCGCCCGAGAATCCTGCCGGAACATGGGTACTGTGTGATGCAATCCGCAGCATGACCCAGGC
>JAFGNR010000129.1 GCA_016926915.1 Anaerolineae bacterium
ATGAAGAGCTCGGAATAGACTTCCAGGGGATTCTCACCGTAGATCAGAATGATGATTGATCCGACGATCATGGCTGCCAGAATGCTCAAGATGACGGTGATGGACCGCCGGAACACCGATCCTGCGAAGCCCTTCAACTTCTGCAGAATGCCGGCGGGCGCTTTCTCGCTCTTGCTGCGCCTGGTGGTGTTGTTTTTCGTTCGGTTTTTGCTCTCAGACACCGCCGACCTCCTCTTTGTGAAGTGCGTCTTCTTCTGTGATGCCGGCCATCCACAAGCCCAATCTCTCCTCGGTGGCCTGATCGCCTGCAATCTCACCGACGATCTTGCCCTCGTAGAGCACGGCGATGCGATCGCTCAATGACATGACCTCATCCAGCTCCGCAGACACGAGAAGAATGGCTGTCCCGGCATCCCGTGTTTCCACGATACGCCGGTGTACGAATTCGATGCTGCCGATGTCGAGACCGCGCGTGGGTTGGGCGACGACCAGGAGATCCGGCCGCGCGCTGATCTCGCGCGCCAACACGATTTTCTGCAAGTTCCCGCCGGACAATGTAAACGCCGGGACCTGGCGGCCGATCGTGCGCACGTCAAAGGTGGTGATCATCTCATCGGCGAACTCGGCAATCGTTTTCAGATCGAGGATCACTCCTTTGGACATGGGCGCCTTGAAGTAGTTGGCGACGATAAGATTGTCTTCGAGAGAGGCCGATAGGGCCAGGCCGCGCACGTAACGGTCCTCCGGCACACAGGATATGCCGTTTTCGCGCCGGTTGCGCACATTCTCCTTGGTCATATCCTGTCCCTTGAGGAGAACTTTGCCTTCCAGGACCGGACGCAGGCCGATGATAGCCTCGACCAACTCGCGTTGCCCGTTTCCCTGTACTCCTGCGATGCCGAGGATTTCCCCTGCTCGCACCTCTAGCGAGACGCCGCGCACGGCGCGCAGGCTGCGATCATCCAGGACTGTGATCTTTTCCGCGCGCAGTACAGGATCGGTAGGATGAGCCGGCGCTTTTTCTACCCGCAGCAGCACATCGCGTCCCACCATCATGCGGGCGAGCTCTTTGGAATTGGTGTCCTGGGTGTCTTTGGTGCCGATGACCTTGCCATCTCGCATTACAGTGACCCGATCCGATATCTCCAGGACTTCCCGTAACTTGTGCGTAATGAAAATCACAGTCTTTCCCTTGGCGACCAACGAGCGAATCACTGCGAAGAGATCGTCGGTTTCTTGGGGAGTCAGGACAGCGGTTGGCTCGTCCAGGATCAGGATATCGGCATTGCGGTACAGCGCCTTCAGAATCTCGACACGCTGCTGTACGCCTACCGGCAGGTCCTGGATTCTGGAGTCGGCGTCGACCTTGAGACCGAACCGTTTCGAGATCTCTGCTACACTCTCTCGGGCTGTGTCTTGGTCCAGGAAGATACCATTTTTGCGCGGCTCAGTTCCTAGCGTGATGTTCTCTGTCACTGTGAACGAGGGCACCAACTTGAAGCTCTGGTGCACCATACCGATACCAAGGTCGATGGCGTCGGAATTCTTGCGAATCCGCACTGTTTTTCCCCGAATCTTGATTGTTCCACCTTCCGGATGATACAGGCCATAAAGGACATTCATCAATGTCGATTTGCCCGCGCCATTTTCGCCGACCAAAGCGTGAATCTCACCCTCTTGCACGGTGAGGTTCACGTTATCGTTGGCGACCACGCCCGGGAACTCTTTGCGTATGTCTAGCATCTCAACAGCTGCGGTCACGTTCCAGCCTCCTGGCTTTGTAGGGAAGGGGGCAGCATCAGCGTCATGCTGCCCCCCTCTTGGATTTGCATACCGGCTATTGGTTCATGCCGCCGGGTTCAGGCGGGGTATCACAGGGGAACACTTCCATGTGATCCCGCACGCACATCTCTCCACTCTTGATCTTCTCCACTGCGGCTTCAACGGCGGGGATGACTTCCTCTTCCAGCTTCGTAGCCATATCCTCGGGCCCATTGTCCTGGAAATAGGTGTCGATGTCGTAGAGGTGGCACATACCGACCGCGTTCTCTTTCAGGCCGTAGACCTGGGTGCCGCCCTCGAGGGTCCCACCGACCAGGCTCTCGATGGCGTTGAACACCGAGAGGTCGACCATCTTCATCATCGAGGCAATGACGTTGCCCGGCTCAATGTAGCACTGGTCCGAGTCGACGCCGATGGAGAACAGCCCCTTCTCGGCGGAAGCGGCTAGGACGCCCTCGCCACTCTTGCCGGCGGCGGCGAAGATGATGTCCACGCCTTCCTCGTACTGCGTTAGCGCCAGCTCTTTGCCCTTGGTGGGGTCGTTGAAGGCGCCGACCCAGCCGCTAACTACCTCGATGTTGGGATCGACGTACTTGACGCCCTGGATGTAGCCTTCCTCGAAGCGGCGGAGTATCGGGACGTCCATACCGCCGATGTAGCCGACCTTGCCGGTCTTGGTGAGCATCGCTGCGGCCATGCCGACTGTGAACGAGCCCTCGTCCTCGCGGAAGGTCAGACCGGTGCCGTTGGGGGCCTCAAGCGTGGCATCCACGATAGCGAAGTGGGTGTCGGGATATTCTAGTGCAATCTCGTTGGTCCAGTCTGCGGAACCAAAGCCGACCGTGATGACCAGATCGTAGCCTTCCTCGGCCATGGCTCGGGCAGCCAGTTGCTGCTCGCCGACGTCGGCGTTCTCGATGATCTTGGTCTCGATGTTGTCGAATTCGGCGTTGGCCATATCGATGCCGCGCGCGGCAGAATCCAGGAACGACCGGTCGCCCAGCAAGCCGATGACCAGGGCGATCTTGTAGGTCTTTTCGGGTTCAGCAGGCGTTTCGGGCTCTTCAGGCTCGGCCTGTCCGCACCCGGCCAATAGGGACATGACGACCAATGCAGCCAACAGTGTGTATAGGATTCGTCGGAACATTTCTCTCTCCTCTTGAGTGTTGAGTTTGGATCTGAATCTCGACTGTCATCCACTGATACGAATCATTACATGCACGACCTCCTTACACAAGCATCTCGCGTGAGTGGGAAGACTGGCTTCCCACCGACTCTGTTCACCTCACAGGATGGTTAGCTGGATTCGTTTTGCGTAACAAACTTCTCGGCCAGCGCCCGTTGTTTCGAGATGCGGAGATGTTCGGCCATAGCTTTACGGGCAGCATTCTCATCTCCAGTTTTGATAGCGTCTACAATGGCCTGGTGTCCCTGTTCGCGCGGGTCGCGCCGGGCATAGGCAACGCGTTGGTGGATCACGAAATCGTGGTAGAGATCGTAGAAGACGGCCATGACTTGTTTGAGCGTCTGGTTTCCGGAGATTTCCACTACAGCTTTGTGGAAGTTGATCTCGGTCTCGACCATTGTCTCGAAGTCTTCCGTCTCGTCGTAGTATGCGACCAGCGCCTTTTCCAGGTATTTGATAGTTTTTGGGGAAACCCGCTGAGCGGCCAAACCGGCTGCCTGAATCTCCAGGGGTTCGCGGACTTCTATCCACTCCAGAATGTCCCTTTTTCCTAGAAGTACGTACCATTCCAAGGCGTCTGCCAGGGTGTTGGTGATGTGTTCGTTGACATAGGTGCCATCGCCGGCGCGCGTCTCTAGGACGCCTAGCAGACTTAGGGAACGCAGCGCCTCCCGAATGGGAGAACGGCTCACGTGGAGTTGGTCCATCAACTCGCGTTCTGATGGTAGTTTGTCGCCAGGTTTGAGGGCGCCAGTGTTGATCATGTTGATGATACGTCTGGCGATGCGTTCGCTGACTGTCGTCCGCTCTACAGGCTCGAAACTGATCCCCATCGTCTCCTTAACCCCAGAAGCGGGTGTCTGGTACACTGGTATACCGGTAGGACCAATAGACCCATTATAGGAGAAAACATTGGCCAAGTCAAGCTCTTTTCCGGGAAAACCGCAAAACGGTCTCTGACAACGTGTGAGGCGTCCGTCGCCAAGGCGCTCCTCAAGCAGAATCATCCCGCTCCAGAATCTCCAACATGCGTTCCCGATAGGTGCGATCGCGATCCGGCAATTCGGGCGCGATTTGAGCGCCTTCTTCCCAGAAATGTTGCACGCCGCGTCCCAGGGTTTTCCCCTGTGCTGTGTGCATGTCCAACGCATAGTCGGGGATGGCAGGCAGCAACGCGCCGCTTTCTACCTGCCGGATGAGCCAATTGACCATTTCATCGCTGGAACGGTCTTTTTGGCAGCTACACAGATAACGAACGGCATGCACGGCCAGGAGCAGATGTTCTCCGCCGCGATGTCCGAACTGCTGATTGATCTGGTAAAGGGTGTTGATCAGAACCGGAGCCTGCAGGTCTCCCCAGCCAACGTCTTCGACGGAGATGACCAGGAGCCGGTACCAGAGATACTCTTCCAATTCCGGGCTGGTAGTAGCCATTTCGTAAGCCAGTAGGGCCGCGTTTTCGGTGTGTCCCCGGCGGATCTCCTTTTGTAGCGCGGAGATGACTTGATCTGCGGCAAAACCGTGCCGCGTCTTGACGTCAACCCAGGGGTCTCGTGTTTGTCCGGCCATAGGTCCTCCTTATGCGAATGGTGAATGTCGAATGGCGAATCGTGAATGCCGTGTTTTCTTTTCCCGCGCGTGTTCTGTTATGGGCCGTGTGGGTCGAGATAGTCGCGGATGATCCCCAGGTACATGGCGATGGTCTGGGACAAACTGTCCACCGCCACCCACTCGTCGGGAGCGTGCGCCCCTCCTCCGGTAGGGCCGAACCCGCATAACGTGGGAATGCCGGCGCCGATAAGCATGTAGCCTTCATTCGCCGGCCCGGCGCCGGCAATCGGCCACGGGCGCCCGGTGATCTGATGGGTATAGCGCTGGGCGATGACTGCCAGCGGATGGTCGGCTGGAATTGCAGCGCCCGGCAGGTCGTTCTTCACGGTGAGAGCTACGTGCAATCCTGGTCGTTTTCCTACAACCTCGTTGATGACGCGCGTGATCTCATCGAGGACGGTTTGTGACGTCTGCCCGGGCATCAAGCGCACATCCACCAGCGCTTCGGCCTGCGCCGGCACCATGCTCTCGAATTCACCGCCGTGGAACAGGGTGCCCGGGGTCAGGGTGCAGCCCAGACCGGCAAAAGCCGGGTGCTCTGGGGCTGTGAGCGTCAGGGCTTCCAAATGGAGTAGAATTTCGGCCAGCCCGGTGACGGCATTAACGCCGGCCTGCCCGGCGCTCCATTCCGGACTCCCCGAGTGCACGGCCTTCCCTTGGGCTATCAGGGTTACGCGCAGCAAGCCGCGATGCCCGATGCAGACGATGTCGCTGGCATAGGCATAGATGGCGCCTTGCGCTTTGAGATAACCTTGATCGAGCAAATACCGCGCGCCCAACTGGCTGCTGGCGCCGGATTCTTCGTCTACGACGCCGGCCAGGATCAGGCGAACATTGTTGGGATCCAGGACGCCGTGGTCGCGCGCCAGGGCCAGGGTATAGAGACCGCAGGCGATACCGGCCTTGTTGTCGGCTGCTCCGCGCCCGTAGATGCGTCCCTGGCGGATTTCGGCAGCAAACGGCGCCGACGACCAGCGCGTGGCATCGCCTGCGGCGACGGTATCCAGGTGTCCGATCAGCGCGAATCCTGCCGGCCCGTCTCCCCAATTGACAACGACGTTCGGTCGCGTGGGATCGGCTGCGATCAGGTCAGCCTTGAAGCCTAGCCGCGCAGCCTCCTCGGCGACGCGTTGTGCTACAGCCACTTCCGCGTCTCGCCCGTTCACCGAGGGTATCCGGATGAGGTCTTGCAGGAAGGTTACGACTTCTGCTTGTCGCTCCCGGGCGAGGGCGACGAGGTGCGCTGTATCCGGTTTCATTCGAGGGCGGCTTTCAGCATTTCCCATACACGGTCGGTATCCATTTCTAGCACCAGCTTGACGTTGGGATCTTTCCCTGTGCGGTCGAACCAGTCCACGGTGGTTTGCCCCCGGGTGTTGACGCCGGCCAGTTCGATCTCTACGTGGCGCCATTCTGCCGTTTTTACGATGTCTGGTTCGATGGCAACGGCTGCGGCGAGCAGGTCAGGCTCCAACAAGAACCTGTCTCCCAGGAAATGGTTGATGAAGTCCAGGGTGTTCTGGCTCACACGCCGGAAGAATTCCGCGCGCGGCGACGCCATGCTCCACAGTGCATCGACCTGTTGTGGTGAGAAAGTGTGGGCCATGGTTGTCTCCCAAGAGAGGAGCGTCAACTGTGGCCACGTGCTGAAGACAATGGCGGCAGCCTCCGGGTCGGTGTACAGGTTGAATTCCGCGGCAGGCGTCGCGTTCCCCATGCCGCGAATCGAGCCTCCCATGACGACCAGCTCGCGGTATTTCTGCGGCAGTTCGGGGTCGAGACGCGTGGCCATAGCGACGTTGGTCAGCGGTCCGATAGCCAACAAGGTCAGTTCTCCGGGCGCGGCGTTTGCCATGCGAATGAGCGCCTGGACGGCGTGTTCTTCCGCGATAGGACGTGGAGAGGGTGGAAGATTACTGTTGCCCAGGCCGTCCCGTCCATGGAATTCACTGGCGTCGCTTGGCGGCGCAATCAACGGGAGCGCGCACCCCGCGTATACGGTAGCCTCCGACTCCATGATGTCCAGGATTTTGCAGGCATTAGCCGCCGTGTGTTTCAGGGCTACATTGCCTTTGACGGCGGTCAACGCCTCTATGTGCACGGCCGGGTGGGCCGCCGCAGCCATGATGGCGTGGGCATCATCGACGCCCGGGTCCGTGTCGATAACCAGTCTGATCATATTCCCTCCTGAAGTTGAACGATTTTTCTGTTGCAGTTCACGTCGCAGGCCCTCTAGCGCTCAAGGGGAACTGTGCGCATACGTGGGCTTTCACGCAGGAGGCCTGGAGAAAGGGCGACCGGACTCGTCGGGCGCTTGCTGCCGTTCGCGCCGATTAACCTGGCCATCGCTATTGATCTGGCCAGGCTACCTGCGTGCATGTATCCCGGCATTGTCCTTCCTGGTCTTTGCGGTCATGGCTTCAGTATAGCCTAACATTCGCCAGGACTCAAGCGGGATAGAAACATAGGCGATAGGCCGATAGGGGAGAGGTCGCCAGGAGATAATGCGCGTGGTTGAGGGATTACCTGGGCAACAGCCAGGACGCCGGGGAAGCGGATTGGTGAGTGTAGAACGTCACTCCTTCTCAAAGAGGAAGCGATTGATGTCGATCATTTGCTCTGACCCTACGTAAGGAACGGTTTCGATTGTCGAGAGGCGATCCAGAGCTGCGACTACTTTTGAAATGTTCTGCGCGCACGTGCGAGAGGATTCCAACATGGCATGAATCTTCCTCTGACTTGGCATATTAGAACGTTCCAGGCTGTCCAGCTCCAGCATGTGATTCATCAGTTGATTATTGATGTAGTGCGCCAGTGTGACTACGGCCTGCTTGAGGGTTGCGGCTGCGGCGTTTTCCTGCAATGTGCGGTTGAGACGGGCATTTTCCACTGCGATGGTGGTCCAGGAAGCCAGCGTTTGGAGGAGTTTTGCATCTTCGGGCGTGAATGCCGGGCTGGTCGGTCCCTCCAGTTTGTTGATGACTTCGAAGGCGCCCAAAATGCGGTCCTTGGATTTCAAAGGCACACAGAGGATCGCGCGAGTCTGGAATCCTCCCAATTGATCGATCTGGGCGTAGAAACGCGCGTCGCGGTGTACGTCCGGCACCAGGAGCGGCCTGCCATGTTGGGCAACCCACCCCGCAATGCCCTGCCCCAATTTCAGGCGAACGTTCGAAAAGCGCGAGACGTTGCCTTTCAACGTGATCGCAAAATGAAGCTCCTGTGTCTTCTCATCCAATAAGAGCAGCGATCCTGCTTCGACTTTGAGCACGTGATTGACGGTGGCGACCACGCGACGCAGAACTTCTTCTTCCTCGAGTGTAGACGTAATCGTCTTGGCGATGAAGTTGATGGCCTCCCAATTTTCTAGCTGGCGTTGCTGGTGCAGGTTGGCTCTTGCCAGCGCCTTGGTGAGTTGCTCTTTTTCGCGGCGCAGCCGTTCCTCGGTCAGCGCGCGTTCCAGGGCTGTCCAGATTTCTTCGATTTCGAAGGGCTTTTGCAGGAATTCCTTTGCGCCTAATCTGAAGGCTCTGAGGATCGTCTGGGGACGGCTATCGGCGGTCATGATGATGGTGGGGATGGTCCGATTCTGCGCCTTCAGGGCTTCCATGATGTCCAATCCATCCATGTAGGGCAGCGCTAGGTCGAGCACGATCACGCTGGGGGCATCGTTGAGCGCCCGTTCCAGGCCCTCGCGCCCATCGCGAGCCACCATGACGTCATATTCCCCCACGCGTGAGAGCGTCTTGTGCAAGAGCTCGCGCAAATCTTCTTTGTCTTCGATGATCAAGACGCTTTCTTTTGTCATCGTATCACACACGTTTCACAAGAAATCGGATTGATGGGAAAGCTGGCTGCCGGCTCGCTTCCCAACTCCGGCAGCCGCAGGGCGTCGAAGCAGAATCCAAAACCGGTATCCAGCGCTTCGGTGATGACCGAGCGCCCAAAAGCCCGGCGCAGGAAAATATAGCGTGAGGAGAAGAAAAGCGCCTGTAGGCCCGGTTCGTAGTGCAGGCAAAGGGGCCGTAGGTATTTCAACGCCAGCAATTGCGTGGGCTTCCGCACGTCGGTCGACAGCGTTGCAAAACGTCCTGTGAGCTGATCGATGCGTTGCTGTAAGCACGTGTTATAGTTTCCATTGGTTTGACTGGGGTCGGCGAGGTCCTGGAGGCGAAAGATGATCTCGCTGTCGACCTCAGCGGTTCTGGGGAGCTTGAGGGATTCGAAAAGCAAATCATCGTTGTCGATTACGCCATTGTGGATTCCAATCACGTGTCCCGCTACGACGGGATGGTTATTGGCATTATGCCAGCGGCTACCTTTCGTGGGCATACGGGTGTGTCCCAGGACCGCCACAGTTTCTTCGTTGAGGCGCGCCAGGGTTTCCCGGTAGCCGGGCATCTCGACCAGCTCCGATGCGGTGGCCGGTTGTTTGAATAATGCGTAGTCGCCGGTGCGTTGAATGACTGCGACGCCTGCCGCCTCCCGCCCGCGTTCCTCGTTGGCCAGGAGGTTGGCCGTGAAGGTTTCTCGCAATCTCTGCCAGGTTTCCGCCGGGCGAGGCTGGGGATAGAGTAAGGTACCCGCTAACCCGCACATCTCAACCCAGGAAGACCATGGACCCTAGTTTCTGATCCCACTTCAGGCCACGCCAGCGGTCCAGGCGCTCCAGACGACGTTCCAACTCCTGTGGCGTCAGGTAGAGCGCTCGCGCGATCTCCCATTTCCACCCCTCCGGCTCTGTGCGCCCGGTCAGTTCGGCTAATTCAATGGCGCGAATGAGTCGCCGGTCATTCTGGTCCCATTCGCCGGGCTTGATCGTGGCGCGTTGGGCCATCAAAGCCTCGATCTCGAGCCAGCTGCGCCCGTTACAGCGTAACAGGCTGATGGGCGTTTCTGCCAACAGGCTCAACACCTCGAAGGCGGGATGATCTTCCGCGCCCTCGAACGAGGCGCGTACGAAGCGCCCGAAAATCGGTTTGAGCAGTTCCAGCAATTCCCGGCAGCCGACGCGTAATTCCTCGATCACCTCCGGCGTGATGTTGCGGGTATCGCTGGTAGCCAACGTGCCTGCGTTGTTGCTCAACCAGTGGAGGATTTCGATCTTCCGGCGCCACTCGCGAATGCGCCCCACGTGGATGATCCCATACTGGCTCATTTCTACAGCTTTGAGCACCATCGCCAGAAAAAGGTAATTCTTGGCGACCACGGATGTCGGCGACAGGTCGGCGTCTGGAAAACGAAATTCCACGTGGAAAGGGTACACCGCATCGTTTTCCGTGAAGCGGATGTGTTCGAGGTTGAGGAAGTTGTTGTGTTCGGGAACCTGCTTACTGTCGCGTAGCGTTTCGTAGATTTTGCGCATCGGCAGGGCGCCGGGCGTGTGACGTACCAGCTCCAGGTGGCTGGCATAATTCCGCCGGCGGCACAGGGCTTCATACCGGTCGCCCGCGCTGGTGAGGAAGCGCAAGTTAGGGGCGTACCGTCGCGTCAGGTTCCAGAGATTCGCCAGGATGATCTCCGGCACCGGTTCGGCCAATCCCGGTGTGAGTACGTGAAAGTGCAAGCCGCACGTGGGGCGGGCGCGCACGCCCTGTTCCAGCAAGGGCTGGAGAATAGAGCGGTATTGTTCCAGGAGTACAGGGTAGTAAGGTTGGCGACCGATGACCTGGATTTCAATACCGCAGTGTTCACTGACCACGTTGAAGACGCCATACTTCCCCAGTTGCAGCAGGTCCTTGGAGGGCTTCAGAATTTCGACCAGTTGTGGGAAAAAGTCGTCTTTGCGTATGCCTTTGGGGACGGCGAATTCCAGCTCGGAGCCGATTTTCACCGTGCGATAGAGCAGGTCTTTCCAATACATGGCCTGCTCGTGGCTCAGCGTATCCTGACGACGAAAAAGGATGGGTTCTTTCATGGCGTTACCGGTTGCAAACACATTCCATAGGGTAAGGCCGCCGGCGGGGTAGCCAGTTGGGATGCCGGCGGCCTCAGCCTATGATCGTGCACTGGAGTCGTAGGGCCGGTTCTGAGTGTAGGCTGCATTGTCATCGGCCTGGCGAGCGTTGCTGTGCACGATGCCCCGTTCAGGCGCCTGTGAGGCGCTGGGTTCGGTGATGGCGGTTGCGTCCAGCGGCTGCATTGGCGTCTCATTGCAGGTAGTTGCGCTCGATGATGTAGCATTGACCTGCTATGCACCTGAACGTCAGGCACAAGCGTTGGGGGCCGTAGCCCTTGGAAAGGTTCGTGCGCTTCCTCAGTTGAGCAGCTTGAAATCGACGTCGCAGGTGCGATTCTCGATATCCTGTTCGACTTTCACCAGCTTGGCTTTCCTGCCCAACCGCTTGTGAAGCGCTGCCGAGGCCATCATCATGGGGACGCACGTGTACGGCGGCACCCCGGCCTCTGTCAAATCCCTGGTGGCCTTGGTCAACAAACAGTTCTCGCAGATCATGTCGATCTCGTGCGTCTCCGGGTGCATTTGCAAGGTGGCTTTCGTGCACAGTCCGTACTCGTCGACCAGCAGGCGCTCGATCTCGGTGAGGATGTCCTGTGGGTCTTCTCCATGAATCTCCAGGCCCAGTTCGTGTTCCATCTCTTCGAGGATGTCCTCGCCAATGGTGTCGACGGTGGCCAGCGCCGAGTCGCCGAACAGGTCGTACAACCCCTTTGCGAAGCCGAAGATGATGTCATTGAAAAGCCGTAACTGCCGCACCTTCTTCTGTTCTTCTGTTGCCATGATGTATCTCCTTTATATTGAATGCTGTGACGTTGCTGTACTCTGTGATCTACATCACTTGGGAATCGCATCCCAAAGTTGGTCGGCATATTCGTTCATTGTCATGCGTACCAACCCCAGAACGGCATCTTTCGTGACGGCGAGCCCCCAGTAGTAAGAGCCATCGCCCAGGAAGCGGCTGATGATGTAGGCTCCCCCCGTGGTGACCAGGCTATCTTCCACTTCGCCCAGGGCGATCTTGTTGGATACCTTGCGCGCCAGCTGCATAACCATGGCGAAGCGGGCCGCAGCTGCCGAAGCATTGAAGTTCGGGTCGGTGATGATGCCGCCAATGGACAGCCCGTCCATGCCGACTACGTCAGTCGAAATGAGGTCGGAGCCGAGTTCTGTCCGGACCTCTTGTAGGATGTCGTCGATCTTGGTCATCGTTTAGCTCCTCTAGTGTGGCAGCGCCTTGTCTACGCGCTCGGTGTAGATACGGCTGTTGAGGCGCATGCTTCCCAGTTTCGTCACGCGGCGGTCGGCGGCGAAGCCCAGGAAGTAGTCCTTGCCTTCCAGGAAGCGCACCAGGAAGTAGGCCCGCTCGGTGGTCAGCAGGTAGTCGTCAACGGCGTCGTTGGGGCTCAGTTTGCGGATCGTGGTATCGACCAATTTGACCAGCAGCGTCATCTGGGCATTGATGGCCTCCACGTCTACCTTGGTTGCCGCGTGTTCGGCGATGCCCAGGCCATCCATACCCACGACAGACGCCGCAATGAAGCCGGGCACCTGTTCGCCCAGCTCTTTCAATATGTCCTGGATGTTCTCCGGCATGTCATAATCCTCCTCATGAAGTGTATTGTCCCAGGTTTCCTCATCGTACCGTTGCAATCCATTGACGAGTAATACTGACCACGGCGTGGTGATGGTGTGCGCTGGCGCTGCAACGGCGGGTTCCAATGTGAATACTCCTTCCTGCCATCTCAATACTTGATAGAATACCTCCTCTCCTATTTGATCGTCCATTTCGGCATGGATGACGCTGCCTGCCGCAAAGTAGAGAAGCGCTTGTTGATCTTGTTGTTGGACGTGGAGTCGTGCTTCTTGTCCCTCATTGCAGACGTACTGAACCAGACTGGGGATGTCCATATCGCTCAAACTACCCTTGATTGCCATACTACGTACTCCAATCCATGATTCATACACCATCTACTCAATCATTAAGTCCATCGACGCATCGAATTCATCTTCCAGACGCCTGGCGAAGTCCTCGCTCAGGGTCGCACTCAAGTCGTCATCGCCTTGGGCGCCCGGTCGCTGGAGAATAGGTCCCAGTTCTTCGACGGCCTTCTTTAGGATGATGCGCACGAGACCGATGGGGGTGCGCCCGTCGAAGACAATAATCAAGAGCATTTTGTTGCCGACCGGCGAAAGGTAGACGCTCCGGTCTTCCCCTTCGTGCAGCAACAGGTTGAAACGCGCTTTCTCGCCGACCAGACGGGCCATTTCTTGCGTGGCCGAAAGTTCGCCCGCGGCCAGAGCGGAAAGGACTTGTGTGTTTACACCCTTCGTATGCCCCAATTCGCTGATGAGCTGGCCGGTGATGTCGGCGAGGATGATACAACTGGCTTCGCTTTCGTAGGCCATGCGCTCCAGGCACGCGTCGATGGCTTCGGCTTGCTGGACCGAGAGGGTGAAACTCGGTGAAATCTCGGCGCTCACGTCGATTTGTGGTTCAGAGACGTTAGCGACTGCCGGTGGGAAAGATGCCAGGTCGAACGCATCCGGTGTAGAGAACGCCTCAGGATAGCCACACACCGGGCAGGGGGATGGGCCTCCGTGCACGGGGTCTTCAGACAAGGGTGCGCCGCAGTTGATGCAGGTTTGCAGCTCCGGCGCGGGCCTCTGAGGCTGCGCAGCGGACCTCTGGGCGCCGGATGGGAAGGCTGCCGTTTCCTCAAACAGAGCGGCATCCTCGCGCGCGTCTGTACCTGTATGCGTATCAGCATGGGACGGCGCATCTGCATTCCCATGCGCGTCCGCATTCCCACGCGCGGACGCATTCTGATGTGCGGACGCATTCCCATGCGCATCCGCATTCTGATGCGCATCCGCATTCCCATGCGCGGACGCATTCCCATGCGCGGACGCATTCTGATGCGCGTCTACCTCACGCGCTGGTAGATAAGCGGCCTGGTCATTCAGTCGTTTTTCAATCAAGATCAGGCCTTGCTGGGCCTTTGTGTGCGTAGGGTTCAGGGCGAGAACAGTTTCCAGGTAGAGCTTGGCGTCCTCCAGATCGTCGGAAAGGGCTGCCAGCCATAGCCAGAGATCCTCGTTCGAGGGGTCGCGCTCCACGAAATCAAGCAACAGCTGGCGCGCGCGGGGTTTATCTCCTTCACGCGCGTACTTGATTGCGGCATTCAACGTGGCTGCGAGGCTGGGTTGATCAGAATCCGGGTTCATACTCATGTTCCGTTTTATCCTCTCACAGGTTGTGCTGCGCGTTGGTTACCACCGAACTGATAGCCGCCTTGAGGCTCTCGAAGATTCCTGTGCCGTCTGTGGCAACGGTTTCGA
>JAFGNR010000438.1 GCA_016926915.1 Anaerolineae bacterium
AACTGCTTCGCCAGTGTCGCCGTGAGCCGTTCCATCTTTTCCTCGAAGGGTTCGCCGTCGTCTTCCTCTTCGGCGAAGCCGACGTAGCGCCCGGGGGTGAGGATGTGGCCGTGCCCGGCGATGGTCTCCGCATCCGCGCTGGCGCAGAAGCCCGGCGCGTCCTGGTACTGGCCCTCCGGGGCGCGCCAGGTGCGGTAGGCGGCGGCGATGCGGGCGATGTCCTCGCCGGTCAGTTCGCGGCGCACGCGGCTGACGAGTTCGCCCAGGTCGCGCGCGTCGATGAAGAGGGTCTGGCCCCGGCGGTGCGCAGGCTTGGCCCGGTCGAGGAACCAGAGACAAGCCGGAATCTGTGTGTTATAGAAGAGCTGCGGCGGCAGCGCGACCATGCAGGCCACCAGGTCGGCCTCGACAAGGCGGCGGCGGATGTCGCCCTCCCCGCTCTGCTGCGTGGACATCGAACCGTTGGCGAGCACGAAGCCGGCTTGCCCATCCGCCGCCAGGTGGTGAATGAAGTGCTGGATCCAGGCGTAGTTGGCGTTGCCGGTGGGCGGGGTCCCGTAGGCCCAGCGCACGTCGTCTTCCAGCAGCGCGCCGCCCCAGTCGCTCATGTTGAAGGGTGGGTTGGCGAGGATGAAATCGACCTTGAGGTCGAGGTGCAAGTCATCGTGAAAGGAATCGGCAGCGTGCGCCCCCAGGTCGCCCTCGATGCTCCGGATGGCGAGATTCATCTTGCACAGCTTCCAGGTAGTGGGATTGGATTCCTGCCCGTAGATGGCAATGTCGCCCAGGCGGCCGCCGTGGGCCTCCACGAACTTTTCCGACTGCACGAACATGCCGCCGGAGCCGCAGCAGGGGTCGAAGATGCGCCCGTGGTAGGGCTGGAGCATGGCGACAAGGAGTTTAACGATGGATTGCGGGGTATAGAATTCGCCGCCCTTCTTGCCCTCGGCGTCGGCGAACTGGCCGAGGAAGTACTCGTAGACGCGGCCCAGGATGTCCTGGTTGCGGCTTTCTTTATCGCCCAGGCCGATGGCGCCGATGAGATCGACCAACTCGCCCAGGCGGCGTTTGTCGAGATCGGCGCGCCCATAGTCCTGCGGCAGTACGCCTTTGAGCGAGGGATTCTCGCGTTCGATGGCGCGCATGGCCTTGTCGATAAGGAGACCGATTTTGGGGTCCTTGGCTTGCGCCTGGAGGGTATGCCAGCGGGCTTCTCGCGGCACCCAGAAGATATTCTCGGCGAGGTATTCATCGCGGTCTTCGACGATTTGATAGCGCGCCGGTTCATCCTTCACGTAATAGGGATGGTGCGGGTCCGAGGCCCAGAGCCGCAGTTGTTCATACTTCTCCTCGAAGGCATCCGAGATGTACTTGAGGAAGATCAGCCCCAGGACGACGTGCTTGTAGTCGGCGGCATCGAGGTGGCCCCGGAGCTTATCGGCGGCGGCCCAGAGTGTGGCTTCGAAACCCAGCGCCGCGCCGTTGGAAGAAGTTGGCGTCATAATCGCTCCTTCGGAATTTTGACAGGATACGAACATTTTACTTGGTATTCTGCCTGGCGCCAATCGAGACCTGGCCCAGTATCTTTTCCCAGCACGCCTTGCCCCCTTCACAACCCCAAGGTACAATAACGGCAGTGTTCATTCCACCACGCGCATCACCGGATTGACGACAAAGTAAACGATGAGATGACAATGATCAAGGAGGCGCCATGCATTACCGTACTTTTGGAAACCTGGATTGGAAACCTTCAGCGCTGGGCTTCGGCGCGATGCGGCTGCCGGTTCTCAACAATGATCCCCAGCAGATCGACGAGCCGCAGGCTATGGAGATGATGCGCTACGCTATCGATCACGGCGTCAATTACGTAGACACGGCCTATCCCTACCATCGCGGCGAGAGCGAGGGCTTCGTCGGCAAGGTGCTGCAAGATGGCTATCGCGAGCGGATCAAGCTGGCGACGAAGCTCCCATCCTGGCTCATCGAATCCCCTGCCGATTTCGACCGCTATCTCGATGAGCAGCTGGAACGGTTGCAGACGGACCACATCGATTTCTACTTGCTCCATGCCCTGCGCGCCGCGTCGTGGGAGAAATTGCGCGATCTAGGCGCGCGCGCCTGGGCCGAGGGCGCTATCGCCGACGGGCGCATCCGCCATCTGGGGTTCTCGTTTCACGATGACCTGAAGGCGTTCAAGCAAATCGTCGATGAATACGATGGCTGGACCTTCTGCCAGATTCAGTACAACTACATGGATGTGGCGTACCAGGCCGGCATGGAGGGGCTCAAATACGCGGCGGGCAAGGGGCTGGCCGTGGTGATCATGGAGCCGTTGCGCGGGGGCCGGTTGGCGAAGAATCCGCCGCCTAACAAGATTGCCGGGCTGTTTGCCACAGCGGAGGTCGCGCGCACGCCCGCCGATTGGGCGCTGCAATGGCTCTGGAACCAGCCGGAGGTTTCGGTGGTGCTCAGCGGTATGAGCACCTTGCAGCACGTGCAGGAGAACGTCGCCAGCGCGGGCCGTTCCGGCGTGGGGACGCTCTCGGAGGCAGAACTGGCGCTGATCGACGAGGTGCGGGAAGCCTATACGTCGCTTTCGCCCATCCCGTGCACCGACTGCAAGTATTGCATGCCCTGCCCAAATGGCGTTAACATCCCGCGCGTCTTCGAGATCTACAACGAGGCCATGATGTACGAGGATCAATGGGGCGCGCAGCAGGCGTATAAGTGGCTCAATGAGGAAAACCGGGCGAATCTGTGCGTCGAATGTCTGCAGTGCGAAGAGCAATGCCCGCAAGGTATCGAGATCACCGCGTGGCTGAAAAAGGCGCACGAATTGCTATGCACGGAGTAAGAGGGACAGGATTCACAGGATTTGCAGGATT
>JAFGNR010000130.1 GCA_016926915.1 Anaerolineae bacterium
CGCAATGCGCAGCTCGAACCAATCGCCCGCCGCCTGGTTGGGAAACGCGACCTCGCCCAGGCGCGTGGGCGCGCCGGCCTCGATCCGTTCCAGGATGACGATCTCCTCCAGGAGTTGCAGGTGGTAATGGGTATCGTCCCGAAAGGCATAGTTGACCGCTATCCCGCCGGGTCCGGTGAGTTTCACGCGAAGAGCGAACGTGGGATCGGATAAATCGCCCATCCGGAGGGCAAAACTGCCCGGACGGAGGCGCAGGACGCCGCCGGCGACCGCCACGTCGGGCGCCAGTTCCCATTCCGGCAATTCGGCGGCGTCGAAGGTCTCAACGATGTCGTCTTCCTGCGCCAGGGTCAGAAAGGGAAGCGACAGAAGCAAAATAAGGACGGCGAAAAGCGCAAGGGTTCGGAATATGCGACCTGTGTGCGACATGATCTGCCTCCTATGGGGTCCAGGATTCTGTAAGCAGCGCCTCTTGAATGTAGGCGCCGCGTTCTCCGGCGAACTCCGCCAGCCGCATCCAGCCGGTCTCGAAATCTCCGGGGGACACCAGCATGCCTTCGGGCGACCCTATCCCCCCGAACAGCCCGCTTCCCGCGCCGGAGAACATCTTATCCCCTGTCCCCTGGGTTACGTAGGGAGCGATCAAGGTATGGTACCCGGCAGCCTGAGTGTAGAGGTTTTCGTAGGTGAACCAATGGCGGCTCAGGAGATCGAGATAGGCCGCGTACTGGCGGCGATAGCGGTCCACCTCGAAGACGCGGTCATACAACGGGGCGCGTTCCACCAGGCGGAATCCATCCAGCGAGAAAAGTGGCTGGCGAGCATCCTCGCCCCAGGTCTGATCCCAGGGCAGCCATTCGAACCGGTCCGTGACGGGGTCGTGGAACAGGTAGTAGTTGTTCCCGGTGTTCGGGTAATAGTCCCAGTTCGCCAGCGCGACCTGCACTGCCATGTACCGGAGGAAGCCATCGACGTTGAAGTGTGCTTCCAGGGCCTGGGTAAACGCTTCGGGCGACGCATAGCTGACGCCGTCGATCACATAGCAAAGCTCGACAATATCGCTATAGTCGTTGGCTTCCTCGTTGGTCACTTTACCGTAAGCCACGCTGCCGCCCTGGGTCGGGTAGTCGGAGATATCGGGACCGTAGTAGATCAGGTCCATAGGCCCGCGCTGGGCGTGGCTGGCTTTGTAGAGGTTGCCCCCCTTGCTGTCTTGCCCGAACCGGCTGGCGAGATACTTGCGGTCGATCCGCTCGACCAGGGTGTAGACGCCCCAGAATTCCGCCGGCGCATCGTCGTCCTCCAGGTCGATCCACAGTTCGACGAAGCAGACATGGCTCGCGGGCACGCCGGCGAAGCGCAGCATATCATAGGCCAACTTCTCCCGCAGCAAGGTGGGGTCGCCGATGTTATTGATGAACAGCAGCTGCTTGAGGTTGTGGAATTCCTGCCCCGGCACGAAAGCATCCGTGTCGATCTCCCAGGGCTTCTTGGCGCCCGATTCGCGCAGCGAGAACTGTCCGCGCATCTTGAAGCCGACGTCTTCCAGGCGCTCCCCGAAAATGACGGCGTCTGCCCGTACCTGGAGCTTCGTTTCGGGATTCTCCCAGAGGCGCACCCAATCCGCCTGGGTTAGCGTGACGTCGACGCGCCGCACCGTAGTATCGTCGAAAATTGTCCAATAATCGACGGGACTGGACGCCGGATGGCGCACGGTCACCGTCAGGCTGTCGGCGGCGGTGTAGCCCTGGGCGTCGGTCACCCGCAGGGCAACCCGGTAGATGCCGGGTTTGGCGTAGGTATACGCGGCGTAACCACCCTGGGCCGTGGCGTCGGTGTCGAAGATGCCGTTGCCGTCGAGGTCCCACTCATAGCGTGTAGGGGCGCCGCTTCCGGCCAGGCTCCCGAACGCGCTGAACGTGACCTGCAGCGGCGCCCATCCCTGGTTGGGCATAGCGCTGGCCAAGGCTTCAAGAGACGTCGCCGCTTCGGCCGGAAGTCCCGGCGATGCGCGGGGATTCCAGATCGCCAGGATAATGCTGGCCAGCACAAAGCCGCCAATGCTGGCCAGTTCTACGATACGATAGAGGGCGCGGCGATTACAGGGCTGCGACATCCGACACTCCCTCCCCAGCGATGTGATACCTCGACCAGGCAGAATGCGCCTGGAACCTGTCCCAAAACTCTACACGTCGTCGCACAGAGGACACACGGAGGTTTTCTTCGTGCTGCTCCGTGAGATCCGTGTCAGCGTGGCGCTGAACGGATAGCTACGAAGACGACGAGACGCGCCCTGTCGATTTACGCTTCTTCGACCCAGTCCAGGGTTCGCTTGACGGCCTTCTGCCATCCCGCGTAGAGCACGGCGCGGGTTTCCGCATCCATCTGCGGCTCGAAGGTGCGGTCGACGCCCCAGTTCTGGCGCAGGGCCTCGGTGTCTTCCCAGAAGCCCACCGCCAATCCGGCGGCGTAGGCCGCGCCCAGCGCCGTGGTCTCCGTAACCAGCGGGCGCACCACAGGCACGTCGAGAATATCCGACTGGAATTGCATGAGCAGCTCGTTCGCCACCATGCCGCCATCCACTTTGAGCGCCGTCAGCGCCACGCCGGAATCTTTCTCCATGGCCTCGAGCACGTCCCGCGTCTGATAGGCTGTGGCTTCCAGCGCCGCGCGGCA
>JAFGNR010000131.1 GCA_016926915.1 Anaerolineae bacterium
GGTTGGGGGATGAACCGGCTGAATTGTTAGCCAAACCTTAACGGGATTTTAGTATTCCGTTTACAGAAACATACTATACTCTTGCCCGGTTTAACGATGCTGGGTCAGAAGGTTTCTGTAAAGGAGTGGCATGAACGAAGACCGCTGTGTCTTACTACGCTTGAGCCTGGCGATCTTGGTCGCCCTGCTGGTGATGTCGTGTTCTGGGGCGAGCGACCCGGCCACGGCTACGCCGTCCCCTACCGAGACAGAGCAAACGAGCGTTCCCGCTCCCAGGACAACGCCGATCTACGTCTCCACAGACGGCAGCGATGCCGCCGGCGACGGCAGCCTTGGCAGTCCCTACCGCACCATCGACCATGCCCTCGCGAGCGCGCAGGCCGGCGCCGACATTGTGCTGCGGGGCGCGCCGGGTGTGGCCGATAACGTCTACGCTGAATCCGTCCGCATCCGGGAACCCAACATCACCCTCCGCTCGCAGGAGGGGGAGTGGGCGATCATTCAATGCCCCGCGAACGACGAAGACATCGACACCTGCGTGCATTTCGATGTCGATAGTTCGGGAGGTCGATTGCAGCGCGTGGAAGTCGTGGGCGGCTACTACTACGGCGTCAAGTTCGAGACGCGCTGGGATTGGGGCGACCCCGACGATCGCGCGGGCGCTTCGAATATCTTGATCGAGGACGTCGTCATCCACGATACCGGCAATGCGGCCATCAAGGTCACGCCCGGCTGCGACGACATCACCATCCGTCGCGCCGAGGTGTACAACACCGGGCTGACCACACGCCCCGACAGCGCCGAGGGCATCGATAACGTCAACGGCGACCGCATGATCGTGCAGGATAGCTACTTCCACGACATTGCCGGCACGGGATTGTATTTCAAAGGCGGGGCTATGGACTGCGTGGTGGAACGCAATCGCATCGAACGCACCGGCACAGCATGTTCGGATGACGACCCCTGCGGCGGCGGCATCTTCGCCGGCTTCGATACCAGCCCTGAGTTCTTCGATCTGACCGTCAATCCTGACTACTACGAAAGCATCCGGGGTGTGGTGCGCAACAACCTCATCCAGAAGACGAAATTGGCCGGCATTGGGCTGTATGCGGCGCAAGATGCGCAGATCTGGAACAACACCTTGATCGATACCGCGCAGGTCGCGCACAGCCCCATCTATTTCGGCATCACTTTCCAGGACTGGGATCCCGAAGCCGGGCGTCCGCCCTCAATCAACCCGGTTATCAAGAACAACCTAGTCGTCCAGGACACGGGGTTGCCGCAGACCTGCATCTCTATCCGCTATGTGGATGAACTGGGTGGGCTTTCCGCGCTGGAGGGGGAACCCGTGATGGATCACAATCTGTATTATCACCGCGACGCCGATTGCGTGTTCACCGACAACCGGCCCGGCAGCCTGCTGGAAGAGGGGACGCTGGCGCAGTGGCAGAATCACATCAACGGCGAGGCGCACAGCTTGACCGCCAATCCCCAACTGGGCGCCGACGGGCGCCTGTCCGAAGCCAGCCCGGCGCTCGACGCCGGAAGTTGCACCGGCGCACCGGTGGATGATCTGGACGGCGACGCCCGTCCCCAGGGCGCCGGCTGCGATATCGGCGCGGATGAGTTCGTCATGCCCACCACGTTCACGGATACCCTTTACTTGCCGCTGGTACACAGTCGCGGGACCGCATTTCCCATGGTCGCCCACTGGAGCCTGCGCCGGGGACCTTGCCTGCTCTGAAGCCGCGCCCGGCATGGGCCAGATAGACTTCGTACAGCTGCGCAGCGGCTCACGGATACACACGGAGATACACGGATTTTCCCTCCGTGCATCTCTGTGTAACCAGCTTTCCCCCGGCGGAACACGAATTCACGCCCGCGCCGATTTGTGTATAATGACGGTATGAAACAGGGAATACTTTGGCGGTTGGGATGGGTGCTCGTGCTTGCCGGGCTGGCGGCGTGCGGGACCGGAGCTTCTCCGGCGGCGCCCGTAGCGGAAACAGTCACGCCTGCCGCCTCGCCGTCGCCCTCGCCCATCCCCACCGCGATGCCGACGCCTACCCCTTCTCCCACGCCCCCGGCATTGCCCACGCCGGTTCCGACGGTCTCCTTGGGCTTCCTGGTCGATGGCGGGACGGTCACGCCAACGGCCACGCTGCCGCTGCTGGCTATTCCGACGCCGTATCCCGACCCCAAAGCGCTGCCCAGCCGCGTGATCCCGGAACCCTTCGGCGTCAACATCCACTTCACGCGCCCCGATCCCGGCGAGATGAACCTGATGGCTGCCGGCGGCTTTCGCTTCGTGCGCATGGATCTCTTCTGGCACCTCATCGAGCGCGAACGGGGCCGCTACGATTTCTCGGAGTACGATGCATTGGTCTCGACCATGGAAGCCCATGGGATGCGCATCGTCTTCATACTTGACTACGGCAACGACCTCTACGGGGGTGGGGGGGCCGCGCACTATTCGGAAGAGGGACAGGCCGCGTTTGCCCGGTTTGCGGCGACCGCGGCCCGGCGTTACCGCACGCACGGCATCATCTGGGAAATCTGGAACGAGCCCAACCTCGACAAATTCTGGCACGCGCCGCCGGACCCGGTGGAGTATGCCAAGCTGGCAGCCACGGTAGTGCAGGCCATCCGCCGCGTCGATCCGACGGCGTGGATCGTAGGCCCCGCCACAGCGGGCTTCCCGTGGGACTATATCGCAGCGCTGGCGGATCAGGGCGTGCTCAACCGGCTGGATGCCGTGACCGTGCACCCGTACCGCTTCGACAAACCCGAGAGCGCCTGGGAAGACTACGTGCGGTTGCGCGGCATCCTGGACCGCGCCAGCCCCGATCGCAAGATTCCCATCATCTCCGGAGAGTGGGGCTATGCCACCGTCGCCGCCGGGCCGACCGAGGAACAGCAGGCGCAGTATCTCACGCGGCAATGGTTGTTTCATCTGGCGTCCGATGTCGATTTGAGCATCTGGTACGACTGGCGCAACGATGGCGCCGACCCGCAGGATATGGAACACAACTTCGGCATTGTCACCGAGGATCTGGCGCCCAAGGCAGCCTATCACGCCGCCAGGACGTTGATCTCCACCCTGGATGGGTATAGCTTCCGGCGCCGCATTCCCCTGGAGAGCGCCGCCGATTACCTGCTGCTCTTCCGCCGGGATGGTGTAGCCGCCCTGGCGGCGTGGACATCGGGCGACCCGCATGTGGTGACCCTGCCGGTGCGCTGCGACGCGGTCGACCTGGTGGAGATGTCGGGGGAGACGCACACCATCGCCATCACAGACGGTCAATTGCCGCTGACCTTCGAGAACGGGCCGCGTTACGTGCACCTCTGCCCCACGGAAACCCACGCGCGGGTCGCGTTGTGGGGACCGGCCGAGGCCATCCAGCTGCTCGATGCGGACGGCGCCGGGCGGGTACTGATCGACGTCGATAATCCTTTCCACGAGACCCTCCAGGGAGAGATCGAGGTGTGGTCTGGCGGGCAACGGGTGGGGACCTCGTGGGTGCAGGCGCGACCGGGGCAGATCAGCAAGATCAGCGTACCGGTGGCGGTAGCTGCGGCGCCGGGCCAGGTCGTACCGGCGACAGTCGTCTTCATCACGCCGGATTCCCTGCCGTTGCAGACCGGCGCGGTCTGGCTGCACGTCATCAGATGAGCATCGCAGAGTCCAATCCACAGATGGCGCAGATACCCTGTCGTTTCTCTTGACACGTCCCCTGTAACGCGGAGCGCCGCTCCGCTCCCGTGGCTGCGGCAACCCTCCA
>JAFGNR010000132.1 GCA_016926915.1 Anaerolineae bacterium
ACCTGCCATGACGATCACGGGGCCTTGGAACTCGAAAACGTGCCCTTCTACGCGGTCATCGCCTTCGCAGGGGACGTACCGGAGCCCGGCTACGTGCTGGTCAACGAGGTGCTACCCTACCGGGATCAGCCGCACACGCACATCCCGCTGCTCGATTTCCTCGCCGACCAGGGCGTGACTGCGTTCGAAAGCGTGACCCTCGCCTCTGATGACGGCGGTTTCGTTACGATCACGCGCGAGAATCTCACGGCAGAAGCGCTGCTGCTGCCCTATGAAGACGGCATTCGCTTTGCCGCGGAGAACCTCCACATCTCCGCGTGGATCAAGGGAATTCGCCGGATGATCGTGGTCGGGCCGGAGAAGCCCTTGCGCGTAGGGGGCGAGCCGACGTCGATTGGACGATTGCTGCTGGGACCGACGCAATCCCTCACCGTCGAAGAGACCGACGTGATGCTGAAAAGCGAGGAAGATGGCCAAATCCGCCGCGCGCAGGCCGGAGCCCGGATCATCGGCGCGCCCTTGACCGCCCTGCTGCCACTTTCAAGTGAAGAACCAATTACGGTGATCGATACGGCGGGAAAAAGCCACACCCTCAGCGCCGAAGACGCCCGAGACGCCCTGCTGGCGCAGTTGCGGGGAGAGGTGACGTTGGTATTGCCGGCGCGCGGGCGTTCGCAGTGGATCACGGGCGTGACGGAGATACAAGGAGAATAAAACGCATGGCATTCAGGCAGAAACCGGGACGCCGTTTGTGGATCGGTCTGTTGCTGGCGATATTCCTGATTGCAGGATGCACGCCAGCCTGGGAAGCCACCCTCATGCGACCCGACGGATCGCTGCAAACCGTCACGCGAGACACATTGCTCCCGCTGTTCGACGAGGAAATGGACGCCACCCCCGTCGAGCGGCTCTTGTACGTCGCCGGTTACGAGCTGGTCGCATCGATTTACCTGGAAGACACCCAAGGGCAGACAGTTGAGGCCGAATGGGACGCCGTTGCCGATAGTATGATGTGGGAGTTGGACGGCAAGATCACCCTGGGAGACACAGCGTACCATGTCGCCACGGTGCACCCCCACGCCGGAACGCCCCTCGAACCGGTGGCAATGCACATCACCGATGTGGCGCCCACAGCGGCGGCGGCGCTGGGTCTGCCTTCTCCCGCCGGCGCCACAGGACAGGCGCGGGATGTAGGCCCGGCTCAGCACGTACTGCTGCTCTTCCTGGATGCCTTCGGGTACATTCGCTACACCGAAGCGCTAGCAGATGGCCTTATTCCCAACCTGTCGGCGTTGGGCGAACCACTGCCCGGCATGACCACCTATGTACCGGCGACGGCGATTGCCTCGGCTTCGGTGCTGACCGGCGCAACCCCCGACGTTCACGGCGTCCGCTGGCGCGGCCTTCGCAAGACCGACGCCGAGACCCTTTTCGACGTGGCGTCCGAGGCCGGGTTGCAGGTCAAAGCCGTGGAGGGGGAGGCGCTGGCGTTCGAGATGCGCAACGCCGATTACACCCTGTCCGGAGATCGCGACGGCAACGGCAGCACCGACGACAACGTGTTGGCAAATGCGCTGGCGGTGTTGGATGCCGGCATGCCGGACCTGTTCTGGGTGCACTTCCACGGGATCGACGATGCCGGGCACACCTACGGGCCGGGCGCCCCGGAAGAGCAGGCGGCTATCCGCGAGGTCGACGCCGCTGTAGGAACAATACTGGCGCAGCTCCCAACAGATACGCTGGTCGTGATCTTCGCCGATCATGGCATGCACGCGGTACAAGAAGGAGAACGACTGGGGAATCACGGGCATCTGATCCCCCGGGATATGTTGATTCCGATCTGGGTCATTGAGCGTTGACGAGGAGGTGCACGTAAGTCTGGAATTCGTAGTCGAAAGTCTGAACGCTGAGTGTTATTTTCAGAATGTAGGGTGGAATGGCATTCCGCCGCTTCCCATTTGAAGGAGGAAACTATGAAATCGTTACGCATGTGGATGTGGGGACTGATGGTGATTCTCACCCTGGTATTGACGGCCTGTGGTGGGGCGCCAAATGTAGATTGGGATCTGATCATCTCCGGCGAGGGCGACCTGACGCTTTCCTATGCCGAACTGGCCAAAATGCCCCAAACGGATTTGACGGACATCCTGATGCAGAAATCACTCGGCGAGGACGAAACCGGCTCGTGGAGCGGGGTCCCGGTCGACGCGATCTTCGAGCAGGCGGGAGTCGGCGACTTCACCTCGGTGACCGCGATCGCCGGCGACGGCTATGCCATCGAAATCACCAAAGACGAGCTCCAGGACGCTATCGTAGCGCTGCAGAAGGACGGCGACTGGATTACTAACGCAGAACCGGATAAAGGCCCGATCCGCATCGTGTGTCCGGAAACCCCGGCCAATCGTTGGGTGTTCCAGCTACAAGAGCTGCAGGTCAATCCGTAGCTCCGTAGCGCGTAGGTTATTTCATTCAATCAGAGGGAGGTTCAAGATGTCGAAGAAGATGTTGTGGGTGTTGGCGGCAATGATGTTGGTGGTCGTGTTGGCGGCGTGCGGCGGCGGTGAAAGCGGCGGCATGCCCGCGGATGCCGCATTGAAGGTCACCGGAAACGTCGATAAGGAAATGGGCTGGGCCGAGGATGACGTCCGCGCCATGGATACCATCGAGGCCGAATCGACCAACAAAGACGGCGAGACCTCGACCTACACCGGGGTTCCAATCATGGCGTTGTTGGACAAAGCCGGCGTCAAGGATGGCGCCACGACGGTCGCCTTCGTAGCGGATGACGGTTACACCGCCGACGTCAGCCTGGATGACGTGAAGGGCTGCGCCGACTGCATCGTCTCTTTCCGCAACCAGGGCGGCTTCAGCATCGTTATGCCGGGATTCCCAGGCAACGTCCAGGTCAAAGGCGTCGTCGAAATTCAGGTGAAGTAATTCCGCCGCTGTGAAAGTGTCTAGCGAACAGGGGGAACGGCCCGTGGGCCGTTCCCCCTGTTTACATATCTCCTATGACTGTGGCTGCTTCCGGTAGACCGCTCCCAGTAAGACTTAGGATACGCAGCCGCCTCCCCGGTAAGCTCTCCTACTGGCGGACCAGGAGCCAATCCCCCGTGACAGCATCTCTCACGACAAACCACGCTGTCACGGTGAAGACGCCCGATAACGTATCCTCGTCGCTGAGCGACCCCGTGAACTCAAAGGTCGTGTTGTCGCCAGCCTTGACCTTGAAGCTCAGGATACCCTCGCGGTAGCTGGCCTCGCCCTCGTAAGCTATTGTGTCGGTATCGGGCATGAAGACCTGCATCCGGTAGCGGTCGCGCGCATTGGGCTCAGCCCGCTCGAAAATGATGGTTAAAGCTCGATCGTTGTACAGATTGGGATCTTCTTGGAACCCGGCATCTGCTGCTTCCCAGGCTTTCGCTTCGTCTACGCCAAAAGCCATCAGGAGTTTAACCAGCATTTCCTTGATGTATTTCTGCGCTTTGTCTGCCGAGCGAATCTGCCACGCGCCCTCCCACTTTCCGGTGAGATCCTCCGGTTCGTAGATAACCTTGAAGCGATGGAAATCGATGTAGTTGATACGACCTTTGTCCGCAGTGACCGGTTCGTAGTCATCGAATTGGACGCCGAGATGATGAATACCGGGGGTCAACGCGTATCGGAAAGACACCTGGTGCTCTACGCCGCTGCTACTGAAATACTGGACGCGGTTGGCGCCTTCGTAAAGCGATCCGATCACATCTCCCAGACCTACCAGGGGGGTGAGCCGGAAGACCACCTGCCCCCGATAGCCCTCGCCCGGTTTGACCGTATCCTCCTCGGTGAGCTCCAACACATCCGGCGCCGGCGACCAGATACCTTCGCCGGTGGTCTCGTTAAAGTCGCTCAGATACTCCAGCTTGTAATCTGGGAAGCGATCATCGCCAGCCGTGCCAGCGAGCACTTTCTGGTACTCCGTCCCGATGGCGGTCCAGTCTGTCATGACGGATTTCGCCATATAGCGAATATGAGGATAAGCCGATTCCCCCTGCTCGCTGATGGCCGTCGCACTGGCGCCGGAGTAGTAGGGCAAGAATGCACCGTTTTCAAACCGAATCACGCGATCGGTTCTGCCGGGGTAGTTGGGATCGGCAACATAGAGCAAGCCTTGCGCCATCTTATAGACGACCATGGCATGCCCGCCATCGGCGTTGTAGATAGCGACATATTGCGGCTCGCCGGTCTGGAGCAGAGCATAGGCGAATGCCCCCCAGGTGAGACGGTCGCTAACCTCTCCCATCGATTTGAAAAATGCACGGCTGCGATCGTCCCAATCGATGAGCGTATCATGTACCATGGACGCGAACCGGTAACCCCAAGAATCATCTTGCCATAGATAGGGCGTGTCCAGGGAGTAGTCGTTATTATCAAATCGCCCGTAAAGCGGCGGCTCACCAGCCCGCAATCGCTGCTCGTAGTAGTACCACATTGCCGAAATCGCTTGCCCCGCGCAATGCCCCTTGGGCGCAAGATATGATCCATGATTGGTGAACTGCCAGTCATCGATTCCAGGTACGAATCCCGTATCGGCGCTCACATTCTCCAGAATAAACCACGGAATTTTGGTAATCACGAAGTCCGAGAAGTGGGAGGTGACGAAGGTGATCCTGTCGGTAGTGAGCTGGGCAACCGGAATGCCTTCCAACTCGCCGGTCTGGACGTCGTAGTAGAAAGCCATGGCGAACTCGTCGGGTGTGATTTGGATAGGGATCTCCACCACCAGGGGCTCGTCGGCAAATACTGCGCCGTTATCGACGTGGATGAGGGG
>JAFGNR010000439.1 GCA_016926915.1 Anaerolineae bacterium
AATCCGGAGGCTAGTTCGATGGCATCCTGGATGTAGGCCACGCTGTCGCAGCGGATGACCTCGTTGGGGCTGCACAGGCTGGTGGGATAACGGAATTGCGCCGGGATGAACGAGGGGACTGCCAGCCCGTGATCCGCCATCCGCGCGCGTAGCTGTTGAATCTCGTGCTGCCGCAGGTCGCGGCGGTAGGCGTGGGGACGCCCGCCCCACACGTCGATCCCGTCGAAGCCGGCCTCCGCCGTGTGGTGGATGGCATCTTCCAGTGTGTAGTTGAAGTAGATGAACGACGATAGGCTGATCTTCATCAGGCGGTCGCCACGGCAACTTGGGGCTCTTTGATCTGCGTCAGGGTGAACACCGAGAGCAGGAAGAGCGCGCCGTAGATGACGAACAGCACCGTATAACCGCAGGTGTCGGCGATGGGGCCGCCGATGTAGGCGCCGATGGCGCCGGCCCCGGCCCCTGCCAGGTTGGAAAGCCCCAGGTACCGCCCGGCTTGATCCTGCGGCACGATCTCGGTGCCCAGGGCCCAGTTGGCGGAATAGAAGAGGCCGACGCCGGCCCCTACCAGGCAGGCCCCGATGTACATTACGGTCATGTTGGGCACCAGAATGAAGACGAGGGTGCCGAGGGTGGCAAGGATGCCGCTCAGCGCCACCATGAGCTTCTTTCCAAACCGGTCCGACAACCATCCGCTAGGCAGCGCCGTGAGCAGGATGAAGATGCCCACGAACATGGTCAGTTGCGCCGCCGGTCCGGCGGCCGCTTCCCCTTGCAGTTCGGGGAATTGCTCCTGGAGGAAGTAGACCATGAATCCTGCCAGGTTGGTAGAGCCTACCAGAAAGGCCAGACGCGTGATCACCCACCAGGTGAACGAGGGGTTTTCCCTGGCCTCCTCGCCGATGCTGATACGGATACTGACCCAGACGCCCAGGATGACGGCCACGGCCATCGCCAGCAGCCCCGCTGCACCTGTGATGAGGTTCCGGGCGGCCGGTGCGGCGGCGATGTTCATGTTCAGCACGGTCTTTGCCAGCGCGCCGGTGCCCAGGATGATGATGGTGAAGGCCGCCGTCATTAGCAACAAACGCAAGAAGGGCTTCCAGTCGAGGGGGAAGGGCGGCTTTTCGATGCGCACTTCCGGCGCCGGCAATGTCAGCAGCATAAAGACCACTTGTATGACCATCAGCGTGATCAGGGCGCCCCATAGATTGCCGCCGCTGACCATGCCGCCCACGACGAAAGAGACGAAGATGAGGGGCACGGGTAGTTCCATCAGGGCTTTGACGCCGGAGAAGGCGCCGCGTTTCTCTTCCGGCACCAGGTCCGGGATGAGGCCCTGGGTTGCGGCGTGGGCAGTGTTCGAAGACAGCATCGAGAGGATGTAGAGCGCGAACAAAGCCCAGTAGCCCGCCATCCCTGACATGTTCGTGGTCAGGCCGATCAGCGTGAAGACCACGAGTTCGCCCAGGGTTCCGGCGACAATGAAGGGGCGGCGACGTCCCCACCGTGACGTGCTGCGATCCGACAGCATGCCCATGAGCGCCTGGACCAGCACTGCCGCCATCAAGGCCCAGAGCCGGATGCGCCCGACGTAAGCTCCTTTCTGGGCTTCCCCGACGAACTGCTGCACCAGCAGGGGCACCACCAGGGGGGTAAGCACCTGGGAGCGCGTGGTCAGCGCAAACCAATACCCGTTGATCGTGATGTAGTCGTACCAGCGTAAGTCCCGTTTCATGAATCTGCCTCCTGGAAAAATAGATTAACTCCGTTACACAGAGATTCACAGAGCGCCTCATAGAGATCCACAGAGTCTGTTCGGCTGTTCTCTGTGTGTCTCTGTGCCATCCCTGTGTTACTTCTTCACCCATGACTCAAAATCAGAGCCTTCTTTGCGGTGAAATGACGTTTACGTTGCCTCCGGCTTCGCCAGTAGAATCGTCATTACGTCCAGGGGAACTTCAAGGGTTGCTCCAGACAGGGTCTCGACGTGATCTTCCCCGAACACGATGACCTCTGCAACCACAGGCGCTGCGAAGTGCACCCGCACAGGGCGCGCCGTATCCGTGTAATTGGCAAGGTGCACCTGCTGGATGTTCCCCTGCTGCCAGACATCGATCAAAACGGGCGTCTCTGCCGTCACGCGCGGGTACACGGCTTCTGGCAGCGCGTCCAATAGGGCGTCGCGCCGCGCCGGCTCCGGAAGATAATAGAGCGGCGTCTGCGTGACCAGCTTGTGAAGCCCCACGGCTTCCATGGCCTGGCGGGCCCACTTCACATCGCTGTAGAGCTGCATGGCGGCTTTGGCGCCGGCTGTAACTACGCGGTTCCAGCCCCGGCTGCGTCCTGCCAGGGAGGGGCGCGCCGGGACCCATGTTGGCAACGCCGTGACGTCGATCAGGGCGACGCCGGAGGGGGCCGGGAGCTGCGCGGGGCCGAAGGTCAACAGCACGGCGACGTCTTGGAGATCGTCATCCGCCCGGACGACGCGCCAGGGGATACCCGCCGTGGTCAGCACCTGGCCTGCTCCGAAGTAGAGCGGCGCCATGCGGAACCAATCCAGCCAGAGAGCTTCGCCCGGATAGAGAATCGCTGCCGGGGCGGCAGGGCGGCGTCCGGTGTAAAGGTCCTGGTGCGCTTCTAACCAGCGGTTGAACGCGCCGATGGCGGCATGCGCAGGGCTGTATTTGGCATCGGTAAGCAGCGTCATCTGCACGCCATCGTGGTATTCGGTGCCCTTCGTCGTCATGCTGGCGCCGCAGGCGGCGGCTTCCGCCATGCCCTGCTGGTAACGCCGGGGTGGGTAAACCGGATCGAAGCCGATGCCCACGTCGTAGGAGAGCAGGCTCAGATGGGCGTGGTTGCCGATCATGGCGTGGGCCGTGCGGATGGTCAATGCGTTGTTGGCCAGACGGCGTTTTCCGGCGTCCCAATGGGGCAGGCCGTAGTTCTCGATCATGGTCACGTCCTGCACCCGCGCCAGTCCCTCCAGGTCGATGCCGTAGACCAGGTAGGAATCCCGCATGATGGGATCGAAGTCGTTGCAGCTCAGCGGCGCGCCGGCCTGCAATTCGTTGGCGTGGGCCTTGAGATCCGCCAGCAGCGCTGTGACGCGGTCGGCGCGCCAGCGCAGGTACGCCGCCGTTGCCGGATCCCCGGCGATCATTTGCGTTGGGATGTCGTGCGATGACGCTTCGCGGAAAGCCCGGCGACAGCGGTCGCAATAGCAGCCGGCCGCGCCCAACCAGGCCCCAAATAGGGGGCTGGGGGACGCGCCGTGGAAGAGATTGTCACAGAAGATGCCATCGGCGCCTCGCTGTATGGCGCCGGCAACCAGGTCCTTGAGATGCTGGACCCAGTCGGGATGGGTCATGCAGGCCATATAGCGCCCGCCATAGGTGAAATAGGTGATCTTGCGTCCCCGGGGATCTACGGCGTACCAATCCTGGCTCACAAAGGACCCGTCGTAGACGCAATTCGAGGTCTGGATGTAGGCGAAAACCTGGGTGTCGCCCTCGTGATAGACCTGGGTCGCGGCTTCGAACGCGTCCCAGTCCTCTTCTTCGATTTCCGGGGGAAAGCCCCAATCGTACATCAGATGTACCCAATTGCAGTACATATCGTTGAGGACGCGGTCGCGCCCGGGAGGGGTATGCGCCTCCTGGTGGACGAATTCGTCGTTCTGCACGCCCATGAACTTGAGTTTGTTCATGCGGACGGTGCCCGGGCCTCCCCAGAGGTAGATCGGGCGATAGGGGCCGATGGTGAATGGGTTCATGTGCTCCTTTCTGTCTTCAATAATGTTTATCTCAGTTGGGCAGGTAGGCGGGACGCACTTCCATGTCTTGGTGAGTTCTCACTTCTCTCCTTCAGTACAGCGGTCCGTAGCGCGCGCAGGCCCGGAAATCCGCGCCTTCCAGGTCGCGGGCGCCGTAGGAAGCCCAAGCGCTGGGACGGAAGATGCCGGGGCGGTCGACATTGTGCATGGGGACTGGGATGCGCAGCATGGATGCCAGCGTGATCAGCTCGGCCCCGATATGCCCGTAGCACACTGCCCCGTGGTTGGCTCCCCAGGTATCCATGACCGTGTAGACGTCCGTGAACGCGCCGGCGCCGGTGATTCGGGGCACGAACCAGGTGGTGGGCCGCGCGACGCTTGTCCGTTTGATCAGCGCCTCGCTGATGTCATCCGGCAGATCGACGGTGACGCCCTCGGCAATTTGTAGCACCGGTCCGATCCCCTCCACCAGGTTGAGGCGCGACATCGTCGCCGTCATGCCGCCGCGCGTGCGGAAGCTGCTCGACCAGCCGCCGCCCCGGAAGACCTCCAGAACGCCGGGATACCAGGTCGTAGCGGCGAGACAGCGCCGGACGTCATCCGGCGTCGCATCCCAGAACGGTTTGATGACGGGCTGCCCGTTCTGTTCCTGCGCTCCGGTACCGTCCAGGGCGGTGGGACCGGAATTCATCAGGTGGATAACACCCTGCCCCGCGATGCCGGTAGGACGCCGGCCTGCAATCCGCTCGATAGCATCGGGACTCCAATAGGTGCGCACATCGGAGAAAATCTGCGCCGTGCCCGTGAGCAGGTGTCCCCAGAGCATGGCGACGGCGTTGAGCGCGTCGTTCTCCGTCGCCAGAATGTAGGGCTGGCGTAGGCCATCCCAGTCGAAGGAAGAGCAGAGGATTGCCTCCATGAAGTCGCCGTTGGGGAAATGGTCGGTCCATGCGCGCTGCCCCTGGAAGCCGGCGGCGATGGCGTTGTGTCCCAACGCCTCTTCTCCAAACCCGAGCGCCGCGAGGGCCGGGTTGCCGGTCATCAGGTCGCGGGCGATCAACGCCATCAGGATGGAGAGTTCCCAATCGCGATCCTTCTGCGCCCGTGTATGTTGCCGGTGGGGTGGGTTGGAATCGGGACCTTCGGGGCAGTTCGCGCGTGCCCAGGCCAGGGCGCGGGTAAACTCGGCGGGGTCGTAGATTCCCTCTTCGATGCGGCGAACGAATTCCGTCATATCGACGCTTTCGACGCGCATATCCAGATACCGTTCGAAGAATGACGGGACTACAGCGGAGCCCACGATGCCCATGGAAACGCCGCCCATTCCCAGGTAGGAGGTTCCCCGCATTCGCGCCGCCGCCAGTCCCGCCCGCGCAAAGCGGAGCAGTTTGACCCTCACGTCATCGGGGATCGTCGTATCGCCGCTGTCCTGCACGTCGCGCCCGTAGATCTTGAAGATGGGCAGGCCCTTTTGGTCGTGGGCGGCGGTCAGGGCTGCCAGATAGACCGCGCCAGGCCGTTCGGAGCCGTTGAATCCCCAGATGGCCTGGGGGCGGTGGGGATCCATGTCCATGGTCTCCGAGGGATAACACCACGACGGCGTGACCGTGATGGTGATCCCCACCCCCTCGTGCTCGAACCATTCGGCGGCCCGGGCCGCCTCGGCGACGCCCCCAATGCACGGTTCGGCGATCACACATTCCACCGGCAGGCCGTTGGCGTGGCGCAGCTCGTCGCTCAGCAGGTCTGCCACGGCGCGGGCCAATCCCAGCGTGTGGGCTTCGAGGGCCTCCCGCACTCCCTGGCGGCGCCCGTCGATGGTGGGACGAATCCCGATCTTGGGCATGGCGTTCACGAGACGATTGCGTGATCTGGAAACATCTGATGGGTTCGCTTGGGGCATGGACATGCTCCTTTTTCTATGCGCGCCGGCTGCCATGAATTCGATACGCCGCACCCATTATAGGCAGCTTTTCAAAGTCGAACAGGGGGAAGCCGGAGTGTTTGCACGCTCCGGCTTTGGATGCGATCCCGTATCGCGCGATTTCATCTCTACGCAAAGGCGCAAGGACACAAACCTTGGTTCGTGGTAGCGACTTCAGTCGCTCTTTAGGATTTCTACACGAAATACCTGGGGATCATGTAGGGAACCTGGCGGGCCAATTCGTTGACGAAACGTTTTTGCGAATCATCCAACTGCTGGTAACCAACGTAGAGCAACCCGGCGATGACGCCGAGGATGAACAGGATGCGGCGGCTTTTCTTCATGGGTATCCTCCTCATTCGTAGGTCTCGATCAGGCGCGTAGCGATCATGCCGGAGGCAATGGTCGTGGGGACGCCGCCGCCGGGATGCGTGGAGGCGCCGACCAGGTAGAGGCCCTTGATCGATTTCGACCGGGCCGCCGGGCGGAAAATCGCTTCGTTGGTCACGTCCTGGCGCAGGGCGTAGATAGCGCCTTGCGGCGTCTTGAGATTGCGCTCGAAGTCCCACGGCGTGGCCAGTTCGGCCACCTTGACGTGAGAAGCCAGCCCGGGAATGTAGTGTTTGTCGTAATAGGCGATGATCTGTTCGGTGATTTCCGGTTTGATCTCATCCCAGCTGCGTCCATCGGCGCGGTGATAGGGCGCGGGCGTCAGCGTGAGCACGATGACGTGGTGATCTTCCGGCGCCAACGACGGATCGCTGTGCGAGGTCCAGCTGATGATGCCGAACTGCTCATCGGGCTTGAAGTGGCGCGGCACGTAGGTCTGCCACCAGAAATCGTTCATATCTTCCATGGGGACGGTGGCCAGGGTGTGGTGTGATGCCAACGGCGGCTCGTAATCTACACCCAGGTAGAGCATCGGGATCGACATAGCGTATTCGTAGCTCTTGATCCCCACACGCGCCAGCCAGGGGAGATGCTCCTCGCCGATGAGATCAAGGTAGAGCATCTTGGCGTTCACATCAGAGACGACAATGTCCGCCGTGATCTCGGCGCCGTCGGCCAGCACCACGCCCATGGCGCGCCGGTCGCGCACCAGCACGCGCTTGACGAGCGTATTGAGCTGTAGTTCCATGCCGGCTTTTTCACCGCAGCGCCGCAATGCTTCCGGAATGCCGATCATGCCGCCCTTGCTGTAGAAGAGCCCGTCGTGCTCCCCAACTGGAATGACAGCGAAGAGGCCCGGCGCCAGTTCCGGCGGCAGCCCGACGAAGAAGGTCTGGTAACTGAGGGATTCGCGCACCCTGGGATCTTTGAAGAAGCGCTTGATGACGTCTTGGTAGCTGCACGCGAACAGGGGCGCGTACTTCAGCATCTCGGGCGAGTTGATGAAGAAGCGCGCCATATCGTTCGCCGTCAGGGTAGGGCTGAGGAAGAATTCGTGGGCCGCATTCAAGAAGCCTTTCATGTAATCGATGTAAGCATACCAGTTGGATACTTCATCGGGCGCGATTTTCCTGATCTCCTCGGCTGCCGCATCGACCGCCAGCGGGCGGGGAATGCGTGTGCCATCCTTGAGGGCCAGGGTGTAGATGGGATCACAGGCAATGAGATCGACTTCATCTTTCAAGGTTGTGCCGAGCTGCTCAAAGGCCATGTTGATCAGTCCGGGGCTTTCGATAAGCGAAGCCCCCAGGTCGAAGTGGAATCCTTCACGCTCGAACGTGGAGCAGCATCCGCCGACGCGCGGGCCCTGCTCGAGCACAAGCGTCTTGCGCCCCTGTGCGGCCAGCTGCGCCCCAGCGCTTAGCCCGCCGGTTCCGGCGCCAATGACGATGACATCATAATCGGCCATAGTGTCCTCCTGTGTGAATGGTGGGTCAGAACGTTTCCACCGGCGCCAACTCGACCGGCGGATAAATCTGTTGGGGGTTCGGCGGCATGGAATTGTAGACCCAATCGACCTTGAGGGCGCCGCAGGGGAGGCCCCCTATGCGCCGGATGCCCTCGAAGGCGCCGCGCACCAGCACGTCCTCCATGTCCAGCGTCATGCCGAAAAGCGCCACGGGGCTGCCGGCGGGGATGGCGTGCAGCTCATCGCCGTAGACCCCGGTCGAAAAGATGAGGTGTTCGGCGTCGCGGGCCTGGGCCTGGATCACGGGCACGATGACCGGGAAGCCGTCGTCATCGACGTAGGCCAGATATTTGAGATTGCTCAGGCCGTTGAATAGCTGCCGGGTCCAGGCGTTCATCACTACGTTCTTTGCCTGGGCGCCGCCCAATGTCCGCGCCATCATGGTCTGCACGGCGGCGAAGATGACTTTGCCCATGGGCAGCGCCTGCTGCCCCGTGTGCCCGACCAGGTCCATGAAATAGACGGTGTGGATGCCGAAATAGGCATTGTAGCGGAACATGGGCGTGTTATTGTAACGCTCGTACTCCGGGCCGCTCGCGGCAGTGTGGGTGAAGGTAGCCTTGCCTCGCCAGAGCTGCTTGTCCATGGTCATGATCAAGAAACCGGCGTTGGGGTGGTCACGGATGAACTGTTTGCTGGTTCCCTCTACGAACTGTCCCCAGACCAGCTGCGTGGGGCGGTTCGCCTGAAGCGATGAAATCAACGTCAGGTGGGGCAGTCCTGCGTCATTGCGCGTCGCCAGCAGGCCGATTTTCATCGTCGGCCGGTGGGCAATGATGTCGGATTCGGTGAACCGGGTCTCTGTCAACTTCATGCGTTTCCTCCCTGAAGTGCGCCAGCCCGCCCAGGTGCGCGCACTTGATTACGGTATAGTGGCGAATGTGGTTCGTAGCGGCGACTTCAGTCGCGCTTTTGACATGAGCCGCTTCCGTCTACGACGCTGCACGGGTGGCTCCGGTGGCGACGATCAGCGCCGGATCGACGCCCGAGCGCCGGGCGCACACCGCCATGGCGTCCAGCGCGCCGGCGGTCATCAACGGGGTCTCCCCAAAGGGCCAGGCCAGCCCCAGGCGATGGTATTTGTCCCGGCACAGGTTGTTGAAGGCGCAGAGCTCCCACCGCTCTACGCTGCCATTGAGCTGTTCTGCCAAGAAGCGCCCGATACCCGTCAGGTTCTCGCACCGGGCGGTGGCGCCGGGGATGAGCGGCGTGCGAAT
>JAFGNR010000133.1 GCA_016926915.1 Anaerolineae bacterium
GACGGCGTCAGCCAGTCGACGAAGACCTCGACCTGGTCGCCTACCAGCTCCAGGCGCTCGAATGTCCCATTTCCTTTGAGCGCCATGTCGATGAAATAGAAGTGGGGATAACCGGTGCGTTGCTGTACCTCGTAAGGATCGGCGGCCTGCTCGGCAAGACTGCCGATCTCGCGTTTCACCTCTTCCAACGTGTCGAAATCGACGCGGGCCAGGTAGCCCTCGCGCCGCCGCCACGGCGTCGTGAAGCCCTGCGTGGCGCCGAAGAGTTTGGCAATGGCATTGGCGATGGTCGCCATCTCCGGCTCTTGCAAGCCGCGTTGGGTGATCCACGGGGTGCCCAGGCGCACGCCTGAAGGATAGGCGGCGGTGGTGTCGCCCGGGATCGTGTTGCGATTGGCGACGATGCCGGCGATATCGAGCAGGCGCGCGGCGGGATCGCCCATGAGCGGAACGCCGTCGGGCCCCTTGAACGGTTTGCAGTCGATGAGCACCATGTGGGTATCGGTGCCGCCGTAGGAAACGCGCACCCCGGCTGCCTGCAGGGCCTCCGACAATGCGACGGCGTTGCGCACCGTCTGGTGTTGCAACGCGCGGAACTGTTCGGTGCGGGCCAGTTTCGCCGCCACGGCGATGCCGGCGATGGTTTCCATGTGCGGCCCGCCCTGGAATCCGGGGAAGACGGCGCGGTCGAACTTGCGGCCCAACGCGCTCTTGTGGGTGAGAATAACGGCGCCCCGGGGGCCGTTGAAGGTCTTGTGGGTGGTGAAGGTCACCACGTCGGCGATGCCCACGGGCGTCGGATAGGCGCCTGCGGCCGTAAGCCCGGCGACGTGGGCGATGTCGGCCAGCAGGTAGGCGCCCACCTCGTCGGCGATGGCGCGGAATTTCTGCCAATCGGGCGCCCAGGGGTAGGAGGTATACCCTCCGATGATCAGCTTGGGCCGGTGCTCCAGCGCCAACCGGCGAATCTCGTCGTAATCGAGCAACTCGGAGGCGTCAGCAACCGAGTAGTAGACGACGTTGTAGGTCTTGCCGGAGAAGGCGACCTTGCTCCCGTGGCTCAGGTGCCCGCCGACGTGCAGCGCCATGGCCAGCATGGTATCGCCCGGTTCGAGCAGGGCATATTGCACGGCGGTGTTCGCCGGTGCGCCCGAAAGGGTTTGCACGTTGACGAACAGCTGGTCTGGCCGAAGCTTCCCCGTGGCGAATATCTCGGCGATGCGGCGGCGCGCCAGGGCTTCCAGTACGTCGGCGTATTCGACGCCTTTGTAGTACCTTGGATCTCCATAGCGGCGGTAGTGTCCCAATGCAACTTCGTAGGCCAGGATCTCTGCTTCGGTCTCGGTGCGCGTGCTTTCTTCCGGGTAGCCTTCGGCGTAGATGTGGGCAAAGGCCGAGGCGACGGCTTCGTGGACGGCCCTTGGCGACAGCGATTCCGAAGGCACCATGATCAGCTTGCGCGCCTGGCGCTCGGTCTCGTACCCGATGAGCGCTGCGAGCTCGGGATCCAACTCGGACAACGGTTCTCGGAACAGGTAATCTGTCATAAAATACTCCTTTTGAAATGCTCGGTAGCGTCATTCCGAGCGGAGTCCCCGAAGTCGAGGAATCTCGTCGTCTGGCGACTCAAAGACGCTTCGACTTGGCGTTATCCGCGAAGGCCCCCGCTCAGGTGACGGGCTTGCGTGTGCCTGCGCCGTCAAAGTGCGTTATAAGCTCATGGCAACTTCTGGTTTGTGCATGGGCGATGTGCCATGGCTATGTCGTCTACCCTGATAATACGACGTCCTGGCGTAGAAAGCAAGCGCGGATTTGTCATGGCTCGCGGGGTATTCGTCACCTTCCAGGGGTGAACTATAATGGGGCTGCCTGTCCAGGTGCGATTCACATGTGATGGGAAGCGAGGAACCAGGAGGTATCCATGAAAACGATGCGGTGGCTCTGGGTGATACTGTTGGTGATGGC
This sequence comes from Anaerolineae bacterium, assembly GCA_016926915.1. Classification (GTDB taxonomy): domain Bacteria; phylum Chloroflexota; class Anaerolineae; order B4-G1; family SLSP01; genus JAFGNR01. The sequence goes on from JAFGNR010000133.1 coordinate 1,966, forward strand.
GGTGGGGTGCGCGGCGACGGAGACGCCGGCAAGCGTCGACGACGGCACAACCGGGTTGCCCAACCCGGCCTCGGCTTTCTGTGAGACGCGCGGCGGCGTGGTGGACCTTCGCGACGAGGAAGGGGGGCAGGTGGGCTATTGCGTCTTCGCTGACGGTTCCGAGTGCGAAGAGTGGGCTTTCTATCGCGGGGAGTGTGAGCCGGCCACGGCGGCTGCCGGTGTGGCAAATCCGGCGTCGGCCTATTGCTTTGAACAGGGCGGGAAGCTGGAGATACGGAGCGCGACAGATGGCGAGACGGGCTACTGTGTGTTTGCAGATGGCACGGAGTGCGAGGAGTGGGCTTTCATGCGCGACGACTGCGGCCCCGGTTCGTCTGGCGCCCTCAGTCTGGTTACGTCGGATATATCCACGGACGATTTGGTTGCTAGCGTCAAGTCGCAGTTCCCCGAGGGCGCCTTTGAAGATGTCCTGGCCCTGCCGCTCCAGTATCCCGCAGATCAAGACCCGTTGTGGGCCGTCTATAGCGTGGGAGGCCGCAACTACAATCTGGCGTCGCCTCCGGCGCATTTTGTCGCCATCTATACCTACCGCGACGAGGCGTGGGAGTCCCTGGGCCGGTTGGAGTTCGAGTTCGAAGAGGATGCGAATGCGGCGGCCGTGCCCGATTACGTTTTCGAGTATGGGGTGCAGCAGGTCCAGATCGCGCCCCAACGCACCTGGCTCACGCTGGAAGGCGGCATGGGCGCGCACAGCGGTACATTTCATCTGCTGAGTTTCGATGGGACGCACTTGCGGGTGGAGATTGCAGGAGATGCCGCGAGCCCCGGCGCCGGTTCCGTTTTCGACGTGAACGGGGATGGGATGCTCGATGTGCTTCTCAACCGGACCAATCCCTACATCTTCTGTTATGCCTGCGGCGTGCGGCAAGTGCTTTATCAGGTCTTCGAGTGGAATCGCCCCAACGCGCGTTTCTTCGAGATGCAGCTCCAACCCTTGTTGATGGGGCAGCCCCAACCTCTGCGTGAGCCTGCAAATCGCGCCGTCTCGCTTGCCGAGGCTGGTCTTTGGAAGGATGCCGTTGCCGCCAGCGCCGAAGCCATGGCGCTCCTGCCGGAATTTCCGGAGGCCGATACTACATTGGTCACGTGGAACGACGCGTTGATTCGCCTGCACGCCGAAGATGCAACGGCTTCGGCCCGGGACAGCGGCTACCCGCTGCTTTCCTGGGTACTCTACGGAGATTACGAAGCCGCCATGGACATCGTGCGCGAAGTTGCACCGGAGGAGGTCTTTTCTCCCGAATCGCCGTTGATCGTGGATACGGCCGCGGAACAATGGGTGTCTGAATTGAGCAACTACCTCACGCGCTACACGACTACGGCGCTTTGGGAAAAACCCGATCTGGCGGCGGCCTATTTCCTGCGGGGGTGGGCCGCGTACCTGCGCGAACCCGACAGCGACCAGATATTGGCGGACGTGGCGCGGGCGGCGGAGCTTGCGCCGGATGATGCGTTCCTGGCGGCATGCGTGGGTCTATTGCAATAAGTCGAGGTGTTTGATCTGTCTCTACTCTTGAAGAATTTTGGTCTTACCTTTGCGTTCTTTGCCGGCGGCCATAAGATCTTACGGTCTTTGACGCACTTCGCAGTTGGGTAGCTTTTTCGGGAAAGTCTTTGGCTGGCTTCTGGAACGCCTTGCGCACTGACCGGTGAATTTCCTATGGTTTCGTCTTGCAAAAAATACTAACTCTCATACAATGGAAACAGGGTCGTAGCTGGGATGTTCAGGGAAGGAGTACGACGATGAATTTCTTGCTGGTGTTCGGCATCGGTATGGTGCTTCTGGGTCTGGTCTACCTGATCGCCGCGTTGTTGGATCGCCGCCGCAAAGAGACGGTGGGCAGTTGGCCCACGGTCGAAGGCCACATCTTGAGCACTGATGTGGTGCACAAGGAGAAGACCACCGAGGAGTGGGCGCTGGCGACGTATACGCCTGTGGTGCGCTATACCTATTCGGTGGCGGAGAAAGCCTACACCTCGGAGAACGTGGACTTCGAGCCGGAACGTTCGTTCCCCAGTCTCGCGGAGGCCGAAGCAGTTGCGCAGCGTTACCCTGCCGGGTGCGCCGTGACCGTCCACTATAATCCTCACGGTCCCCAACAGGCGGCCCTTGAGGTCAAGAAACCCACCGGCTTCAATTCCGAGCTGGTTTCCGGCCTGGCGACCGCTGTCTTGGGCGTGCTCGTCATCGTCGTCTACGTCATTTTCCAGCTCCAGCAACCGCCAGCTCCATAGGTCGCTTAGGCCACGCGGTGCATGCAAATCTTGTGTGGGCGTGATAGATGACCTGTTTCGTCTAGTGTAAGGCATGACCGGCGCCACGTACAAGAGCGGCAGGGCGCTACGACTTTCAACGCCAAACTTGCTGGCGGCTATTTTTTAGGAGTTCCCGTGTGGGAGACCACACCAACGAGGATGAAAATGGGCAGGTGCGACTTCAGGCAACTGGTGATTTGATGTACATGATCCAGTGACCGGCCCAAGAGCGCGATTTGAAAATCGCGGCTACTATCCCTATCCGGCTGACGGCTGAGCGCTGACGACTATTTTTACAAGGAGCGTAAGCGATGAAACAGATGGTGTTACGTTTAGTCGGGGCCCTGTTGGCCCTGATGTTGCTGGTATTGGCGGGCGGACAGCTGGACGCGGCTTCGATCGAGGGACTGCTGTCTCGCGCTCCTGATGCGGCGGTCGAAGTCCAGCCCGGCGAGATTCTGGTCAAGTTCCGCGATGAAGCGACGCTCAATACTGTCGCTGGCCTCCTTGCCGCCGCGAAGGCCGAGCCTGTCCGAGCTCTCTACGGCAGCGACGTGCAGCTGCTGCACGTGCCGGCGGGCGACGAGTGGCAGGCCGTGGCGATTCTCGAAAACGATCCCCGGGTGGTGTATGCCGAACCCAATTTCCTCTATCATGCCTTCACGACGCCCAACGACCCGGAGTTTAGCAAACAGTGGGCGCATACCCGGATGCAGTCGGAGGCGGCCTGGGATCTGACCACCGGCAGCGCGGGTATCACGATTGCGATTCTGGATTCGGGCGTCGACGAGGGCCACCCGGATCTTTCCGGCAAGCTGGTGGCGGGATACGACTTTATCGACGGCGACAGCAATCCGCACGACTTGAACGGTCATGGCACGCATGTTTCGGGCATCGCGGCGGCGACGACGAACAACGGAGCCGGTGTGGCGGGTACAGATTGGCAGGCGCGGATCATGCCGGTGCGCGTCTTGAACGAAGAGGGCACCGGCTCGACGTCCGGCATTATCGAAGGGATCAACTGGGCCGTGGCCAATGGGGCGGATGTCCTCAATATGAGCCTGGGCGGGCCGAGTGCATCTCCCTCGCTGCAGACGGCAATCAACAATGCCCACAACGCCGGCGCGCTGGTCATCGTTTCCATGGGGAACGATGATTCCGGCATTGCCCAGTATCCGGCGGCGTTCAGCAACGTGATGGCTGTGGCGGCGACCAGCCAGAGCGACACGAAGGCCTCGTATTCGAACTACGGCGGCCACTGTGATATTGCGGCGCCCGGCGGCGATATGACCTATTACCATGATCCCAAAGGGATTTACAGCACCATGCCCACCTATGATGTCTTCATGACGACGGCGTACAGCTATTCGAAGAACTACGACTTTGCTCAGGGAACTTCCCAGGCTTCTCCCTACGTTTCCGGGCTGGCGGCGCTGGTTTGGGCTCAGAATCCGTCCTTCACGCCGGATCAGGTGCAGGCGCGTATCGAGGATACGGCAGACGACTTGGGTGCATCCGGATGGGATCAGTTTTTCGGCCACGGGCGTATCAACGCGCTGGCAGCTTTGCAGGTTTCCAGTGTCCCGGCGGCGCCGGTGCTGGCGGTCATCGGCAATCCCGACGGAGACGGCGATTTCCTCGTCGACTGGAATGATGTGAGCGGTGCGACGTCCTATGAGCTACAGGAGGATGATAATGCCGGTTTCTCGTCCCCGCAGACCGTCTACGCGGGCGCTGCCAGCCAATTCTCTGTGGCCGGACAGCCCGTGGGCGCTTGGCACTTTCGCGTGCGCGCCTCCAACGGCAGCGGCGACAGCGAGTGGAGCAATAGCCGCACCGTCAACGTCTTGCCGGCTGCGCCGGTGTTGGCCGCGATCGTGAATCCTACCCATGCCGACGCCTATACGGTGTCGTGGGGCGCGGTGAACGGCGCTGATACCTATACACTGGAGGAAGCTGATAATCCTTCTATGACCGGCGCCATCGTGCGCTATCGGGGGACGGGCCTGCAGTACAACGTGACCGGGCAACGAGATGGGACCTGGCACTACCGGGTGCAGGCGTCGGGAAATGGCCTGACGAGCGCCTGGAGTAGCAATCGCTCGACCACGGTTGATCCTCACCCGTTGGGTATCCCGGTTCTCGATGCCATCGCCAATGGCGATGCGAACGGCGACTACACGCTCAGCTGGTCCCAGGTGCCCTTTGCCACCGGGTACCTGCTCGAAGAGAGCGCAACCCCCTATTTCGATGCTCCCCAGCAGATCTATTACGGCGCGCAAGCTGCCTATGACGTCACCGGCCAGGCATCCGGCACATGGTACTATCGCGTCCGGGCCGACGGGCCTTCCGGAATGGGCGCCTGGTCATCAGCGCGGCTGACCAGGGTGGAGTTCCGAATCTTCCTGCCGGCTGCCATGCGGGAGTACGTCAAACCAGGTTCTGTCGCCAACGGGGGATTCGAGGCGGGGCCTATCGTATGGGTCGAATACTCCTCGGGCGGGCTTCCCCTCATCCTGGATGACAGTTACCCGGAAATGCCCACGCCTCACAACGGCGACTGGGCGGCTTGGCTAGGCGGCGCCAACGATGAACGCTCCTATATCCAGCAAGACGTCACGGTCTCGGCGTTGACGCCCCATCTGGCCTACTGGTATCAGATTTCGTCCAACGATTTCCTGTGCGGCGCGGACACCGGGTCCGTTTTCGTCAATGGCAGTGCGGTCGAAACCTTCAACCTGTGCGTCTCGACCCAGACAGGGGGATGGGTGCAGGATTCGGTCGATCTCTCGGCCTATGCGGGCCAGATGGTCACGCTGCGTCTTGAGGCAGAGACGGATGTCCTTTTCTTCAGTAGTCTCTTTCTGGATGATATCGACTTCCAGGCGACGGCCGTCACTGTGACGCCGTCGCTGGGTGAGCCTGCTGCTGCGCCGGTCAAGATGCAGACTGCCGCGCCTAAAAACTCAGACTGATACCGTGGATACACGGAGTTTCTCTTCTCTTATCCCTACCCGGAGGCTTCTATGACCAAGTATGTTGCTGCTATCGATCAAGGCACGACCGGAACCCGTTGCATTCTTTTCGACTACCAGGGACGCCCTGTTATCTGGGCCTACGAGGAACACCAACAGATTTACCCCAAGCCCGGCTGGGTCGAGCATGATCCCCTGGAAATCTGGGAGAAGACCCAGAAGGTCATTCGCCAGGCGTTGACGCAGGGGAACATCCCCGACGGCGAAATCGCGGCGGTGGGCATCACTAACCAGCGCGAGACGGCGATTGTCTGGGATCGCAAGACCGGCAAACCGCTCCACAACGCCATTGTCTGGCAGGACACCCGCACCAAACAGATCTGCGACGCCCTCGCTCGGGAGAGCGACCTGGGGCAGGACCGTTTCCGTTCACGGGTGGGCTTGCCGCTGGCGACCTATTTCTCTGGTCCCAAAATCAAATGGCTGCTGGACAACGTGCCCGCCGTTCGCGAGGCCGCCGAACGGGGCGATGCTCTGTTTGGGACGCCCGATACCTGGGTGATCTGGTGGTTGACCGGAGGACCCAAGGGCGGCGCGCACATCACGGACGTGACCAATGCCAGCCGCACACTGCTCATGGATCTCAAGACGCTGGATTGGGATGATGAGATTCTCAAGATCATGGGTGTGCCGCGCGCTATGTTGCCGGACATTCGCCCCTCGAGTGCGCCGCACCCTTACGGTTTCACCCACAAGGCCGGGCCGTTCGGGGAAGCCATTCCCGTCACCGGCGACCTGGGCGACCAGCAGGCCGCGTTGGTGGGCCAGACCTGTTTCACGCCGGGCGAGGCCAAGAATACCTATGGCACGGGCTGCTTCATGTTGCTCAATACCGGCGCCGAGATCATTCCTTCGGAGAGCGGCCTGCTCACGACACTCGGCTACCAGTTCGGCGACGCCCCTGCCATCTATGCCCTGGAAGGCTCCATCGCTATTACCGGCGCGTTGGTGCAGTGGCTGCGCGACAACCTGGGCTTTTTCGAGCGTGCGCCGCAGATCGAGGCGCTGGCCCGCGAGGTCGAGGATGCCGGCGGCATGTACGTGGTGCCCGCCTTCTC
>JAFGNR010000134.1 GCA_016926915.1 Anaerolineae bacterium
AATCCTGTAAATCCTGTCCATTCTCCAAGGAGGCATCATGTCGAAACAAGCCAAACAGCACCTGCTCCTCCCCCAACTACGGTATGCCGCCATCATGATGGTGGCGACGCTCACGCTGGGCGTCTTTTTCCGCGAGTTCACCCGCTTCGTGTTCAAAGCGCTCAGCCTTGAACAACAGCTCCAGGCCGGATACTATATCAGCCAGGCGCACGGGCACACCTTCGCCATCGGCTTCGTGATTCCGGCGCTGCTGGCTGCCCTCACCCACATGGTGATGCTGGCCCTGGATCCGCCCACCCTCAAACGCCTGCGGCGATTGTTCACCGTCTACATGGCGGGAGGCGCGCTGACCATCCTGCTGCTCCTCTACAAGGGCATCGCCTTCGCCTGGCAGCTGGGGCAGAACCCGGCGCTGGCGCTGGATACCGTGGATGCGGGGCTGTACTGGGGGAGCGTGATGATCCGTAGCACGGTTTATAGCGTGGCGCATATCGCGTTTGGGGTCACGGTGGGCTGGTATCTGATCCTGCTGGTAAAACGCGCCCGGGCAGCCTGGGCATAGCACGCCGGCGCCATGCAACGCATCAACGTCGTCGGCGTCACCGGGTCCGGCAAGACAACCATGGCCCGCCGGTTGAGCGCGGCGCTTCAGATTCCACACATCGAACTGGACGCGCTCTACTGGGCCCCCAACTGGGAACCGGCGCCGGTCGAGGTATTCCGCGCGCGGGTGGCAGACGTCCTGCAAGGCGACGCCTGGGTCATCGATGGCAATTACAGCCTCGCGCGTGATCTGACCTGGCAACGCGTCGATACAGTGGTCTGGCTCGACTACAGGCTGGCCCTGATCATGGTGCGCCTGCTCCACCGCACGCTCCGCCGCAGCCTCGCCCACGAGGAGCTATGGAACGAGAACTACGAGAACCTGTCACGCGCGCTCTTGAGCCGCGACTCGATCCTTCTCTATGCCCTGCAGAGCTTCTCCCGTCGCCGGCGCACCTATCAGGCTCTTTTCGCCGATCCGGCCCACGCGCACCTAGAGAAGATCCGGCTGCCCTCGCCGCGCGCCGCGCGCCGGTGGCTGGCGGGCGTTGAAAACGATCCCACCCGCCCACGCCCGGCAACCGGTTCCAGCGCCGTTGATTGAAAAGCGGGTTTTAGGTTTTGTTCGTGGGAAAACACGCCGCAGGAAGCGTGATGGCGGCCTCGGCGCCGCGATCAGGCAGCGCCCTGAGTGACAGATGCGCCCCAATCGCTGCCAGCATCGCGCTATGAAACCGTAATCCGCTGCGTTTGCTGCTATGCAATGCGTGGGGATCCAGTCCAACGCCGTCGTCCCGAATCGCCAGGCGAACGCCGCCTTCGTACGCCTCCAGGATCACGTCGAGAGACAACGCGCAACGGGGCTGATCGCCACACCCGTGGCGTGCAGCGTTGCGGATCAATTCACGAGCGGCGAAGTACATCACTTCTTGCATGAAAGAGGGTAATCCCGCCACGCGGTCACGCGCCTCGGCCGCAATGTGCCAGTCAACGGCGTCCAGGGCGCCTGAAAGGTCGCCAGCGATCAATCCGCGCAGCGCAGGAATCAGGCCGCCCTCGGCAAGCTGGTGTGGCACGCTGGGCGCAGTATCCCGCATCAGATCGGAGATGCGGTGGTGAGCCAGCGCCAGCGCTGCCACGCCCTCGCGGATCTCGGGGGTCTGTTCCAAAGCGCTCAGGTAGAGCAGCGCCGTGTGAAGCGCCGGCAGCACGTCATCATGGAGCACCCGGCGCCCCTGCCCTTCGAGCACGCGCGCCTGCGACAACCGTTGACGCAGCAAGTCCATGGCAACCCGGGCAATCTCGGAACCGGCAAGGGTGTCGAGAATCCGTTCGGCGCCCGCGCGGGCCAGGTCGATTTCCTCTTCCGTATAAGGATTGCCGTCGACCTTTTCACCCAAGAGGAGTACGCCGTTGAGCCGTCCTTCCCCCCACAGGCCCACAGCCCAGAACCCAGGGGGATCATCGATGGGCGCCACGGACAGGGCCGGCGACGTGAGCGCGCGCAATAGGGACGGCATCGCCGGCAATGAAGACAATTCGCCATACGCGGGCGCCTGTCCCACCAATGCAGAGAGCGCGCCTGCGGGAACCAGCGCCGCCGATTTTGCCCCGACGACATCGCCGCAGACAGAGCGCAGCAGGCCCTCCGCATCTGCGGAGCTGACGGACTCCGGATCCGCCAATTGATCATAGAGGTTCTGACTGGCCAAAAACGGTCGCAACCGCGCCATGAACCGCAGCTGCTCATCGGCAGCGCGCCAGCTGTAGAGTGCGTAAAAAACCACCATCAATGTCGTCGCCAGCATGAGACTGTAAATCGGTCGCAGCCGGATGACCAGCGTCCAGGAAACCACCACGCTGAATCCCGCAGCCAGAATCACGGTGCTGCGCCACTGGCGGAAGAAATCGCGGCGCGGCAAGGGACGCCCTGTGAAAACCGCGTATCCCACAATGGCGCGGCCCAACAACGTGATCGCGCCGCCGATACATCCCGCGACAATCACGTCGGCGACCTTAACCAGCCGCGCCACGCCGGGCATTTGCAGGGATGGCGGCGGCGTGGTCCGGATCACCCAGAGCGCCAACCAGGCCATCACAATGCCTCCCAACGCCAACAACAACGACGCAGCGATCAACCACGGTCGCGCGCCATGCTGCGCCCTGGCCCCCAAGAGACCAACGCGGGCAGGAGGACGCCGCAAAACGCCCAGGGGCAACAGGAAGCAGAGCAG
>JAFGNR010000135.1 GCA_016926915.1 Anaerolineae bacterium
CAATCCCCCCAACTACGACCAGCTGACGACCATTGGGCGCAAGCTCGCCGCGTTCAACGGATATGACCCCATGGGCACGATCTGGTACGATGTCGATGGCGCCACCGACGACTGGACCTACGGTAAACTTGGCGTCGCCTCGTACACCTTCGAGGTGGGGACAGATAGCGGCGGCGCGTGCTCCGGCTTCTTCCCGGCCTACGGCTGCATCGACGGCATCGATGGCATGCCGCGCGACTTCTGGGCCGAGAACAAGCCCGCCTTCCTCTACGCGCACAAGATCGCGCGCACCCCCTATATGACCGCGTATGGTCCCGATACCGACGTCGTAACCGTCGCTCCCACCTCGACCATCCCGCTAGGACAGGTGGCCCTGGCAGCCACCCTCGCCGACCACCGGTACGACGACGATCCGCTGCAGCCCATCACGGGCGCCGAGTACTTTATCGATGTCCCCGGCGAGGACGGCGCCGGGACGCCCATGACCGTGAGCGATGGCAGCTGGGGCGGCGTCGCCGAGGACGTGGAAGCCATGGTCGATGTATCTGGCCTTTCCCTGGGCCGCCATCTGGTCCTGGTCCACGGACAAAACGATGATGGCGACTGGGGCCCCTTCACCGCCGCCTTCCTCGACATTGTCGATCCGACCAGCGCCCCGGTCATCGAAGGGTATGTCCGCGAATACGGCACGCTGGCGCCGCTCGCAGGAACCGTCGTCGCCGGCGCCTTCTCCACGCTCAGCGATCCCGCTACTGGCTATTACAGCATGACGGTCATCAGCGGCGCCTACGATATGACCGCCATTGCCGCCGGGCACGCGCTCACGGTCGCCGGGGGTGTGGAGGCTTTCCATTACCAGACGGTGCAGCAAGACTTCGTCCTCTACCCCATCTGTACGCTGTTAGCCGATGACGTCGAATCCGGCAACACCGGCTGGACCGCCGATGCGCCCTGGGCCATCACTGACGAGGCCGCCCACAGCCCCTCTCATTCGTGGACGGATAGCCCCGGCGGCGCCTACAGCCCCACCATCGAGGTCGCCCTGACGTCGCCGGTCTTGGATTTCACAGGACTAGCAGATGTCACGTTGAACTTCTGGCACAGCTACGATTTGGAATCCAATTGGGACAAAGCGCGGATACAGTATTCCACCGATGGGGGCAGCAACTGGAACAACAGCGTATACTACACCGGCAGAGATCACACTACCTGGAGCAGTGAAACGGTCTCGTTACCCGCCCTCGACGGCGAATCCAACGCCCGCCTGCGGTTCCTCTTGGATCCCGACCACGCCATGCAATTCGATGGCTGGCACATCGACGATATCACCGTCGCCGCCAGCGGCCCGAGCTGTCCCCAGACGACCGCACCGGTTGCCGCCTTCAGCTCGAACAGCCCCGTGACGTTGGGGACGCCGGTGCAGTTCACGAATGAAAGCACCGGGTCGCTTCCCATGGCATTTGCCTGGGACTTCGGGGATGGCGCCGGCATGTCCACACTCAGCGATCCAATCTACACTTATGCCAACACAGGGACGTTCACCGTTACCCTGGTGATCACGAACGCTGCCGGCAGCGACGACGTCAGCCACCCGGTGATTGTGAACGCGGTGCCGGTCTCGCCAACCTATGGCGTGACGCTCTCGCCCACCACAGCAGCAGAATCCGCCGCCCCTGGCAGCGCCGCCGCCTACACCGTGACGCTCCACAACACCGGAACAGTCGCGGACACCTTCGACCTGACCACATCTGGGGCGGAGATATGGACGACCGCCGTCGATCCCACCCAAGTCACGCTGGCAGCCGGAACGTTGGTCCAGATCACCGTCACGGTGACGCTGCCCGCGGACGCCCTGGGAAACGATGTCGCCACGATCACGGCAACGTCGCAGGGAGATAACGCCATCTCGGCCTCCGCAACGCTCACCACGACGGCGCTGCCCACGTACCGGGTCTATCTGCCAATCTTGCAGCGACACGAATAGAAATAGCATCGGCGCCCAGGTGGGACGTGCAGCGCGAAAGCATATCCCATCTCAAAAGCAAACGCCCCCTCGATGTGGTTCACATCGAGGGGGCGCATTTCTATCGTGTTATGAGCGATCAGGGGCGCTTCAATGAACCAAAGGGCGACGCCTCGACGCCTTCCAGCGCGATCTTATCGTTAATCGTGTTCCGGGATCCTTCCGAATCGCCGGGGCAGTCCGTGCGCAGCAATACCTTGGGACCGGGAAGGGAATCGACGAAACTCATGCTCCCCACCTTGATGCCGACGTCAACCAGTGAGGGGGCGATGCCCTCGGAGGGAATGGTGAACTGGAAGATATCCACTTCGTTCGCGCCTTTTTGGCCCAAATTCGGCAGGCCGCCGGCAAACGTGATGCCGTGGATGCCGGTATCGACATTGTTACCCAGCTGAACCTTGTAAACAATACCTTCACGTCCCACAACCTCGCCGTACTTCGCAGGCGTGGTGTAGGCTTGACCGTCGCCGGGAACCGCACTGTCGATCACGGCCGGGCAGATTCCCACCGAGAACTGGCTCAGACCCGCGCGGGATCCGGTCGCATCACTGACCACCGCGTAGGTCCAGGTGGATGTTCCATCCCGGTGCTCCAGCATGCCCAGGTAACAGACGGAAAAACTGCCGAGGTCAACGCAATCCGGCGCCTTTTCTGCACCGACGGGGACTACCGAAACGGCCAACACCAACGTCAATACGAGTGTGAGAAATACTACCTTGGTCTTCATTTTGCTCTCCTTATGTTTTCTTTTTCTGGTGCTGTTCTCTGCCAGCACCTTTTATATCATATTTATGATAATTATATTCTAAATTACCGAAGATGTCAAGCCCAAAGCCTTAAGAGATTCCTAAACTACCCTCACGATCCCCCATTCACCCATTCGCCATTCCCCACAATACTCAGGACCCCGGTTTTCTGGTATACTTGAACCATTGCAGAAGGCCAAAACCCACAAGGAGCCGTTGTGAGCGAGCGGGAACAGATCGAACAAGCCATCGCGGCGCTGGAAGCCCAGCGTGCCGCGCTGGGCGCTGCGGTCGTCGATTCGGCCGTCACGGCATTGCGTGAAAAGCTCGCGCAATTATCTCACCCCTCGCCCCCCTCTGGACGGCAGCGCAAACAGGTCACCGTCCTCTTTGCCGACGTCTCCGGTTTCACCGCCATGACCGAAACCATGGATGCCGAGGACGTCAACGATATGATGAACGTGCTGTGGCGACGCCTGGATGGGATCATCACGCACCACAACGGTCACGTGGACAAACACATGGGCGATTCGGTGATGGCCTTGTGGGGCACCGGCGCCACGCGCGAAGATGACCCGGAACAAGCGATCCGCGCGGCGTTGGCTATCCAGGCAGCCATGCGGCAACGTAACCAGGCAGCCCCCGATCGCGTTCTGCACCTGCGCATCGGCCTCAACACCGGGCCGGTGCTCTTGGGAGAAATCGGGACGACGGGAGAGTTCACGGCTATCGGGAACACGGTGAACCTGGCCCAGCGGGTGCAAGATGCAGCGCCCGTCGATGGAATCCTCATCACCCACGATACCTACCGCCAGGTTCGCGGCATTTTCGACGTCACGCCCCTCCCCCAGATCACCGTCAAAGGGCGGGATGAGCCGCTGCACGTCTATCAGGTGCACCGGGCCAAGCCCCGCGTCTTCCGGGTCAGCTCGCGCGGCGTCGAAGGCATCGAAACCCGCATGATCGGGCGCAGTAAGGAATTGGCGCTTCTACAACACGCGTACACCGAAACTGCCGAACTACACGGCTGCCGCATGATCTCCATCGTCGGAGAAGCCGGCATCGGCAAGTCCCGGCTGCTCTACGAGTTCGAGAACTGGACGGAATTCCAGTCGGCCCAAACCCTCTACTTCAAAGGCCGCGCCCGCCCTGAAACGCAGACCATGCCCTATTCCCTGCTGCGCGACCTCATCAGCTTCCGGTTCGAAATCCAGGAAAGCGACGACCGCGAAACCATCCTGGCGAAACTGGAAGCCGGATTTGGAGAACATCTGGGAAGCGACGGAAGCGGCAGTCGCCGGCAAGCCCTGGTCATAGGGCAGTTGTTGGGGTTCGATCTCCCCACCAGTTCCGAGACGGCCGCGATTCTTGGCGACCCCCAGCAGCTCTACGACCGCGGCCTGAACTACCTCACCCGTTTCTTCCGCAACGCCAGCCGGGCCTTTCCGGTGGCGCTGCTTCTGGAGGATATTCACTGGGCCGATACCAGCTCGTTGGAGACCATCGAGCACCTGTTGGCAGCGCTTTCCGACCACCCCTTACTGGTGATCGGGCTGACGCGCCCGATCCTCTTCGAGCGGTACCCGGCATGGGCAGAAGAACTGCCCAACCACCAGTCCCTGATGTTGCAGCCGCTCTCACGCGAAGAAAGCCGCGGGCTGGTGACCGAAATTCTGCAAAAGGTCGACGCGATCCCGCAAATCCTCGAAGAGCTCGTCGTCGATAAGTCCGAAGGCAACCCCTTCTACGTCGAAGAACTTATCAAGGTCTTGATCGAAGACGGGGTCATCATCAAGGATGAACCACAATGGCGCATCGCTCCCCATCGCCTGGTGGAGACCCGGATTCCGCCCACGCTCACGGGGATCTTGCAGACCCGTCTGGACGGATTACCCGAGGAGGAGCGGAATGTACTACAACGCGCCGCGGTCCTCGGCCCGACCTTTTGGGATCACGCTGTGGGGTTTCTGGAAAACGGGGCTGACACTTTCAATGCAGAGGCCCTGGACCGCATCCTGGAGACGCTGCGAGGCCGGGAACTCATTTTCCGGCGGCTGATCTCGGCCTTCAGCGGGACGCAGGAGTACATCTTCAAACACACCCTGTTGCGTGACGTGGCCTACGAAAGTGTGTTGAAACGGGACCGCCCCCGTTACCATGGCCGGGCAGCCGCCTGGTTGCAAGACCGGCGCAAAGACCGGGTGGGCCCGTACACGGGCATCATCGCCGAGCATTTGGTGCTGGGGGGACAGATCGAGGAAGCCCGGGATCATCTGCACCACGCCGGGGAACAGGCCGCAGCGCAATTCGCCAATGCCGAAGCCCTCAATTTCCTCAGCCGCGCCCTCGATCTCACACCTGGGGCGCAACACGAAGCCCGCTACGCGCTGCTGCTGACCCGCGAGCAGGTCAACAACGTCACCGGCGACCGCCAGGCGCAATTGGCGGATTTGGAGGCGCTCTCCACCCTGGCCGAAGCAACCCGCGACGACGGAATGCGCAGAGAAACCGCCCTGCGCCACGCGCATTTCGCAGTGGTCACCGGCGATTACCCCACAACCATCACGCATGCCCGGCGCGGGATACACCTTGCGGAGCGCACCGGCAGTCCTTTCGACCAGGCGCGCGGCCTGCTCTGGTGGGGACAAGCCTTGTGGCGCCGGGGCGAATACGAACCCGCCCGCGCCAGGCTGGCAGAGGCGTTGCACCTGATCGAGCAGGTCAGCGGGCCGGACGATAGCGCCCGCGGGGCGACATCTCTACCGGATCCCCGAATCAGGGCCGACGTGCTGCGCAATCTGGGCGTCGTGCATTGGTTTCTTGGGCAAAACGACAAAGCCTACCCCTATTATGTCCGGTCGCTGGAAGCCTACCGGAGCTGCGGCGATCAGCAGGGCTTGAGCGCGGCGCTTAACAACCTGGGCGTGTTGGCAAACGATGAGGGAAATCCGACCGAGGCCCGCGACTACTACCATCAAGCCCTGGCGATCAAACAGGAAATCGGCGACCGCATCGGGGAGAGCATCGCCCTCAACAACCTGGGAACCGTCGCCGTGCACCAGGGAAGCTATGCCGCCGCCCGGGGCTATTTCGCACAAGCGCTCAAAATCAAGCAAGAGATCGGCGACCGCTGGGGTCAGGCCGCCGCCTATGGCAATCTCGGTGAAGTGTCGCTGCGCCTGGGCGATTATTTGAAAGCCCAGCACTATTTCGAAGAGGCGCTCGCCATCAACGAAGAGATCGGCGACCGGCGAGGCGAAGGCGCCGTCTTCGGCAGTCTGGGCATGGTCGCCGCGCGGATGGGAAAATTCGATCTGGCGCAAACCTTGCTCGAGAAATCATTGCGCATCGCCCGCGAGCTGGGCCATGGTCAGGTTGAAGGCGATGTCCTGTGCGCACTGAGCACCCTGGCATTCCAGAAAGGCGATGTAGACGCCGCCCTGACACAAGGATACGAGGCGCTACAGGTGGCCCGCCTGATGAAACAGCGTCACATCGAAGGGCAGGCGCTGGCCGCCATCGGCAACGCGCTGGCGGCGCGAGGCGATTACCAGGAAGCTGCCGGAACGCTGCGCAAGGCCCTGGCCCTGTACCGGGAGTCCGGGCAGCCCCACCTGGAAGCTGAAAACCTCGCCGCGCTGGCCGGCATCGCCCTCGCGCAGGGACGCCGGCAAGAGGCGCTGTCGCTGATAGAGAACGTCCTCGACTTCCTCAACCAGAGCACCCCTGACGGGGCCGAAGATCCGTTCCGCATCTACTGGACTTGCGTCCGCGTGTTGCGCGACCACAATGACCCCAGGGCCGCGCACATCCTCGAAACGGCCTACAACCGGCTCCAAACGCAGGCCGCGTGGCTCACGGATGAAGCAACGCGGCAGGCCATGTTGTCGAATATCCCCGCGCACCGGGACATCGTACGGGCCTGGAACGCGGGGCATCCCCATGTCAACCATTCAACCCGGGAGGTATAATGGAAATCGTAACCTACATCATCGCAGCTGTGATCGGCTTTTTCGGTATCATGTTCGTCGTGGGTATGGACGGCCAGTGGATCCGCCTGGTCATCGGACTCGTGCTGATGGGCGGGGCCGCGGTCCTGGTCTATCTGACCCGTGTGCGCCCCCAGAAGCAAGAAACCACCGTGGTGCAGAAGATCGACCTGAGCGGCGACGTCAACCTGGAACAGATGAAATGCCGCTCCTGCGGCGGCGCGCTCAGTAAAGATTCCATCGCCATCAAAGCCGGCGCCGTCTTCGTCAATTGCCCCTACTGCGGCGCCAGCTACCAGATCGAAGAAGCGCCCAAATGGTGAACCGGTCCGCTTAATGACACAGCCAAAGCAGGCCCGAGGCGCGGGCCTGACACGCTGGTTGCACCAGGCCCGCGCCGAATTCACGGTATTGATCGCCCCCCCCAAGCCGCCGGAGCCCGGGCTGCACACCTACCGCCTCTCGCTGCCCGGCGGGCAGCGACGCTTGCACCTGCGCAGCGAAGCAAACGGAACCGGCGTGCTCTTCGTGGACGTCACCGAGGTCATCCACCTGAACCCCACCGC